>JAQYVO010000304.1 GCA_030145425.1 Chromatiales bacterium | reverse complement strand
TTCGCTTATGTACGGCAGGTACACTGCGCTCAGTGCGCCTTGTCCTGTGAAAAAATGGCCTCCGTCGATGGATACCCGCATAGTGTTAACAGGCCCTCAGCTGACACCGCCGGGCCTGCGTGCCGGCAAAGAGGACAACGGGTCCCAACCTATACCGAAATGGTTCTGGCCTGCTTGCGTGATGCTGTTGGTTGTCGCCCTTGGTGTGGTAATCCTGCTCCCTTCCGTGGCAGACAGACCGGACCCTACCGCGAAAATCGCGGAGGCTGAACCGCGGAATAATCCCCCAGTCCCGGATAGCCCCGAACCCACAGATCCGCCTGCCCCACCCGTAACGGCTGGACTCGCTGATCCGCGCGGTCAGGATGCCGAGGCAACAGAAGATGCAGGGTCCACGGCAGACCCGGAAATCGCTGAAGCGGCCGAGGCAGCGGCACAAGCCGACGGAACGGAGGCGGTGACCGGGATGGCGGTCGATCCGGAAACGGACGAAAAAGCCGCCCGGGAGGCTGAATTTCGCGCTGCCATGACAGGGTTTCTGGCCGCACTGAGGGCAGGAGATTTAGAGGAGGCGGGCAGGGCATTGTCGCAGGCCCGTGAGCTGAATCCCGATGCCCCCGCACTTGGGGATGCCGGCAGGCGCCTTGAATCCGCGAAAAGAGACAGGGAACTGCAGCGCCTCGCACGTCAGGGCCGCCGGGCGGAGGGGCAGGAAGATTGGCAGCAGGCCCTTGCCATTTACACGCGGGCAGCCGAATTGGCTCCAGATGCCTCCTTCGCCGGCGAGGGGACGCGGCGGGCCCGGGAGCGCCTGGATCTCCAGAAAAAACTCGACCACTATCTGAATGATCCGGAGCGTCTGCAGGCGGATCAGCCCCATGCCAATGCACAGCTGCTGTTGGAGTATATTGAGCAAGTCCGGGATCCCGGCCCCCGGCTGAGCGCCGACCGGGACAGGCTCGCGGATCTGCTTGCGGCGGTGGCGCGCCCCGTAACACTGAGCATCCGTTCCGATGACCAGACGGAGGTGTCAATCTATCGGGTCGGTCGACTGGGACGTTTTCTGCAGCGTGAAATAGAGCTGCATCCCGGCAATTACACCGTCGTCGGCTATCGGGAGGGGTTTCGGGACGTGCGCCGGCAGGTCACACTCCGGCCCGGGGTTGAAGCGGAGATCCTGGTTCGTTGCGAGGAGCGGATTTGAGCAGGGTCATACTCATAAGAGATGCCACGGGCGAGCGGACCTTCGACGAGGCGACCTATCCCCTGTCTGTCGGGGGGGATGGCTGTTCCCTGGTGCTGCCTGATCAATCCGGAACGGTCCTCCATATCGGGCTGGAGCAGGGTCACCCCTTCGTGCAGCCGGCGGTCAGCGACCCTCCTGTATGGCACAATCATCAGCGATTGACCGCCTCGTCATGGTTGAAATCGGGAGACCGTATACAGGTGGGGGAGAGCCTGCTGCTCTGGCAGGTGGAGGGTGATCGGGTGCGGGTCACCCTGAGTCGGCCCGACGCAGGCGCCATTATTCCGCCAGCATCCCCGCCACCGGCCTCCATCGAAAAGCATCCGGATGACCTTCTTCAGGCATCCACGGCTCCCCGGAAAAGGGGATGGAAATGGCTGTTGTCCAGCCTGTTCGGCCTGCTGGTCGCGGCTGCAGCCTTCGTTATGCTGGCCACACCGGTCACCCTGCGGGTTGAACCGGAACCCGAGACCATGTCCCTCAGGGGAACGCTTCCGGCGATTGAGCTGTCCGGACGCTCCCTGCTGCTCCCGGGGGATTACACGCTGATCGCCAGCCGTACCGGCTATCGTGAACTCAGGGAGCGGGTCAAGGTGGAGTTTGGAAAGCCGCTCAACCTGGATTTCAGGCTGCAGGAACTGCCGGGTATGCTGACTGTGAAGTCGATCCCGGTGGGGGCCCAGGTGTTCATTGATGACGTCAGGGTGGGGGAGACCCCCTTGTCTGATCACGAGCTCCAGGCCGGACGCTATGGAATGAGATTGACAGCCCCGCGCTATCAGCCCCTTGAGGTGGATCTGGAGATCGCGGGGCTGGGGCAACAGCAACAGCTGAGTCTTGAATTGAAACCCGATTGGGCGATTCTGTCCCTTTCGAGTGATCCGGACGGGGCGCAGATCACGGAGTCGGGTACCCTGCTTGGAGAAACACCGGGGGCCATAGAACTGATGAGTGGACCCCATGACCTTGAACTGGCCAGATCCGGTTACAAGACCCGGATGATTCCCGTCACAATAGTGGCGGGTGAGGACCGACAGCTCCCCAGGATCGAACTAATCCCGGCGGACGGTATTGTCAATCTCGTATCCAAACCCGTCGGCGCGACGGTTGCCCTTGACGGTGTTTTTCTGGGCGTCACTCCGCTAAAGCTGCAGGTCTCTCCCGGTGAGGAGCATCAGATCGAGATAACGCTGGCCGGACACAGGCCGGCCAAACGCAGTATTGAGCTGAAACCGGAGGAGGTGTTGGAACTGGAGGTCCGGTTGCAGCCGGAATACGGGGTGGTCTTTTTTGACAGCCGGCCGGCAGATGCCGTTCTGGTTCTCAACGGTAAACCGCGGGGTCCCGCGACTGCACGTCTGAAACTGCCTGCTGTTCCCCACAGGATCGAGATACGCAAACCGGGATACCTTACATACAAGGGCACAGTGACTCCGGGTCCCGGGATCAGCCGCACCGTCAGCGTGGTGCTGCAGCCGGGCGATGGGGGACGGGAATCAACACAGCCTGGTTCAGTTTCCGCCGGTACCCGGATGAAGCCTGTAGCGCCCACCGGTCCCTTTACCATGGGGGCCTCGCGCCGCGAACCGGGCCGCAGGGCCAATGAGAACCTTCGGAAGGTGCGTCTGACCCGCCCCTTTCTTATTTCCGCCCGGGAGGTGACCAACGGTGAGTTTCGCCGGTTCCGGCCGATCCACAATTCCGGATCGATACAGGGATTCAGCCTGAACGGCGACGACCAGCCCGTGGTCAAGGTAAGCTGGGATGATGCCGCCCGCTATCTGAACTGGTTGAGCAAGCGCGAGGATCTTCCTGCAGCTTACCGGGAAGAAAACGGAAAAATACAGCTGATACCTCCCGTGACCACCGGGTATCGTCTGCCCACGGAGGCTGAATGGGCCTACGCGGCACGGTTTGCCGGACGCGACGGTACCGCGCGCTATCCCTGGCCCGGCAAACGGTTTCCCCCGGATCGGTTGCAGGGCAATTATGCCGATGCTGCCGCCGCTCCCATCCTGCCCCTGATCCTGGAGGATTATCAGGATGGTCATGCCGTCAGCGCGCCGGTGGCGGGTTTTGCGCCGAACCCCATTGGCCTGCACGATATGGACGGCAATGTCGCGGAGTGGGTGGAGGATTTCTACTCGGTACATCCGGGTGGGGCGACGCGGGAGACCGTCGATCCCTTCGGCCCCGAACGAGGCCGCCACCATGTGGTGAGGGGTTCCGGTTGGCGGGACTCCGGTATCTCGGAACTGAGGTTGAGCTACAGGGACTATAGCGAGCGGCCCCGTGACGATCTGGGATTTCGGATAGCCAGATATACAAAATGAGGCACATGTTGGCCAACAAATTTAATCGAAACAAAGTGCGGTCTGTGGGTGTATCGTTTACAACTCTTTGCTGTGATCGCTTGTGAGAGTACTTAGGAAATGAGCAGGAATTTGTCTTCCTTCAAAGGCGTACTGGTGCCGGCTCTGACACCCTTTCATCCGGACCTGAGCGTTAATCGCCAGGCCTTTCTCGATCATTGCCGCTGGCTGCTGGGGCAGGGTGTGGCGGGGCTGGCGGTATTCGGCACCACCAGCGAGGCAAACTCCCTGTCGGTGGAAGAGCGTACCGAACTACTGGAATTCATGGTGGATTCGGGGATACCCGCGGAACGGCTTATGCCCGGGACCGGTACATGCGCCCTGCCCGACACAGTCCGTCTCACCCGACATGCGGTGACGCTGGGGTGTGCCGGCGTGCTGATGCTGCCGCCCTTCTACTATAAGGGCGTGAGCGATGAGGGCCTGTATGCCGCTTACGCAGAGGTGGTACAACAGGTGGGCAGCGGGGGGTTAAGGCTGTATCTCTATCATATTCCGCCGATTGCCCAGGTTCCGATCTCCCTTGCGTTGATCGGCCGGCTGATCAACGCCTTTCCCGATACCGTCGTGGGAATCAAGGACAGTTCCGGCGACTGGAACAATACCCGGGATCTGCTCCGGGAGTTTCCCGGCTTCGCCGTTTTTTCAGGCTCCGAAAACTTTCTGCTAGCGACGTTGCGCGGCGGCGGTGCCGGCTGTATTACCGCCACCGGAAACGTCAATCCGGCTGGGATTTGCAAGGTTTTCGAGAATCGGGAGAGCACCGATGCGGACGACCTTCAGGCGCGTGCGACCCGGATCCGGGATGTTTTTCAGGCCTTTCCCTTGATACCGGGGCTGAAAGAGCAGATGAGCCGTTTCACCGAAGACCCGGACTGGCGCATCGTGCGGCCGCCTCTGATCGGGATGGCAGAGGGGTCTGCAGAGATGCTGCATGAAAGGTTGGGGCAGGTGGGATTCGAGATGTGATATGAGCAGGGCTGATATACTTTCCGACATTGAGGAAATGTCCGGATAGTCGAATGCCTTTTGATCAGAAAACCGCGATCATCCAGCGATACCTGCTTCCGGTGATGCTCGCCTGCCTTACCAACCCTGTCTGGGCCGCGGATGATAAGGGGGAACCGCCCATGGAAAAACACTCAAAGGTGGAACAGCCTCAAACCCAAACCCGGGACAGTAAAAAACCCCAACCCACCCAGACACCCCGAAAGTTCACCCCCAGTGAGGAGATCAGCGCAGACAGCGCGGTCGCTTTTCCCGTGGACATCTGACAGAAGGAGCAAGCCATTGCGTAACGAGTTCGTCTATCAGGTGTTCGCCCTGCTGATTGCCTTCATCCTGGTGCACACACTGTACGTCACCCTGATACGGCCGAATGCCCAGACGCACATCGAGGCGGAGCGGGCGATGATGCAGGCCGACAGTGCGCACGTGGAGCAGCGATCCCCCTATGTGGTGCTGCGTGATTACGAGCAGGAGGCCTGCTTCGTGCTGATGATCTGGGCGATGTTCATCCTGGGTTACAAGGGCCTGTCGGTCTCCCGGCAGCAGACGCTCCTGGTGAAGGACCTGCTCGGCCTGCCGGCGGGCATGCCCATCGGTCGCGAAGACCTCAAGGAGTTGTCCCAACGGCTGCAGTCGCTTCCGGCCGTGGCGCAACAGGCCCTGTTGCCAAGGGCCATGCTCACGGCCGTGGAGCGCTTTGGTGCGACCAACAGCGTCCAGGATGTATCAACGGCCGCCCGCAACGTCTGCGAGTCCGAGGCGGATCGCCTGGAGTCCGAACTTTCCATCATCCGCTACATCGCATGGGCCATCCCCTCGGTGGGGTTCATCGGCACCGTGCGTGGTATCGGTGACGCTCTGGGCCAGGCGCACCGCGCAGTGGAGGGAGATATAACCGGTGTGACCCAATCCCTGGGGGTGGCCTTCAACTCCACATTCATCGCCCTGGTTATCAGCATCATCCTGATGTTCTTCATCCACCAGCTGCAGCTGATGCAGGACCGGCTGGTGCTGGATACAGAGCGTTATGTGGATCGATGGTTCGTGCGGCGACTCAAAATCTGAACATGGGTATATGAGAAAGCGCCGGGCCATATCTCCCTTCAGTCTCTCTTTCCTCGACATTATGTTCTGCGGATTCGGGGCCGTGGTGCTCCTGGTACTCATCCTCAACACGGATACGGTCAAGGCACGCAAGCAGTACCAGGATGATCTGCGGTCCGAGGTATCGCTGTTGGAAACATCAGTCGAGGATGCCTTGCAGGATCTCGTAGTCATCAAAAACAGCTTGGCTGAGACGGAGGATGAGCTGATTCAAACCCAGGGCCGCTCCGAGCGTGTGATAGAGAATATGGAGCAGAAGGAGCGGGAACTGTCACGCTACGATGCACAGACCCTGGCAAGAATCCAGGATGTGAGGAAGCTCAAATCGGATCTGAAGAATCTGGATGAAGAGAACCGGCGTCTGGGCGCGGAGGTTAAAGCCGATCAGGCGGAGGGTTCAAAGGTTCGGCAGTTCCTGGGTGATGGTGACCGCCAGTATCTGACCGGTCTGAAAATGGGCGGGCAGCGTATCCTGATCCTGGTGGATGCCTCAGCCAGCATGCTGGACGAAACGATCGTCAATGTGATCCGCATGCGCAACATGGGGGATGCGGTCAAACGTGGATCGGCCAAATGGCAGAGAGCGCTGGGGATGGTGGAGTGGCTCGTGGCCAATCTGCCGGCGACCAGCAGGTATCAGATAGTGGTATTCAATACCCGCGCCGAACCGGTGCTCGGGGCTGGCGCGGGCGGTTGGCTCGATGCTGGCGACATCGAGGTTCTGGACAAGGCCGTGAAACGGCTCAGACAGCGAATACCCGGGGGTGGAACCAGTCTGCACCGGGCCTTCAGCGCCGCCGGGGGACTCAAGCCGGCACCGGACAATATTCTGCTGATAACAGATGGGTTGCCCACCCAGGGTAGAAATAAGCCGAAACGGACCACGGTCTCGGCAGAGGCACGTCTCGCCCATTTTGAGAGTGCGGTAAAGCAACGGCCCAAGGGGGTGCCGGTAAACACCATACTGCTGCCCATGGAGGGCGATGCATACGCAGCCGCCGCATTCTGGCAGCTCGCCGTGCTCAGTGGGGGCTCTTTTCTCACTCCGTCGAAGGATTGGCCATGAAGAGCCGGCGAAGGCGCCCCATCGAGATCTTCAATCTCTCCTTCCTTGACGTGGTCTCCTGTGGATTCGGCGCCATCATCCTGCTTCTGGTGATTGTTAAGGTAGCCGAGCCTTTCGTGCTGGAGCAGAGCCACACAGACCTCAGCGGGTTGGTCAGGGAACTGGAGGTCCAGTTGCAGGAGATAAGGGGGGAACGGGAGGTCCTCAACCGGGATCTGGAGGCCCGACGAGAGCAGATTTCAGAGGTGATGGAAAAACTGGCCAGGCTACAGGGGGAGATGTCGAGCATCGAGGGCCGGTACGCGTCATCCAGATTGGAACTGGAGGCACAAACCACTATCGAAAGTCAGATGGCGCTGGCCCGTCAGCGACTCAGTGAGGAGCAGAAGCGGCTGCTGGGATCGACCTATCAACGTTCCAGCCGGGACGCCACGATCGGCGGCGTCCCGGTGGATAGCGAGTACATCATATTCATTATCGACACCTCGGGTTCCATGCAGCAGCATGCCTGGCGCCTGGTGCGCAACAAGGTATCGGAGGTATTGGAGATCTATCCCAAGGTGAAGGGCATCCAGGTACTCAACGACATGGGGGAGTACATGTTTTCCCAGTACAAGGGCCGCTGGATAACGGATACGCCGGTCAGGCGCAGGGCTATTCTGAGAAGGCTCCAGGACTGGGCGCCGTTCAGCAACTCAAGTCCGGTGGAGGGGATCGAGGCCGCGATCCGCCGATTCTACGCACCGGACAAAAAAATCAGCCTGTATATCTTTGGTGATGACTTCTCCCGGGGATCCATCGAGGGTGTGCTGGATACCGTGGAAAAACTGAATCGGGGAAAAGCCGGGCAGCGCCGGGTCCGCATCCACGCCGTGGGCTTTCCTGTCATATTGCAGTACGCT
Source organism: Chromatiales bacterium (assembly GCA_030145425.1). Taxonomy (GTDB): domain Bacteria; phylum Pseudomonadota; class Gammaproteobacteria; order Chromatiales; family Chromatiaceae; genus JAHEHQ01. The sequence continues at coordinate 5,202 of JAQYVO010000304.1, read as the reverse complement.
TCCAACCATGCGGGCGCGGTGCGCTTCGCCGCGCTGATGCGCCGCCTGGCAGAGACAAACAACGGCAGTTTCGTCGGGCTCAATGACAGCGGCCGTTGATAACAATGTAGGGATTTTTGCCGGGTTTTTTTTCAACAGGACAGGGCTATAATTCTTTTCACCGGTGCTTTTAAAGCCCATCCATCAGGCATATCAGAGTGTGTGCCCAATCAGGATACAAAGATGTTTAAACGCTATGCTTCATTTGCCAGAGTCACTGCCGTACTGCTTTTCCTGCCTCTGCTGGGGGCCTGTGTGACCAATAATCCGCGGCCTGCCGTGGTAGAGGAGGGTCGTACCCCAACCTCCGACGGCGTCATGACTGCCGTGGTAGAGCCGGGTAAGGCCGGGAGATGCAGCGTCTCGCCCTGCCGTGTTTATTATCGAACACCGGATGCCGGCGGTCCGGTGACGGTAGTGGCCAACAATCAGATAGTGGGAAATTTTCCATCGAATACACTCGTGTCCCTGGGAGACTTCAGCGAAAGCCTGCGTATCAGTATTCAGGGAAGCGACACCCCCACCGCATACGTCAATATGCCGAACACCAACCGCTGAGCGGATTGGTCAGTATAGGGGCAATGGCGGCTGTTCCAGAGACAGTTGCTGTTGTTCCAGCTGTGACAGGTGATCCTGCCAGTACTGGTGGCTGTTAAACCAGGGAAAGGCGTTGGGAAAAGCAGGGTCTCCCCAGCGGCGTGCAATCCAGGCGGCGTAATGGATCATGCGCAGGGTGCGCAGGGATTCTATCAATGGGATCTCTCTCGGGTCCAGATCACGAAAGGTCTCGTATCCCTCCCGCAGGTAGGCAAGCTGCAACGCCATCTCCTGACGGTCCCCCGATAACAGCATCCAGAGGTCCTGAATCGCCGGCCCCATGCGGCAGTCGTCCATATCCACGAAATGTGGGCCGTTGTCGGTCCAAAGGATGTTTCCCAGATGGCAGTCGCCGTGAAGCCTGATACGGCGGCACCCGGCAGCTTGGGCGAATACGGACTCCACGGATTTGTGCAACGCTTCGGTGAGCCTGCGATAGCGTGTCTCCAAGTCGATGGGGATAAAGCCGTTATCCAGCAGCCACTCAGATGATTCGTGACCCATCACACCTGGATCGAGTGCCGGACGGTGTTCGAAGTCACAGGCTGCGCCAAGTTGGTGTATGCGTCCCAGGAAGCGCCCCGTCCAGGTCAGCCTGTCCGGGTCATCCAGGTCCGGCCAGCGTCCCCCCTGGCGGGGAAAAAGCGTGAAACGGAAACCCTGGTGAAAGTGCAGGGTTTCACCCTCCCTGTTGCTCAAGGGGGGCACCACCGGGATCTCGTCCGCTGCAAGGGCCAGGCTGAAGGTATGTTCTTCCCGGATGCAGTCATCGCTCCAGCGGCCGGGACGGTAAAACTTGGCTACAAGGGGAGTGGCCTCTTCAAGCCCCACCTGGTAGACCCGGTTTTCGTAGCTGTTGAGTGCAAGCATGCCGCCGTCCGGCTCGAAGCCGGCCACTTCCACGGCGCCGATGATGACATCCGGGGTGAGACCTTCGTAAGGTGCGACAGTCTCAGACATTGTCACCCGGCCTTTTTACAGATGCGACCCTGCTAAAATTCAGCGGCTCAACCACCGGTCAGGCGTTCCTCCGCCTCGCGGTATTTTTCCGACGTCCTGTCGATCACCTCCTGAGGCAGAATTGGGCCCGGAGGCGTCTTATCCCAGTCCAGGGTTTCCAGGTAATCGCGTACGAACTGTTTATCAAAACTGGGGGGGCTGATGCCGGGCTGGTATTCATCCGCCGGCCAGAACCGGGATGAATCCGGCGTGAGCGCCTCGTCGATCAGAAAGAGTTGTCCGTTTTCGTCCAGCCCGAACTCGAATTTGGTATCGGCGATGATGATGCCACGTTCGAGGGCATACCGTGCGCACTCGCTATAGATGCGCAGGCTGGCATCCCTCACCTGCTCAGCAACCTCCCGGCCCAGCAGGTCGAGGGTCTGTTCAAAGTCGATGTTTTCGTCATGGCCGCCGATCTCCGCCTTGGTGGAGGGTGTATAGATGGGCTCCGGAAGTTTGTCTGCCTGCCGCAGGCCTTCGGGTAAATCGATCCCGCATACGCCCCCGGATCTCTGGTAATCCTTCCAGCCCGAACCGATCAGGTATCCACGCACGATCGCTTCCACCGGCAGCGGTTTGAGTTTGCGGACGATCAAGGCCCGGTCTCCGAGGATATCCCGTTGCTCCTTGTCCGGGATCACCTGCTCCAGCGGGGTGTCCGTCAGATGGTTGGGTATGATCTCCCGGGTCCTGTGAAACCAGAAATTGGCCACCCGGGTCAACACTTCTCCTTTGCCGGGTATAGGCTGAGGCAGCACCACGTCGAAGGCGGATAGGCGGTCGCTGGTAACGATCAACAGCTGTTCCGGGTTCAGGTCATAGATATCCCTGACCTTGCCCCGGTTGAGCATCTGGAACTGTGGGAGTTCGGATTCGAACAGTGCGTGGGATGTTGTCATGGCAAAGCAATGCAGTGTTGATTCAATGCCTGGAATTGTACCCTATTTCGGGGATGTCATTCAGTCGTCGTATTCTTGCATAAACAGAGTTGTATGATGTCCCAGCGGAGTTTTCCGGTAGTATCGTTGTTGCCCAATATTCGAAGCGTCGTTGTTTCGGTAATTGACAAGGAGATAACCCAAAGTGTCGAGTTCCAGCAGAGAGAGCAGCAAGAAGGCGGCCGGGAAGACCGGTGGATCCCTCAAGAAGAGTCCCGTCAAGAAAGCGGTCAAGAAAAAGGTCGTAAAAAAGACCGCTGCGAAGACAGCCGTGAAGAAAAAGGTTGTCAAGAAAGCCGCTGCACCTCGCAGGACAAAGTCCGCGGGCGGCAAGGTGGCCGAGGCGACACTCCGCAGAATCGATCCGCGGGAGCGCTACGAGATGATTGCCAAGATGGCCTATTTTCGTGCGGAAAAACGGGGATTCGAGTCCGGCTGGGAGATAGCGGACTGGCTCGAGTCGGAGCGCCTCGTGGACGAGATGCTCAACAAGATGTGAGGGTCTCCCGGGTATCCGCAAAGTGTTAACAGGTGGAGGCCAAGTGGGTGATGGGCGTGAATTGCAGGAGCCGGATCAGGCGACTTTCCTGAATGCCTTTCGGGGAAGTTTCACCTCCACACTGCGCTGGCATCATCTGGATGCCTTGTGGGAAATCCTTCGGGCCGATACGGCCGAAGACTGGTACATCTACGCCCTAGGGGAGCCGCCTCCCGCAGAGACATCGACCCGGGAGCAGCTGCATAGGTTCATCACCAGGGTGGACACCCTGTTGCGACAGGAACATGGTGAAGATTACTGCGGCATCGTTTACGCGGATGATCTCAAGCAGCCGGGCTTCATCAAGATCTATGATCCGAACAATCTGGGGGTCACCTGCGGCTACAGCGATAATCCGCCCTTGCCCGGCTGGATCCTGAGCAAATTGCGGCCTTGCGATCTCTCTGCCGGTTTCCATCTGCCGGGAAATCGCAAGCGCTGGTGGCGGCGCCTGTTCCGATGAAGCCACTGTTTCTTCTATCCACCTCCGGTTCTGATGATATCCTACAAAAATAGTAGGAAAATCCTGCCGATCCAAGGAATACCAGATGAATGAGATGACCCCGGAAAACCGCCTCCTGCTGACAAAGGCGACCATGAGCATCCTGGATTCCTGGAAACTGGGTGCCAAAGAGATGAACACCATACTGGGACTTCCCGAGAAAGTAAGGGTCAGGGGGCTGCAAAAGTTTCGCAGCCACGAATCCTTTCCGGACGATCCGGCTGTGGATCGGCGGGCGGATTACGTACTGCGTATTGCAGGGGCATTGAGAACCACATACCCGACCAACCCCAATATGGCGCCCATCTGGCTGCGCCGTGCTCACAGGCGCTTGGGTAGGACTCCGCTTTCGTTGCTGTTGCAAGAGGGCGAGGAAGGACTGGTCAGGGTTCTGGCCGAGCTGGATTGCACCGTGTGCTGGGACCTGACCGATGCCCGGTTCACGGCAAAAGGCTAGCGGCTCCTCCCCTGATCGAGTGGGTGGATTTCTGTTGTAGGGCCGAATTCATTCGGCCAACCGCCTCAAGCATTGGTCGAATGAATTCGACCCTACAGTTCTGCTAACAAATGGAATGCGTTTTGTTTACCCAATTGATCAGGGGAGGAGCCGTATTTACAGGCCCGAATTCAGGCTGCCCTGTTTTCCCGGCGTTGAAGCCAAACCTCCAGGCCCTGGGCACAAAGCGTCAGATCCATGTCGAGTAACTGGTGTATCTCCGCCTCTGAAAGCCGGGATCCGTGACGCCGCAGGCGCTCCAGATAGAGTTTCTCCAGCCTTGTTCTGATCCCGGTTTCCCGCTCCGTGTCATCGCAGGAGAGTGCGATATCTACGTAGGTGTCAATCTCCTCATGGAGGGCGCCGACCAGCGTACTGGGATTTTCCACTCGGCAGTAATGGGTCAGGTACATCCTTTCCGGCTGGTACCCCATGAGCTTGTCCAGCGTCTGGTGCCAGGCATCCGGATCGAACTGCACCGGGGTGGAAGGCAGTAGCATGAACGGACCCCGTTCCGTGGCAAGTTCGGGATATGCGATGCCGAAGGTGTCACCCGTGAAAAATCCGCGACTGGCCTCGTCCCAGATGCAGTTATGGTGATTGGCGTGCCCCGGGGTGTCCAGGCAGATCAGGCGGCGGTCTTCCAGATCAATGTGCAATTCATCCACCGCCTCGATAACACGCTCTACCGGGACGGGTTTGAGTTCCTTGAAGTTCTTTGCGAACTGAACCTCCCCATAGACGGCGGTGGCACCGGCGGTAAGTTTGGCGGGGTCCGTCAGGTGGCGGACGCCCTTCGGGTGGACCACCAGGGTGGCCTCCGGCAGCAGTTCCATCAATTGCCCCGAACCCCCCGCGTGGTCGAGATGGACGTGGGTTGGGATCACGTATCTGACCTGCTCCGGCCGGATGCCGCGCAGCTCCAGCAGTTCCATAATGTTTGGCACGGTGTGGGCGGTCCCGGTGTCGATCAGGGCGGCGGCCTGACCCTGCTGAATCAGATAGCAGCCTGCAAGACCGGTTCTTTCAAAATAGGTCTCAATACAAGTAATACCTTGTCCGAGATCCTGAAACGAGAGCTTCACCTGTG
>JAQYVO010000233.1 GCA_030145425.1 Chromatiales bacterium | reverse complement strand
AAAATATTCCGGAAGCCATGGCGTGCCGGTAATCACCTGTTTGTCCTTCAGGTCACGGGTGAGGTCGCCACTGATCACTTTCCAGGTCAATCCCTCGTCCGTTGACTTGAACATGACATTGCCCGCCGAATAGATGGTGTCGTGATCGTATTTGGAGATCAGGAAGGGCGTATCCCACTGGAACCGATACTTCATTTGCGAAGCGTTGCGGCCAAAAATCGGTTCCGGCCAAATGTTACGAACCTCATTCTGTCCGGTCTTGAGATTGTTGCGGGTAAATGGTCCACCACCACCCATGGGCGAACCGCCCGACATACTGAAGACAACGTTGGGATCATCCGGATCGACAAAAATGTCACCTTGTTCGCCGTTCCCAACCAGGGTGGTTTCGTAGCCGGAGATGCCGCCCCACCTGGAAGCGCTGGGGACCTTGAAAGCCAGGATGTCCTGTCCAGTTCCGTACACGTTGTAGGGAAATTCATTGTCCGTTGAAACGCGGTAAATTTGGGAAGTCTTTTGGGTGAACTGATCGGACCAGCTCAAGCCGCCTGTCAGGGTTACTTCGGCGCCACCGTCGCAGGACGCGATCATTCGGTTGGCATTCCTAGCATCGATCCAGATGTCATGGAAATCGTCTTTGATACCAGGTTCAACAACCCAGGTCTTGCCGGCATCGCGGGAAGAGAACAACCGATTGTTTGGCACCCAAAGCTCATCCGCGTTGGACGGGTTGGCGTAGATGTGACTGTAGTAAAACGGTCGTCCGATGATCTGAAAATAGTCGGAAACGAATGCCCAACTCTGACCCCGGTCATCAGAGCGGTAGAGCCCGGCCTTTGTCTCCGAATCGATCAAAGCGTAAACTCGGTTACCATCGGCAGCTGACATGGTGAGGCCGATGCGTCCATGACGGCCGTCCGGCAGACCCTTGTTGCGAGTGATTTCAGCCCAGTTGTCACCGCCATCGGTTGACTTCCACAGGCCACTTTCTGCGCCACCTGTCTTGGGCCCCCACGCTTTGCGTTCGAACTCCCAGATCGAGGCGAACAGCTCATCCGGATTCGTAGGGTTCATGATCAGGTCGATGGCGCCGGCGGTTTCACTCTTGAACAGAACCCGCTTCCAGGTTTTGCCGCCATCGGTGGTGCGGTAGACCCCTCTTTCCGGATTAGGGCCGAATGCATGGCCAAAGGCCGCAACGTAGACGACATCCGGGTTGGTTGGGTGGATTCTAATCTGTGAGATATGGTGAGTCTCCTTGAGCCCGAGATGCGTCCATGTCTCACCACCATCGACAGATTTGTAGACACCATCGCCCCAACTGACGTTGTTGCGCATTTGCGGCTCGCCCATGCCGACGTACATGATGCCAGGGTTGGATTCGGAAATTTCCATCGCCCCGACGGAGCTGGTGCCGAACTGACCGTCTCCTACCGGAATCCAGGTTTGGCCGGCATCGGGGGTTTTCCACAAGCCACCCGATGCGCCATGGTAAAAGACGTTGGTATCCGTTGGATGCCCCAGCACCACCGATCCTCTCGTACCCGTCATTGGACCGACAAAACGCCAGATCATGGCATCGGTGTTGGGCGCCTGTTTTGCGGGAGCAGCCACCCGTGGGATCGGGCTGCCTGAAGACTGCTGAGCCTGTGAGGTAGTGGAAAACAACAGGGATAACAAAACGGCGCAGGCTGCCGTCGGGACTCGAATGGCTTCCATCAAATTCTCTCCAAGTGAAAGTCTATTTTGAACTTCATGACTTCGGTTATTAGGCAAATACAGTTAGTAGACGGTTTTAACACGTGTGTTTTTACCACCGCTGTAGACTCAGCAATCTCCAGAGGAAGGACTGGCGGGGCTATCTGCAACCTCCATTCCCATATGACCATAGACACACGGAACCTTAGCTTCTTGTCATTTCGTGCCACAAAATGGTCCGACACAGCGATCTCGGCCGAAATCGAGCATGAAGTTGAGCCGCTGGGTTCGCGACGTTAAACTAATGTGCTGTCAGAAACAGAGTTGCGACAGCCAGTGTCTGGTCAGCCGAGAAGTTCGCCATGCAGATCATCCCGCTAGTTCGAGCGAAGTATGTCTATGCCTACGGGGCGGTTCTGGATCGCCTCGGCGCACCCGCGAGCCGTCTGCTTGAGCGGGTTGGGCTTTCCGAGCGGGTATTCGAAGATCCCGAGGCGATTATCCCGGCCCACCAGGCATGGAGATTCATTGGGTTGGCAGCCGAGCGGGAAGGAATCGACGATCTCGGCCTCGTGGCTGGAGGCATGTCGATTCAAGCGTACGGCGAGTTTTCCCGGCGTCTTCTAAACGTCGCGAATCTGAATCAGGCCCTGGAATCGTTCTGTCAGCTCGCGCGTTGTGAGTATTCTCGCGCCGATTTCTATGTGTCGCGGTCCGAGAAGTCAGCTTGGTTCTGCCGCGGCCCGATTGACGGCGACGAAGTCGAGAGGAAGCATGTCGAACTGTTGGTCCTGACCATGATGATGGCAACCGTGCGGCTGGGAGCCGGACAAGATTGGCACCCGCCTGTCATCTTTCTTCAGACCAGAGACGCCAGGCGAGTCGAAGAACACCATCTGTTTTCCCGTTCAACGATTCGCTTCGGAAGCCGCATCACAGCATTTGAAGTTCCGCAACGTATTCTCGCTGAGCAGCTGCCTGACAAAGGAACATACGATCAACTGGAGCACGAGTTTCCTGGTGCCCTGCATCAAGTTGTTGGCGGCATGCTTGTTGACGGTATTCCGAAGATCCGTTCCGTGGCCGAGGCCGTGGGAGGAAGTGTGCGGACGCTGCAACGCCGACTGTCGGACATGGACACGACATTTTCAGCAGTCATTGACGCGGCACGTATGCGGTGGGCCGTTCAACTTCTAGAACAAGACGAATACTCGTTAACTGAAATCGCACAACGGCTTGGCTATACTGACCAAGCGAACTTCACCCGCGCCTTCCGACGCTGGACGGGCTTGCCACCTGGGGCGTATCGGAGAAGCACGATACAAACCGATGGCGCGTGATTGACATGGCGTGTGCCTAGTGCTACGCAAGAGACGAAGAGGTGCGATGAGCGACTATCACGTAATCACGAAGGCCGAGTGGGCGGAAGACGATGGACTCCAGCTCGACCTAGGTGGTCGTTCGTACGATCACGCCACGGCGAGTCTTGCCGTTCACGCTGCGGTGCTTAGCCACCACCGCAATGCACACTTATGGGAGGTGGGGGATGGAAAACATTACACCGGATTGGGCGGTATGTTCGCGGCTGAACCGCCGCGTGCTCAGACCCATGAACACAATCCGGAGTCCCGCTAGAACTGACTCGACCACTCCAGCCTTCCTGTGTGGGCCGGCAGGGCGACTACATCGCGGTTTCCGTCCTGGCCCGCTAGCGCGTATCAGAGAGCAAATGCGGGCCTGTTAGACTCGCTGCCCACTGGGCAACACCTGGCAACCTTGCGTGACGTAGCCTTGGTCTAGGGGAAACCACCATGCAAGAAATACCGCTAGACCACCAACAACCGTGGGCCCGCGAGCTCTTGGAGGAATGCGGCCGGGAGCAGATCCGGAACGTCGTCTCCAAGTATCGGATAATGGCCCAGGATCCCGTAGTCGACATGTTCAGCCGTCGAGAGTTCACGATGAGGGCCGACTTCCTAGCGGATCACTTGGACTCCGTGACTGCTACCACAGATCACTCTCCCAGCGGGGGATCTTAGAGGCCCGCATTCCCGGTAGGATTTGGAACACATCGCCTGGCGACGAATTCGAAGATGCAACCCACACCGACCGGTCCATGCTACTTGAGCCAGTCGTTGGGGGGGGGGCCGGTCGGGTGTTTGACGCTCGTGGGTAACACAACGCGCCCCTGTCCATGACCCTGAGGCGCCCGGCCTTCCCGGAACGCGAGGTGACCTTCCCGCAGACCCTCTTGCCCCACAGACTGCCAGTCCCAATGAGATCTACCAGCGAAACAATCGGTCTGGACCCCAGGCGGTGTGTCTCACGTGCGTGCGTGCGTTATGGTCCGGCAAGGTGAGTGTGTCGAGCTCACGGGGAGGGAGGACCCAAGGCCAGGGCAGTGAACCAGATGTCCATTGGCCTTGGATCGGGTGTCAGTGACACCCGCAAGGAGGCACAAAGGGGTGTTTAGGGGCGTTTTGCCAAGGA
>JAQYVO010000173.1 GCA_030145425.1 Chromatiales bacterium | reverse complement strand
CCACTATAACAAAAAACACCCATCGTAGGAGCGGGCTGGCCCGCGACGGGCGTTGTTGTTCAACCGGGTGCGCGGGAAACCCCGCTCCTACAGGAATGTCATCGTTGAAACAGCGCCCGGAAAGTGTCTGGATCACTGCGCCTGCTCCCGCAAGGCGGCCACCTTTTCTTTCTGTTCAGGCTGTTCAATGACGATGGTGTACTGATCTCGCAGGTTGGCGTAAAACTGTTCATTGAGTTCCTCGCCCTTGTCCGTCGTCCAGTCTTGAGTGACACGCTCGCGCACCGCGGCAAAATCCGGCGCAGGCGGTTCGCTGACGCTGCTCACATACACCAGGTGCACCCCATAGCCCGACAGCACGGGCCCGTGCCATTGCCCGGGTGACAGTTTTACCAGTGATTCAGTAAAGCCGCTGCCGAACTGTTTCTGGATTTCAATCCGATCCTTTTCCGGGTAATAGTTCTGCAGCATGAAGTCATCGCCCAGCGTACCGGCATCGTCGATGGCATCGCCTTGTGCCATCAATGTCGCCTTGATCGCCTTGGCATCATCCAGGGTTGCGTCACCGCGTTTGTCGGGGTCGATAAAGACCTGAGTAAAGGTATAGCGTGCCGGTTCATGGTAGCGATCCTGATGCACATCGAAGTAAGTCAGCAACTCCTCGTCGGTGGGTGGCGTCAGGGCCACCAGGTCCTTGGCGAGGAACTCCAGTTTCTGCGCCAGTCGGCGACGGATGACCATGTCGTGCTTGTTCAGCCCCATGGTCAGTGCTTCGCGATAGAGCACGGTCTCCTTGATGTACTGCTGGATCAGGCCGTCAAACTCTGCGTCGGTCGGTGGACGATTCCAGCGTTTCTGCCAGGCCGTCTGCATCCACTCGATTTCGCCTGCGCTGACAACAATGGTCTTGTCGGTCTCTTCCGGCACCGGTTCGGCGAACGCTCCGTATAACAGGTAGATCGCCGCACCGATGAACAGAAAGTGCAACAGTGGTTCACGTAACAACTTCACTTCTGAAAATTCCTCTTCTTCGTCATATACCCTTCATTGTAGGGTCGAATTCATTCGACCGCTCGGGATTGGTCGAATAAATTCGACCCTACATTATATGTTTGGGTCAGTCCAAACTATTACTCAGGCAGGTAGCTGCGCAGACCAGGATAAGACAGTGCTTTTTTCACGAGGCTCGGGTCCTGTGTGTACCAGATCGGCGAAGCCCACGCGCGCTCCTGTACCGTCGTCGGGACCACGGCAAGCGGCGTGATCCCCAGTGCTTTCGCGTCATAGGTCGACCAGCGCGGTGTGGGGATCTCGAGCACGCGCACATAGTAAACTGCGTGCTGGGATGGATCGAAGTCCGGATCGGTCCAGACCGCGCTCAGTTCGTTGTCGCCGATGGTATTGGTGTAGGTCGCATTCTCCACGTCGACCGTATTGCCAACCGGCGGCAATTTGCCAGCCGGGACCTTGTGATAGTTCGTCGATGTGTGAACACCGTCGGTACTTACAATCCTGACGACCTCCCCCTCCGGTCCCGCCGGCTTGCGCCCGTCGGACCAGACAACGTCATAGATCTGCTCCCAGGGATAACCGTTCTTGTACCAGCCCTTGATGATCTGGATGCGGTCCAGGTTGCCGCTGTCCGGGTCCTTCAGCGCCCAGACCGCGAAGGTCGGTGCCTTGGCACTTTTCGGTTTGGCCGCGAGATCGCCACCCATTGGTACACCGTCGGCGTAGGCTTTCTTGATGAAATCCTTGTCCTTGACGAGATTCTTGTCGTAACCCCAACCCCCGAAGAACCGGACGCGGATCAGCGGGCCCGAAGTACCGAAGGTTTCCTTGCGCTTGATCGCGTCGAATATCGCGGGACGGGTGTTCTCTGGCGCCCACACACCGGTCGCCCCCGGCGTGCCGAACATGACGGCCGCCTCGCCAGCCACCTGGCCCGCTCCTGACAGTCGCACCTTGGGCGTATTGTCGTTGGTGCCATGGACGCCGGTGTAGTTGAACTCCTCGTTGTCCGAGAAGGCCGTGTGTGCATCCGCGCCGGCAACGATGCCGAACTTGTGCGGGTTAACACCCAGGGATTCCTGCCAGCCGACCCCATCGATCAGCGCATTGCGCACATAGCTGTGGTCTAACTTGCCAACCACGCCGCCGGTACCGAGCATATGTTTGAAACCCGTCTCGAAATCGGCGAACTCGTCGTTGGGAGACAAGGCCGGGTGGGCGTCCGATTGCCCCTTGGTCTGAAGGATCTCCACCGCGACCTCGTTTTTCGCGCGCCGCTTGATCCATGCCTTATTGATGGGTGTCCCGTAGGAATTCACCGTGGGGAACATCAGGCCGTTACTGACGTTGGAATTATGCGGAATCGCGAAGACCTCGTGACCCATGCCGCGTTGTGTCTCCAGGTAGGTCCAGAGATCCTCGGCCCGGTCCGAGTCCAGCGTCGAGAAGACCATTCCAGGACCCTTATCATCCCGGAAGAAGACGTTGCGGTGCAGGTTCTGACCATACGGAATAGAGGTCCATTCGAACGCGATCAGCGTCGTAAATTTACCTGGGTCATTGTGCTTGTTGGTGATCTTTTTTTGGTTTGCCCAGGCAGATCGCTGTAAATCCTTGTCATTAAAACCCTCGGGCAGGACTCCTTTTTGAATCTTCCCCATCATGAGCCCAAAGGCCTTTTCCCCGGCCTCGGGGGTACCTTTTTGGAGCAACTTGGCGATTTCGGTTTTCGATATCGGACTGCTGGAATCAAGCGTCTTCGGCATCAGGCCCAGCATGAGCGCATGATCGGTCGTTGCACACCAGTCATACGGGGTCTTTTTCTGCACCGTACCCCCCGTGGATTTTTTGATGGCCTTGCCCTTGCAGAAATTATAGGCATCGTCCTGCGTGTTTCGTGTACCCATCTGAAATGCATCCGGCGAGTCCTGCGTGTGTAAATGCTGTTCACCGAAATAGACGTTGTTCAGCGGGTTCTTAGTGCCGGAACCGCGGCCCGGTTCGCCGACCGAGTCGGCAGCCAATTCCCCGACCGCGAACAGAGCCGAACACAAAAACGACAGCGTCAATAAGTTAGTCCTTGTCTTCATGGTTTTGCTCCTCATGGTCTTGGTCCTCATGACTTTATTCCTTGGGCTGTCCATGGGGACGGAAACCCATCCACTTGTTTGTTGCTCTGGCTGCCTCCGGGGTGTACCAGATAGGCGATGACCAGGCACGTTCCTGAAGCGTGGCCGGGATGCCTTCAGGGATAGGAAGGCCGCTATTCACCGAATCATAGGTTGACCAGCGGGGTGTTGGGATTTCCATTACGCGTACGTAATAGACCGCCTTCTGCTTGGGATCGAAATCAGGATCGGCCCAGACCACACTCAACTGGCTGTCGCCGATGTCGTTGGTGTATTTCGCGGTCTTTACATCCACGGTATTACCTACTGGCGGCAGCTTGCCGGTCTTGGGGTCCGGCTTACGATCATCAGACCAGGCGACGTCGTAGATCTTCTCGTCTGTGCGGCCCCACTTGTTGATGAAGCCCTTGACGATCTGGATGCGGTCGAGGTTGCCGCTCTCGGGATCTTTCAAGGCCCAGACGGCAAAGGTCGGTGCCTTGCCCGCTTTTTTCGGCAGATCCTGCCCCATGGGCACGCCACCCTTATAGGCCTTTTTGACAAAATCCTTCTTCTCCACCAGGTTCTTTGGATAGTCCCAGCCACCGAAGAAGCGCAGGCGAATCAGGGTGCCCGAGGTACCGTAGGTCTCTTTGGCCTTCATCGCATCAAAAATAGCGGCGCGCGTGTTTTCTTCAGCCCATACAGCGGTGGTACCCGCCGAGCCAAGTCGCGACGGCATGTCGCCGGCCGCATCGGGTTTGGGATTCAGACGCTTCTGCGGCGTATCTTCCAATGCACCGTGGGAACCGTGAAAGTTGAACTCCTCGTTGTTGGAATAGCCCGAGTGGCTGTCAGCGCCCGAGACGATACCCATCTTGTAGGGGTTATAGCCGTGCGTGCCCTCGAGGATCATCCCTTCGACCAGTCCCTGGCGTATGTACCCGTACCTGATCTGGCTGGGCTGGCCGACGTTAATCAGGTTCGGAAACATCTCAAACTCGGCAAACTCGTCATTCGGTGACAATGCGGGGTGTGTATCCGAGCTGCCCTTGGTCTGAATGATCTCTGTGAGGGGTTCATTCTCCTGCTGGCGTCGCGCATAACGATTATCCATTGGTCCGCCGAGGAATTTATTCGGCGCGTACATCCAGCCGTCGGAAACATTGCCGTTGTGCGGGATGGCGAAGGTCTCGTTGCCGGCGTTGCGCTGCACCTCCATGTAGGTCCACAGGTCTTCAGGGTAAATGGAATCGAATGACGAGAACGGCGCCCGGGGGCCGGCGTCATTGCGGAAGAACACGTTGCGATGCATGTTGCGGCCGTTGGGGATAGAGGTCCACTCAAACGCGATCAGGGTGGTGAACTTGCCCGGATCATTGTACTTGTTGGTGACCTTGACATAGTTCTGCCAGTTGTCTTTGAGCAACTCGGGAGCGGTGAATTCGGGTCTCCCCGTGCTCGTGAGGATGTCGTGGAGAATATCCACAACCGCAGTTGGGTCGTTCTTCTGCAGCCTCTTGGCCAGGTCCGACTTGGCTAGCGGGTCCTTCGGATCGATCATCCGCGGCATGACGCCGAAGTACTCAGCATGGTCAGTGATGGCCATGAAGTCATAGGGTGTTCTACGCTTGATCTTGTTCTTCGTCGCGATTGTATGCAGCACGACCTCTTCGCCCCGTCCATAGCGGAAGGCGTCATCCCAGGTCTGGCGGCCGCCGGCCGCGAACGCATCCGGCGAGTTCTGCGTGTGCAAATGCTGCTCGCCGAAGTAGACATTCTTCAACGGATTCTTGCCGGCGGCGCTGTGGCCCGGCGCGCCGATGGGGTCTGCCGCCCAGGCACCGGCCGTGATCAGCGCGGAACCCAGCACCGACAACGTAAACCGAAAAGCACCCTTTCTCCTGGTTCTGATCATGATAAACCTGTCCTCGTTAATATCTGGTAACGCTTTGAATATTCTTTCATTCCCAAGAAGACACTGTCTACCATGGGAGATGACACCGCTGAGCAACCTCCTTGAGGAAGAGGGGTTTTGGCCGTGAGTATGGCTGTCATATGGTGTATAGGCTATGCAGATTTCGAATAAAAGGCATTTGTTGCAAGAATGGCTCGGCCTACAATGCATACCGTGCCGCAACGCAATTTTTCTTCTCGAAAAATCTATGGACCTTTGGAGAAAGGCTGGTCTTTATGGGGCATGATACGCTATCCTGACTATTTTAGTAGGTTATTTGTCATCGGGGGAATTTCGGGTGACGACAGACTATGTTCAGGTAAACGAGATTTTCTTTTTCCGGCAGCATTTCACGAAGCGTGTCTTGGCAAAAGGCGTGGCGGCCCCGAAGGGCTACCTGATGCTGGGCTGCTCCCATGCGTCAAGGGGTCAGAACACTTGAAAATGGGATAACAAATAGAGATAGCGTTATTGTTCATGTGCTTTTTCAAGTGCTCTGACCCCTTGACCCTTGACCTAGACCTAGATCTAAGTCCAGTTGTCGATTTTCAACCCTTTTATCTTCGTAAAATGCTTCTGGTTGTTGGTGACCAGCACAGCCTTGATACTTTTTGCATGCGCGGCAATCATCATATCCATAGCCCCGATTGGGGTGCCGGCAACCTCCAATTCGGTGCGAATCATCCCATACTGGTCGGCGGCCCCGGTATCCCAGTCCATCACATCCAAATGCCGTACAAAGTCCTCGACGATAGGGCGATTAACCCGCTTGGAGCTGGAACGTTCGACACCGTATATCAGCTCGGCATAGGTGACGACAGAAACGTACAACTGCTCCATAGCGAGTTTCTGGAAGCGCTGACGCACACTCTCTGGGCGTTCCTTGATGATGTAGCTGCACATATCCGTATCCAGCATGTAGCGTTTCATCCAAACAGCTCCCGCTTTTGCGGGGGCAAGTCAACACGCTCGGTTATGAAGTCTTCCGTCACGCGTGCCGGCGAGGCAAAGAAATCGTCCCAGGACTCTGGTTTTTCGGACAGGATCACACAGCTCCCTTCTTTGCGAATAAAGACTTCCTTGCCTACAAAGCGAAAGGCCTTGGGTAATCGCACGGCTTGGCTCCGGCCGGTGGTAAAGAGTTTGGCGGTCTGAGTCATGGTTCTACCCCGGATTTAGATTATGTATACCTGAATATATATCAATAATTAATAGCTATCAAGATAGGTACCATAGTTTTTACGACCCAAGATGTATGACTCCAATCCAAAAAGGTCAAAGGAGGGTCAAGGAGGATGTCAAGGAGTCAGAACACTTGAAAATGGGATGACAAAAGAGATAGCGTTAAGGTTCATTGTTATGTCACTTGCAAAGGAGTTGCGAGATGGCCCGAATGCCAAGGATCGTGGTGCCGGGGCAGGCGCTACATATTATTCAGCGTGGGAATAACCGCCAGCCGGTTTTCTTCCGCAATGAAGATTACCGTACTTACCTCGATATGTTCCAACAGGCAGCCGCATTTCACGGATGTACAGTCCATGCGTATGTGCTCATGACGAATCATGTGCATCTGCTATTGACTCCAGAGCAGACAGAGGGGCCTTCACGTTTGATGCAGGCTATCGGACGTTGTTATGTGCGCTATGTGAACGGGCACAATCGTCGCACGGGCACACTATGGGAAGGGCGGTTTAAATCAGCATTGATTGACTCGGAGCAATACCTTTTGACCTGTAGCCGTTATATCGAGCTGAATCCTGTGCGTGCGGGGATGATTAAACATCCAGGTGAATATCGCTGGTCGAGTTATCACTGTAATGCGCTTGGCCGCCAGGATGGGATAATTACCCCGCATCCATTATACAAACAACTTGGTTCCGATGCCGGTATGCAGCAGTCGGTCTATCGGGAGTTGTTTGCAGGCCATATTGATGAGGCTGAAATGCGCTCATTACGGAAGGGGACCAACACGGGTGCGGTCATTGGCAATGACCGGTTTCGGGAAGGGATAGAGGCAATTATTGAACGACGCGTAACACGTTACCCGCATGGTGGCGACCGAAAAAGCGAGCTGTTTCGTGAGGGTAAAGATGATCATTGAGGCAAGACTGCTTTTTCAAGTACTCTGACCCCTTGACATGTTCCCAAATCCGCTTCAACAAATCAGAGGTTACGCCAGTGTAGAGGGTTCCATTTCGTTTGCTGGTCAATAGATAAACGCAGGGTTGTCGCTCCATATCATATCCCTGACGTCTTCCCTGGATTCCGGCATACGCCGGAATGACGGGGTGCTGAATATCGGCTGGTCCGTTAAACAGGCACACTCATAATATTCAGTATCAACCCTAAAAAAGTACCGTTAATAAATTCAAGATTGTGTGACTCTTTCAGAAATTTTTCAGCATTTACTACACAAAGCTACCCGCTAAATTCTCTGATGAGCCATATCGTACGTAAGGTACCCTGCACTCACTGCAGGGCCCGGGGAGCAGGGGGTACAGACTTAGTGCTCTCTCCGGCCTGGGTCCCGGTCATCACCAGTACCGAAGCGGTGGTGCCCACACGCAGTTTGACGTCTTCAGATACATTGACCAGGTGAATCCGCACCGGAACCCGCTGTGCAAGCCTTATCCACTCGAAAGTGGGATTGATGGTGGGCAGCAGATCTTCGCCGGTGCTGCCGTCTTCCTGGGAGATGCCCCAGCCCAGGCTGTCGACAATGCCTTCGAGGGGTTTGTCGGGATAGCTCATCAGGGTGATGATCGCCCTGTTGCCCTCGCTGATCCCCGCGATATAGTTTTCCCGGAAATAGCCGTGAATCCAGAAGCTGTTGGTGTCCACCAGCGCAAGCGCCGGCTGATTGGCGACGGCCGTGCTGCCGAGGCGCAGATTCAGGTTGGTGACGTAGCCGTCCACCGGTGCCTCGACCCGTGTGAACTCCATGTCCAGCCGCGCCGTCTCCAGCTCGGCCTTGGCACCGCGTAACTGGGCGTTTTCCTCGCCCTCCGCGCCCAGGTCCGCCCTGGCGCGCGCGAACTCGGCCTCGGTCTGCAGCCGGGCTGACTGCGCCTGTATCAGCGCCGACTTGGCCTTGTCGAGGTTGGCCCGATCAACATCGTAATTCGCTTTGGTAGAGTCGAACGTGCGCTTGGAGATATCGCCTTTCTTGACCAGAGCGTTTGCGCGCTTGAAATCGGCCGTAGCCTTGACCACAGTGGCCTCGGCACTTATCACCGCGGACTCCGCCTGCTTGATCTGGGAATCGGCCTGACTGACCGCCGCCTGCGCCGCATTGACCTGCTGCGCCAGATCTTCCAGATCATCCCTGGTCTCGTCGAGTTTGGCGCTGGCCTGGTCCAGGCTCGCCTGATAGGTTCTCGGATCGATCTCGAACAGGAGATCACCGGCCTTGACGAACTGGTTGTCCCTGACGGCCAGCTTGACGATGGGACCCTCGACCCGGGGTGCGATCTGGACGACCTGGGCCCGTACCTGCCCGTCCCGGGTCCAGGGATTGACGACATAGTCCCAATACCTGTAGCCGACCACCGCGACGGCCACGAGGACAACCGCACCGCTCAATAACACTGTTGAGAATTTCTTCATAGCTCAAAAATCTCTTTCTTCAGTTTTCAAACCGGAATGATAAATGTGCCGATCAATCCTGTGTAAATCACCGCCAGCGACAGAAACACCACCGGCGGATAATAAAAGTAGCGGGACAGACGGTATCGGTTCAGGGCGAGAGCTGTGGCCACGGCCCCGCAAATCCCAAGCAGGCTGGCAAGGAACAGGGGCGGGAAATAGACACCCCACAGTGCGACTTCACTAGGCACAAACTGCATAGGCTCTCTCCACTAGAGTTCCCACATCACCAGTCCGGGACGGCTGCAACGGACATGCATGGACCGGGGCAGGGAAAAGAATCAACAGGTTAATTGCAACCTGATGTCAGGTCAATCCAAGCCGCTGCCGCCGGAATTCGCCGGGCGCCACCAATCCTGTAACTCTCAGGATTGGCGAGGGGGCACACTAACCCTGAGTGGTATCCGTATTCTTCTGCGGCTCCGCCTTCTTCTCCGACACTTTCACCACCATCCCGGAACGGACTTTCTGGATGCCGTCGATAATGACCTGCTCGCC
>JAQYVO010000142.1 GCA_030145425.1 Chromatiales bacterium | reverse complement strand
CAAATTGATATTCGACCGGGCGAGCAAGCAGATTATTGGCGCCGGCATCACTGGCCTCAACGCAGGCGAATTGATCGCTGAATGCGCACTGGCTATCGAAATGGGATGCGAAGCCGAAGATCTCAGCCTGACCATACATCCGCATCCGACCCTGTCAGAGAGCATCTCAATGGCGGCGGAAGTCTTCGAAGGCACCATTACAGATTTATACGTCCCTCGTAAGAACTAGAGGGACGGTTTCTGTAAGAGCCCGCTTGCGGGCGACTCTCCGGGCATTGGTGTTTCGCCCGCAAGCAGGCTCTTACAATCGCGAGCCTACATTTTTCTGAACTTGTAAACGACCCGGTCGGTTTTTCCGCGTATCCCCTCGGCGAACATGGGCTTGCTGTGGTCGTCATCGGGATTGCGCAGAACGCTGATTTCGCCCTTGAACTCGAAACAGCTGCCGGCCAGGCTGGCCTTGATTCGATCGGGATCGATACGATGCAACTCCTTGCCAGATTCCTCAGGGTCACTGCCCGCAGCAGCGACGTGATCGCTGATGCCCAGGATGGCGCCGGGCTTCAGGGCTGAGCAGAGTCTTGTGATCAAGGCGAGTGTATCGATCGCGGGCCAGTCGTTCTCTTCATCCAGGTAGTAAAAATCATGCCATGTGAGCATGGCCAGGGCAGCATCGAAAGTTCCAACTGGAAGGGAAAGGTCATCCGCCTCCGAGGTAATGCGGTCAACATTCACCAGGCGGCCATTTGCATATCTCGCGTTTACGGCATCTTTGGCGTATTCAAGGTAGGCCTCGTTGTTGTGAGCGACCACCTTGCCGTTCTCGCCGACGACCCGGCTGAGAATTTCGGTGTAATAACCCCCACCGGAAAACAGGTCGAGCACGGTCATGCCGGGTTCGATATCGAAAAAGGATAAAACCAGATCCGGACGGCGCAAGGGGTCCCTGGCGCGATCTTGCTCAAGCCGGTCCGGGGAAGCAAGTGATTCCGCGATCACCAGATCCATGGACGCGCCACCGCCATCGTCGCAGGGCGCCAACAGGAACAGGGACATGATTATTTGTGCGCAATCCATGTTAAATCTCTTTGATTAATCCGGCCACCGGCGATTATAAGTCAGTCTGAGTATTGATGGAGATCAAATGCAATCAATTCAATAGTCCCGGTATTGTGCTTTTTTACGTATGGTGTCGTATGATTGAAGGATAATCGTAAATATGCAGTCTTGGCTGTGATTCAAACCAGCCCATAAAAGACATGTTTGTAAGGTTTCTTCAGTCCTGAAATTATACGGTTGTTATGCCCACCGGAGTTTCCGGGTGGCGAAAAATTGGCTCTGCACTTTCACGGGGACCTGAATAATGAATAAGCGTTTAATCCTGCTTCTCCTCCTGTCATTTTCCATTACCACCGCCATTGCGGCTCCGGCACCTGGGGCCACCAACAAAGACGGCAGCATCGTTACCGGTGTTCTGACTGCGAGTTTCGATCCACAAGCCACGTTCAGCGGCCGCAACGTGCTTCCATTTCCGACAAGCCTTATGTATTCCGGCACTACCGACCTGACAGTGAATATCCCTGTGATTGACCCCGATAACTTTCAGGATCCCGCGGTGGCAATCAACTCACTGGATGGTTTCAGCACAACGGAAAAGTGGATTACCGAGTTTGCCAACAACGATGAGGGTGATTACGATAACTCAGTACCGGGCTCGATCGATCCGGCATCGGTCGTGCCGGGCCAGTCCGTACGGGTTTTTCAGGTCACGACCCAACAATTTTTAGCAGTAACCAGCATCGTCCGGGAACTGACTCCCGGGGTAGACTACGTGGCTGTCGCAGCGACGGACAGCGTGCTTGCAATCATACCGCTGCAGCCTCTTCCTGAATATTCGGATTTTATGGCGGTGCTGACCAACGACATCAAGGACACCGACGGCAATGACGCGACACCGGACAGGTTTTACAATTTTGCAAAACAACAGACACCGTGGGTAGATGAGAACGGCAACAGCACCAGCCCATTGTTTGA
>JAQYVO010000086.1 GCA_030145425.1 Chromatiales bacterium | reverse complement strand
ATATATCCGTTGAAGTACCGCTTAGAGCCATCGTCGTTCTTCAGGGTAACGGTGATGTTCTTGGCCAGCAGCGACTCATGCTTGATTTCACCGTCTTCACTCAACAGTTCCAGTTCATACTCGAAGAGTTGGCTCAGGTTTTCGTTGGCAGACATGCGTCTGAAGACCAGTTTGTCCGGTCCGAGGGGAGTGGAAACGGAGACTTTCCTTTCTGATTGGGTGATGGCCACTATCGTACGTCCCCCTGACGCTAGGTCTAGAATAATGGTCAAGTCTATATGATTGCGAAAAGTTTTTCGCGTCCCGGGGAGGGAGGTTTTTCGGGCATCGCAGGGCAGTGATAGGCCCCCGGAATATCCTCGTCAAGCTATAATAAAAGTATGATTTTGCGAGGGGAGGGCGGCATGCCCGGGCGAATGGAATTTGAGTTTGGTTTCGCTACGCAGGGTATTGCCGGCAGGAAACGCCAGGAAGGACCCATGCGGCTCCTGCTCATGGGGGACTTCAGTGGCAGGGCTGATCGCGGAGTGGTGGAGATTGGGTCCGGCCTTGCTTCACGTCCTGTGCGGTCGCTGGATGTGGATAACTTTGAGAGCGTGATGGGGCGCTGCATGCCCCGCTTGCATCTTTCTCTCGGAGAGACGCAGGCAGCCAAACTGGACCTTGAATTCAGAGCGCTGGATGACTTCCACCCCGATGCTCTCTATCGAGGACTGGAGCTGTTCCAGGCGCTTCGGACATTGCGCGACAGGTTGGCAAAACCGGATACCTTCCCCCAGGCTTCGAAAGAACTGATGCAATCTGCTATGGCAAGTGGCGTGCCGCCCACGGCATCGCCAGCCACCGAACCCCTATCCCCGGAGCAGCCGGAAAGCGATGAGGATATGTTTCAGCGGCTGCTGGGTAAGACACCCGGGAAGCCAGGTCCGGAAAGCCTTGTTCAGGCCACCGGTGTCGATAAATTCATTCACGATATCGTCAGGCCCTACATCGTACATCGGGATATTGCCCATCAGGATGCCTACATCGCCTCAGTGGATGAGGCCATCAGCGCCCAAATGAGACGTCTGCTGCATGAGCCGTCATTTCAGGCTTTGGAGTCAAGCTGGCGCTCAGTGCATAGGCTGGTCACCGGCCTGGAGACCGGAGAGGAACTGAGGCTGTATCTGCTGGATGTTTCCAAACAGGAACTGACGGCAGACATCGCCGCGGCCGGAGAGAATCTGCAAGGCTCGGGGCTCTACAGATTGTTGGTCGAAGGGGTGCAGACCCTCGGCGGGGAACCCTGGTCCTTGTTGATTGGTGACTATCGTTTTGGGCCGGGTGCAGAGGACACCGGCCTCCTGGCGGCCCTGGGTGCCATTGCGTCTCAGGCGGGCGGCCCTTTTCTGGCTGAGGCCTCCCCGGACGTGCTGGGGTGCGCGTCGCTGGCGGACAATCCTTCACCGGAGGCTTGGCAACCACTGGAGCATGAGGCGGAGCGGTGTTGGCGGGCCTTGCGGCAGAGCCCGGTCGCTCGGTGGATCGGTTTGGCACTGCCCCGGGTGTTGCTGCGTCTGCCCTATGGCAGCGAAGCGGAGGCCATCGATACTTTCGGCTTCGAAGAGGTTGTTGTTGCACCCGGAGATCACGAGTGTTATCTGTGGGGGAGTCCGGCCTGTGCCTGTGCCATACTCCTCGCCGCGGCATTTCTGGATCGCGGTTGGGCCATGCAGCCCGGGGATTATCTGGATATCGAAGACCTGCCTGCCTACACGTACGTCGATGATGAGGGACGGAGCCTTATGCCCTGTGCCGAGGCCTTGCTCAGCGAACGGACGGGTGAGGTCATGCTCAACCAGGGGGTGATGCCCTTATTGAGTTACCGTAACCGAAATGCAGTGCGCGTGCTGCGCTTTCAATCCATTGCCGATCCGCTCACTGCCTTGTCCGGGGCGTGGGCCTGTTAGGTCGATAGAGAGAGCGGGGAGTCTATTCATGCCCGAATTTCAGGGTTCAGGGTTTACCCTTGAGGTACCGGAGGGCTGTGTCGATGCCTCTGTCTATACCTTCGTTTTTCCCGAACAGGGCGGTTTTTCAGCCAATCTGATGATAAGACTCGAGAAGGTGGATGAGGCCTTTGATCTTCAAGACTATGTCAAAGGACAGTTGGAGGCCCTGAAGCAAAATGTGGAAGGATTTGAGCTGCTCACCCAGGCGTCTGGGAAGCGTGGGGCCTGGGATGGTGTTATGAGCGTCTACGAGTGGGGCAGCGGGGTGACACGTATGCGGCAGAAACAGGTGGTGCTATTGATCCCCGGAGAATCATCCAGGGTAT
Organism: Chromatiales bacterium; assembly: GCA_030145425.1. Lineage (GTDB taxonomy): Bacteria > Pseudomonadota > Gammaproteobacteria > Chromatiales > Chromatiaceae > JAHEHQ01. The sequence continues at coordinate 6,868 of JAQYVO010000086.1, read as the reverse complement.
ATATCCTGACTACAACCGACCTGGCGTCACAGGGGGCGAATTCCGATCCTGTCTTTGACCAGATGTTGAGAAGCTTCAATGCAAATGAAAGCCAGCTTATGTGACGCGTGTTTGTGTCGCTGTCAGGTTGAGCATTAATCAGGATGAGATCAAGGACAGAAAGCGCTCAGGACGCCTCTATGTGCTGCTGCAGTCCGTTACGGTTTGCGCGCTTCCGCTGTTACGAGATGGACACTGTAGGTCATCGAGCTGCGATCATGTATCCGCGTGTGCCAGGGGAAATCTGTGCGCTCGTTGGTGATCTGCAGCCCCTGGATGGACTGGGGGTGTGCGTCTGGTGTGAGTAGAGATCGCAATAGAGATTCGCTTGCCCCGTGGCCCGGGCCACGTTGGGAATGTCCTCCGATCCAGGCCTCGATGGGTGTGACGCTCTGGGACCAGTCGTAAGGGCACGCCAGAATCGCGGATCCGCCAGGCCGCAGCACACGACTGATGGACTCGAGCAGATCCCGGGGTGAAGAGACGGAATCGAGCACATTCAAGCCGACAGCCAGGCCGAACCTGCCGGTGGAAAACGGCAGGGCCAAACCGTCGCAGGCCCAGAAGTCCACCCGGTCCGAATTATTGAACTCCACCGTGAATTCCCGGCGATCGTATACGATACCGACCCGGCGTTGCGGATAGCGCACGATGCCATCGGAGAGGACCCGCTGTGCGAGGCGAAGCATGGAAAAATTCGTATCGACGCCGAGTACCAGCTGGTCGCTGCCGGCGGCGAGTTCAAAGCTGCTTCGGCCAACCGCACAGCCGATATCGATAACCGGCCCCTGGGTTGCCGTACCAAGCAATTGCAGCCCCGCGTCCAGGCAGCGTTTCACTGCGCCCGGTGCCGCCTGGACCTGAACCCCATCCTCCGGTGCCGCTGCAGGGGCTAAATCACCATAGTTATCCCAGCCATAGGAACTGAGATGCTGGCGTGTGCTGTTGAACAGCGTGTCGGGTCCGGCACAATCCCCCAGAATGGATTCCAGCGTGTCCGAAAGGTCGTCCCGGGCTGTCAGGTGAGGCAGATTGTTGCCAATGTAGGTCCGTATATTGGGAAGGATCAGGGGGATCCCGTCAATAATCGGGTATTCCAGTTGGCATGCGGTATCAGGGCAATGCAGAACGCCCTCGAGAACTCGATCGTCCTGCTCCCTCAGGGTCTCGGCCAGGATTAATGGATGCTCCTGACCGTGCTCCATTCGGCAGCGGGGACAGATGGGGTGCAGGGCTTCAAAGTGTGCGCGACGCAAGGCCTGTTCAGCCGCCGATGAGTACGGTGGGGCAACAGGGGGGGAGAATCTTGCCCGTGGGACTGGGGATTGGAGCCACGCAGCTAGCGTGGCTGGTCATGTCACCAAGGCGCGCTGCCGGCAAACCGCCAATGAGCACAGTAGCGGATCCCTTAGCGATTATTCCCGGACCCCCCGGGACACATGTCGGGAGTGAGCAGGGTACCGTTGTATCTGATACCCGGGCGGCAGGGCTGCCGCCTATGATGACGTTGGCCTGGCCCTTAATGATGGCGAGCGGTAAGGGAGGATGTGGCGCCGGTGTCGGTACGGGCGCGGCCGGATGTATGGGTGCATGACAGTGCGGCGCGTCCTGCAACACGAGATCCGACATTCTTGCAGCTGGTTTTCCCATCGTACGAAGATGTGTGCTTACGTGATCCGATTGGCGTGGCCAGTGCTGGCCTAAGCTGTAGACGCAGAGGATAGCTTCTGTCCAGGCCGGAAACAAGTTTGGTTAACCTGATTCTTCCTGAAAATTTTTACTGCTTGATATTCTTAACCTTTTTCAGGAGCGACGCCAATCTGCAATCCACAGTTGTCGTTGCTGTTGAAAAAGATCCAGGCCTATGCAGATTCTGGTCATTGTGTTGTTGTAGACACTGTATCGGTCTCGGTGTTTGCTACAATCCGAGAAGGTTGCAGTGAGGCATCAGCTCAAGCTGTATCAGCGAACAGCCAATCGCTTATACCCTGGCCACCTCGTAAAGTATTCTGAATCATGAAGGCTTGGGGGCGTTGACTGTGTATTCCGGTCAGGGTGACCGCCCGAGGAATTGGCATAGGTTTGGCGTTATAAATGTCAATAATATCAAAGCGTCCAACTGACCAATCACTAAGATAATGTGATTTTAATGCCTATTTGAGTGGCATAGCGAGTGGCATAAACTGTAACTTATTGATTTATATAATGGTGCAGCGGCCTGCAAAGCCGTGGACAGCGGTTCGATTCCGCTCTCAGCCTCCAAATAAAATCATAACTAAGTCAATAAAAAAGGCCCATTTAGGGCCTTTTTTTATGCCTGATGTTAAAGTCGATGAGCGGTCTAAAACAGCGGCATCCTCTGGGATGTCCTGCTTAGTACGGGGATCGTGTTCCTGCCTTTCCTCGGCATCCTGATCGATAACTGGCTGAGGGCGGGGAGTTTGGCACCGTCACCGGCCTTTCGCTGCGGCGGATGGAGATCGATCTCTTCATTGCGCTGCTGGTGGTGATGGTGACCGGAATACTAAAAGAAGGACAACAATATTGATAGGATTAAAAAGCATATTAAGAAATACTACAGTCGCCGTTGCGCTGCTAGTAAACCAGAACCTGTGGGCAGAGACCGGTCAGCGACCAGACTCCCAATCCGTTGTCGCTGGAAAGGCCCTTTATGAGCAATATTGCCAGTCTTGCCATAAAGAAGACGGTGTTGGCGAGAATCCGATTCCCCCGCTCCTGAAAATGCCGGGATACCTTACCGCAATGCCACTAAATGAAACATCACACGCATGGCATCACACCGACGACCAGCTTGAAGACACCATACTCAACGGACTAAAACGCACTCAGCGAATGCCGGCCTGGAAAGGAACTATTACAAAGCAACAGGCAAGCCAGATCGTATCCTATATCAAGAGCCTGTGGAGTGATCGGATCCTTGATTGTCAGGGACCAAAGCACATGAGCTGCATGTGATAAATGTCTTTGGTTTGCACTATTCGGTAACTAGAATTTCACGCCTTTGGGATTGGCTGTAATTTGATGAAAAATTATTTATAACAATAAAGATTGGCCGAACACCAATTTTCCCAATTTCTCCTGAATGTTGAAACTTTCTTGAAAACTGGGTGTCTCCTACGTTTAATGAGAAGAGCAGATTTGTTATTCTTAATGTTAATGAAAATCATTGTTATTCATTGACAATGCAATGAGAAAGCACGAATATCAGTATTAGATGCAACTAAATTCGAGAAAATCACTGGCGCTGTTGGTCGCATTGGTAATCGCACTATTGCCATTCCGATTTGGTCACGCCATGGATGGTGGTAAAGCGTCGTTGAGCCATTCACTCTCGAGTCACTCGGACGTGAGCGACTGTGGTCACATCGGACAAACAGATCTCTCTCATGATTGTGGTGAACATTCACCCGATGAAAACTCTTTTGATGATTGCTGCGGTGACCATTGTCCTGGCACCCAGTTCTTTGTGGCCAGTGGTTTTGACCTACAGTTCTCAGCCTCCCAACCTTTTCATCTGATTTTGTTGCAACGGTTGCCGGAATCTTTAACCGTTGCCGAATACCGCCCTCCGATAACAACCTCCTGACCTTATCTTAAACTGCAGGGTCCGCTCTGATTCTGCAATTGAGTAATTGGGACCTTCGGTCCCAGGGTTCAGGAGACCCAAAACGTGAAACTCCAAATTCTTGCTGTCGGGCTATTGCCCGTGGTGCTTGCCGCTTGTTCCTCCGGTGAGTCAACACCCAATAGTTCTTTGTCTTCTTCAACCGAGTCGGAGAAAACGGCCTCAGCCAAGCCAGTAAAACGCTGGTACGCTTTTCAACATGTCAGCCAGGGCGGCAGGGTTTACCAGGAGAACTGTGCCGCTTGCCACGGTAAGAAAGCAGAAGGTGCAGCCGACTGGCGTAAGGTCGGGCCTGGTGGCAAGTATCCCGCGCCGCCTCTCAACGGGACGGGCCACGGTTGGCATCACCCATTACGGATACTATTCAAAACGGTTAAGGACGGAAGCCCGGGTAACCAGGGAACCATGCCCGCTTGGGGTGAGAAGCTCTCGGATGACGAGATGATCGCAGCTATCGCCTGGTTTCAGTCTAAATGGCCGGAAGAGATCTACGCAGCCTGGATGCAGCGGGAACTGGCGTCACGTAACCAGGGGGGCTGACCCTATGGGAACAAAGAAGTCTCCCGGCCCTTTTATCCTGGTCATCTTGCTGCTGGCAGGTGTAGTCGTTGTGGTTGTATACAGCGGTGCAGGGGCGCGGATGATGGGCATGGGTTCAATGGGGCGTCACCATCAGGGCATGATGGGCGGCCTGCCGGCAGATTATATCAATGAGCGAAATCCGTTACCCGGCACCGAAACCGTTCTACAAGACGGCAAAAGGCTCTATCAGGTGAACTGTGCGGTTTGCCATGGCGATCAGGGTTATGGCGATGGCCCTACCGCACGCAATCTTGTACCGCCACCGGCAAACCTTTACCGGGTTATTCGAATGCCCATAGCGCGGGATGACTACCTTTTCTGGACGATCAGTGAGGGTGGTAAAGCCTTCAACAGCACGATGCCGGCCTTCAAGGAATCACTTAGTGAAGAAGATAGATGGAAAGTTATTCACTATCTGAGACAGCTTTGAGTATGGGTATCGGGAGCATTTGCCATGCAATTGATTAAGCCTGCTTCTTTATTCTTTCTAACATCAGCTCTGCCATTGGCTCTGATCTTCTCAGGCTTTGTTGTTACCCACGGGGGGGCGGTTGGTGTGTCAGATGCTTTGGGTAAGTCGCACAAACAAGCAATAGACGGAGGGTACTAGCCATGGTTCCGGAAATTACAGCACTGAAAAGGATCTTCGCCTGGAGAAAGGACAAAGCTACAGTCTGGGTGGCTACGATTTTCTGTTTTTGGGCGTATCGCCATTCACAGGGCCCAATTTCACCGGTGACCGGGGTGTGGTGGAGATCAGTCGTGACGGCAAGCCGTTGGTCACGCTGTTTCCGGAGAAGCGTAATTATCGCACCGGCATGCCGATGACCGAGGCGGGCATAGACGCCGGACTCACCCGGGACCTGTTCGTGGCGCTTGGCGAGGCACTTGGGAGTGAGGGGGCCTGGAGTCTGCGCATCTACCACAAACCCTTCATCCGCTGGATCTGGCTGGGGTTCATCCTTATGGCCCTCGATGGTTTGCTGGCGGCAACGTACAGGCGTTACTTCCAACTCAGGCGTAAGGCACAGACGGTGGCGGGTAACCAGACGGTAACGGAAACGGCGTGAAGGCGTGATGCCGGGTCAGATTTGGCAAGGCGAGTTCAAGCCGTTGATCAAGAAGTTGGAAAAGAGCTGATGAATCATCTGATGTTCGAAAAGATCGGGCGTAAAGCGAGTCGAACGAGTAAATCGTTGTTTTAAAAATATGGGTGTGGAGAACTTCGTAATGACAATGAATAAGTCTGTTCTGTTTTTAGTATCGACTGCAGTACTGCTTTCGGGGCTGTTCGTCACAGGTTTCGTTGGTGCTCACGGCGGAGCAACTGGTGTGGTCAAGGAGCGCATGGAGTTGATGAAATCACTTGGGGACCGGATGAAAGAGATGGGCGCCATGATGAAAGGGAAGGTGGCATTTAGTTCCGAGGTTATTGCTGCAAATGCAAGCGAGATCCAACAGGCATCGCCGGATATTGTTCGTCTCTTTCCTGAGGGAAGCCTGAAAAAGCCATCAGAGGCCCTGCCCAGAGTTTGGGAAGAGTGGGACAGGTTCAATGAGATGACCGACCGTCTCATCGGAGAAGCCGGGAAATTGAACGATGTGGCGATTACAGGAACCCGGAGGGAGATCATGATCCAGTTCACCAAGGTAGGAAAGACCTGCTCTTCCTGCCACACCGATTTTCGCAAGAAGAAGGAGAAATAAAGCGGTGAGGGAAAAGCGCATAGGCGACTGGGAGAAGATCGGTAGGCCATCGTTTGCAAAAACGGTTTTCCAAACCGGCCGCATGGCCAATCCATTTGAGATTAATCGATCAGGAAACACCGGAGTGTACCAACAAGCTGTTCTGTTGTTGGCTTTTTTGTCTATGACAGTTTCGCTACCGGCGTTATCAGAGACTGGTAACGCGGCGTCAATCGAACAAGGTGAGTACATCTATAGATTGGGTGGTTGTGAATCCTGTCATGCTGATGGCTCTGATGAAAGTGAAGGTCCAACAGGCGGTGTTGAATTGACGACTCCATTTGGAACCTTCGTTACACCGAATATTACGTCGGATACCGTGACGGGCATCGGCGGTTGGACTGCTCAGCAGTTTGCCGAAGTCATGAAAGCGGGCATCTCTCCAAACGGTGAACACTATTATCCCTCTTTTCCTTACACCTCCTACTCACGCATGCCTGAGCAGGATCTCATCGACCTCAAGGCGTACCTGGATTCCCTACCGCCGGTGAGCAAAGTGGTAGAGGAACATGATCTATCGTTTCCGTTCAATCAACGTTGGCTGATGGGAGTCTGGAAGCTGCTGTTCTTTCGGCCTGAGCCGTTTCGGCCGGATCCGTCCCGCACGGAATCCTGGAATCGGGGGGCGTATATCGTCAATGGTCCCGGTCACTGCGTGGAGTGTCATACTCCCAGGAACCTGCTTGGTGCATTGAAAACAAGTGAATTGTTGGCGGGTAATCCTGAGAATTTCGATGGTGAATCGGTACCTGCGATAAATTCTGCACTCAGTAAACCGTTCAGCCAATGGTCAGAGGAGGACATCGTTTTCTCCTTGCAGACCGGAATGCTGCCTGATGGCGACTTTTTTGGAGG
>JAQYVO010000064.1 GCA_030145425.1 Chromatiales bacterium | reverse complement strand
ATGCTGGAAAAAATTTTCCAAAACCATGTGTTGGCGAACCTGACCTTTACCCTGGTGCTGGCGATGGGCGCGCTCTCCTACATGCTGATGCCCCGGCAACAGGACCCCAGCGTAAATTTCAACTGGATCCAGATCACCACGGTGCTGCCCGGAGCGGCGGCAGAGGATGTGGAAAAACGGATCACTGAGGTAATCGAGAAAAATATCCGCAAGGTCTCGGACATAAAGTTCGTCTCCAGCGTCAGCCGGGAGAGCCTCTCCGAAATCCTGGTGCGTTTCGAGGACGTCAAAGACAGAATCTTCGACAAGCGCGTGGCCGACCTGCGGCGCGAAGTCCAGAATGCGGAAGACGAACTGCCGGATGATGCCACCACCCCGTTCGTCATCGAGATAACCAGCGCAAATGCGTTTCCCAGCGCCACGCTGGCAGTGATCGGGCAGGCTGATGACGAGAACCTGCGCAATCAGGCCGAAGCCGTAAAAAAGGATGTGGAGCGCATCAAGGGCGTGGACCGTATCCGGGGTACGGCGCTGCGCGATCCCGAACTGCAGATCAACTTTCTTCCCGAACGGCTCGAGGCGGCTGGGATCAGCCCCGGCCAGCTGGCGGATACCGTCGCCCAGAATTTTCGGGACCTGGCGGCGGGAAGCACCCAGGTAAATGACCAGAGCTGGCTGGTCAGGGTGGTGGGCCGGGACGCCGACCCGACCTATCTTTCCATGCTGCCGATAGTGGGTATCTCCGGAGAAATACCTCTGGGAGACCTGGCTGAAGTGGTGCGGGCCAGGGAAAAAGCCGGGCAGGCGGTGCGTTACCGGGGAAGGCCCGCGGTGATGATGACGATAATGAAAAAGGAAAACGCCAACACCCTGGAACTGGTTCAGCGCATCAACGACTTCGTGGACAAGCGAAACGGTTTCAGGGAACAGACCGGTGTCGAAGTCCTGATGATCGACGACCAGACCGAGATCACCCGCAACGCATTGAATATCATGCAGCGAAACGCCCTGCTGGGGCTTTTCATGGTGCTTCTCGTCACCTGGCTGTTTCTCGGCGGCCGCATCGCGGTACTCACCACCATCGGCATCCCGTTCATCCTTGCCGGCACCTTCTGGACCCTGAGCAGCCTCGGCCAGACCCTCAACGTGAGCGTACTGCTCGGCGTGGTCATCAGCCTGGGCATGCTCGTGGACGACGCGGTGGTGGTCGTGGAGGCGATCTACTACCGTTTGCAGCGGGGGGGTGCCATCCTGCCTTCCGTTATGAACTCCCTGAAAGAGGTGATCGCGCCGGTCACCACGGCGGTGCTCACCACCATGGCCGCCTTCCTGCCCCTGATGCTGCTGCCCGGCATACTCGGCAAATACATGCTGATCATCCCCCTGGTGGTCACTATCGCCCTGGCCATCAGCCTGGTCGAGGCATACTGGATGCTGCCGGCACACCTGCTCGCGGCAAAGATAAACTTCAGGAAACCCTCCCGCATCCACAGGATCCGGGTCGATGCCCTGCACTGGATAAGGGTCAAGTACACCCGCCTCCTGATTCGTGCTTTGCGCTGGCCCCGCATGATCATGTTCGTCATGATATTGATGTTCGGGGCTGCCCTGGCCGCCACGCTGGGGGGCATGGTCAAACTGGATTTCTTCGCCTCCGACCCGATCCGCCTGTTCTACGTCAGCCTGGAGATGCCGGCGGGCACCCCCCTGCCCGCGACGCTCGCCAAGGTACGGGAAGTTGAGCAGAGGGTGCGGGAGCGGGTAAGGCCGGGAGAGGTACGCAACATACTCAGTTATTCCGGTCTGATGTTCACCGAGATCACACCCTTCTTCGGTGATCATTACGGCCAGGTGATGGTGGCCCTGAACCCCAAGACCGACGGCCTGCGGAATGTGGACGAGATGATCGAATCCATGCGTGAAGCGGTAGTCTCGATCTCCGGGCCGAGCAAACTCACATTTCTGCGCCTGGCAGGCGGCCCGCCCACGACCAAGCCGATCATCATCAAGGTAAGGGGCGACGATCTCGACAGGATCCGCAGCGCGGCTTCGGAACTCAAGGCAATCATGGCCGGCGACCCTGCCGTGCGGGACATCACCGATGACGACAGCCGCGGCCAGATGGAACTGGTTGCGAAGGTCAACCAGGATGCCGCCCTGCGCGCAGGCATCAGCCCCGCGGACGTCGCCCGCACCCTGCAACTGCTCATCGACGGCGAAGTGGTTGCCAAGATGCAGGATCGGGGAGAGGAATTGGAGATAAGGGTACAGGCCAAACCGCGCATACTCGATGACATCAGCGAACCCGGCAACTACACCCTCCCCCTGGCGGACGGCGGACGTGTCTCGCTGAAGGAACTGATCCACACCAGCATTCAGCCCAGCCTGGGCAACATCAGGCACTATGATTTCCGCCGGACAATAACGGTGGAGGCAGACCTGGACAAGACCCAAACCGATACCGTCGCCGCCAACAACCGGGTCATCGAAGGCTGGGAAAAGATCCGTGGCCGCTACCCGGACATCGACCTGGACTTCTCCGGCGAGCTTGACGACATTCAGGAGAGCATCGACTCCATCGCATTACTGTTCCTGTTCGGTGTCGGCCTGATGTACATGATCCTGGGCACCCAGTTCGGGAGCTACTTCCAGCCCCTGATGATTCTGGCCACCGTGCCCATGGCCTTCACCGGTGTCATTGCCGGCCTGCTGATCACCGGCAACCCGCTGAGCCTCTTTACCATGTACGGCGTGGTGGCCCTGGCGGGCATTGCCGTGAATGCCGCCATTGTGCTCATCAGCGCGGCCAACGAAAGACTTAAAAACGGCATGAGTGTGCTTCATGCCACGCTCTACGCCGCCCGTCGCCGGGTGATACCGATCCTGATCACTTCGCTGACCACCATCGCGGGCCTGTTCTCCCTGGCCACCGGGTTGGGCGGGCGTTCCCTGATGTGGAGTCCTGTGGCCACAGCCATCGTCTGGGGCCTGATGGTTTCGACCTTGTTGACCCTTTTCGTGGTTCCTCTGCTGTATCGGATATTCATGGGCTCCAAGTGGGCGACCAGGAGACGGCAGGCGATAGACTGATGCCACCCTGTAGGGTCGAATTCATTCGACCAATTCAACTGGGCCAAACCAGAGTTGGCGGACACTCTCGCATGGATGCCATGCAGGCAAATCCAGACAACGCCGCAAAGCGGCTCGACCGATTTGCGACGTTAGTGGCTGGACGGCCCCTATCGATATGAGTACCTTAATACGGTACTCATATCGATGAGGATTACATCATGCCTTCTGTAACAGTTTCACCAAAATATCAAATAGTTATTCCTAAATCGGTCCGTGAGTCAATGGGGATTGTTTCCGGTCAGAAGATACAGGTCCTGACTTATCAAAACCGTATAGAGTTGATACCTATCCAGCCCATGAAAAACATGAGGGGTTTCCTGAAGGGAATAAACACCAGCGTAAAGAGAGACAAGGACAGGGTATGAACGTCGTAGGTTCATCGGCATGGTTATCATATTTTGCAGGCGATAAGAATGCCGGCGCATTTGCAAAACCCATAGAAGCCATTGATGAATTGCTGGCCCCGCTGCTTATTGGTACACACGATGTTTGATAAAAAGGCTCATTGGGAAAACATCTATCAAGACAGATCCCCTCTGGATGTGAGTTGGTACCAGAAAGAGCCAACTCAGTCGTTGGGGCTTATTCGAAGCACTCAGATTGCCAATGACGAGCCAATCATTGATGTTGGGGGCGGCGCATCAATACTGGTAGATTACCTCAGTAAGGAAGGTTACTCGAGTATTTCGGTTCTGGATATTTCTGAAAAAGCCCTCGCATGCGCCAAAGAAAGGCTTGGTGCTCATGCACAGAAAGTCGAGTGGTACGAATCCGATATTACCCGGTTCAAATCTCCTCACCAGTTTTCCCTTTGGCATGATCGGGCCGTGTTTCATTTTCTGACCATTGAAGCAGACAGGAAAAGCTACGTTGAGGTCCTGAATAATTCACTCCGGCCTGGCGGTCACCTTATCATTGCGGCATTTGCCGTCGGTGGACCGGAAAAGTGTAGCGGCCTCGACATTGTGCAATATGATGCACCAAAGCTCATGGCACAGTTAGGTGAAGATTATGAGCTGGTAGATGAGAGCAATGAGGTACATTTTACTCCATCGAAAAAAAAGCAAAAATTTGTGTACTTCCGATTCATCAGAATGCCGGACCCTTCCAGATAATTGCGAAACATATGGTGGAAAGTCCATTCGAGGAGACAGCGCATGCGAAAACCTTCCAGGGAAATTGCACTTTTTGCGGTTCTGGGCATTATCTACTCCGGTGGCGCCTGGTCATCGGGTCTCCAGGCCAATCCGTCTATAGCATGTGATTTCATGGCAGAGGAAGGGCTGCGCACACGCGGCGGTTATCAAGGCAGTGGCGACATATACCGTTGCCGCAGTCAGCGCCGAAATCTGGTCAGCGGCGGTTCGGTCAATAACAGTATCCGCTTCATCGCACAAGGGAATGCAGAAACAGTAACGCAGCTTCGGCTCGATTTGCGGGTGAACTCACGGACGGGCGTACAGCGTGCCCACCGCCAGCTGGTCGACCATGCCAGATCACTGATGAAGAACGCCCTCAACCGGGATATGCCGGAGGAGATCGAAGCGGCGATCCTGGGTGCCAACATGGGAACCTGGGACGTTGGCGGCAGCCCGGTCACACTCAAACGTATCACAGGGGGTGTTTCCGGCTATGAGTTGCGCTTCCGCATTCAGTGAGGCTCGCCAGAGCATCTACACTGTAGAGCAACGGGGCACTGTTATGTGCATTGAGTACAGATCGTCTGGTGGGAATTGCGTGTACCAGGCCAGTCGCTGATCATACCAGCGGTATGAGATCGCATTGGATGCAGGCATCAATAAACAGGGATATCAACCCGGAACAAAATCATGAATGAACACGAAAAGATAAACTACCTGGAGTTTCCGGCAAAGGATATCGAGGCGGCAAAAGCTTTCTTCACCGCTGCATTCGGTTGGTCTTTTGTCGATTACGGACCTGAGTATACAGCCTTCTCAAATGAGGGACTTGACGGTGGATTTTTCAAATCCGATTTATCCACCTCCACTGAAAATGGCAGTGCGCTTGTCGTTATCTACAGCAGGAAACTGGAGAATACTCAGTCAAAAATAGAAAGCGCAGGCGGAAAAATCATAAAGCCCGTTTTTGCCTTCCCCGGCGGTCGCCGCTTTCACTTCACGGACCCTAATGGCAATGAGTACGCTGTCTGGTCTGACAATAATGCTTAAGAAACCCCTGATCAATTTATAGTCGACAAAATGTATTCCATCTCTCAACAGAACTGTAGGGTCGAATTCATTCGACCAATGCATGACGAGTGTAGGGTCGAATTCATTCGACCGATGATTGACCAATGCAGAGTGGAATTCAATCGATCAATTCGACTTGTCCCCAATGGTAAGATAGCTGCTGGCCGAATGAATTCGGCCCTACAACGGTAATCAGATGAAGCCTTCTTTTACTGTACTTTCTCAAGAAAAGCAGCCTGGTGGAAAACCATGAATAAAGATGGGATCGAACAGTTCAGGCAAAGATTGCTTGATCAGAGATCGGAGCTTCAGGAATCGGAGAGAGCCTATAAGGAATCGGGGGATTCCATTGAATTGGATCAAACCAGAGTGGGCAGACTCTCTCGCATGGATGCCATGCAGGCATACCAGATGGCACTGGAGACATCGAGACGCCGTCAGCATCAACTCCTGAAAATCGAAGGTGCCTTGCGTCGAATCGATTCCGACGAATACGGCGATTGCTTCGTCTGCAGCAAAGAGATAGACGTTCGCCGGCTTTCTGCCGATCCGACGAGTACCCGCTGTATGGGTTGTGTTGAAAAGTAATCTGTTGGCCGAATGAATTCGGCCCTACGACGCTAATCAACGATAAAACCATGTAGGGTCGAATTCATTTGACCAATGATCGACGAATGTAGGGTCGAATTCATTCGACCAATGATCGACGAATGTAGGGTCGAATTCATTCGACCAACTCGACTCGATAAAAGGAATGTAGGGTCGAATTCATTCGACCAATTCAACTCGACTCGATCAGCAAAAGAATCCGTTCAGATCAACCCAAGCGCCAGTATGGGAAACACGATCAACAACCCCAGCCTGACTATGTCAGAGAGCACGAAGGGGAATACTCCCCTGAACACATCCCCGATGGGTATATCCGGCGCCACGGTCTTGATAACGAAGACATTCATCCCGACAGGGGGTGTGATGAGGCCGAGTTCCACGGTAATAACCGTGACAATGCCGAACCAGACGGGATCGAAGCCGGCGGCGATGATCAGCGGAAACACCACCGGTACGGTCAGCAGCAGCATGGCTATACTGTCCATGACACAACCGAGCAGCATGTAGAGTGCCAAGACGATAAACAGCACCGCGTAAGGCGCGAGCCCGAGGCTGTCGACATACTCCACCAGGGTGAAGGAGATCCGGGAGACAGACAGGAAATAGCCGAATATCTCTGCACCGATGATCATGAAAAATATCATCGCCGACATAAGCAGGGTCTCCTCCACCGCATCCCGGAACTGCATCAGGGTCATTCCGCGTATCAGGGCGATAACCAGGGTGCCCGCGGCACCCACCGCCGCTGCCTCGGTGGGTGTGAACAGACCCGTATAGATTCCCCCGATAATAAAAGCGAAAATGCCGCCGAAAGGTAACACCCCCTTCAGCCCCCTGATCTTTTCACCCAGGCTGGTTCTTTCTCCCGGCCGGGCGAGATCAGGTCTGCGCGCCACCATGATCGCAATGGTGATGCAGTAGAGCAGCAGGCCAACCAAACCGGGGAAGATGCCGGCGACAAACATCTGCCCCACCGACTGCTCGGTGATCAGTGCATAGAGCAGCAGGGCGATGGAAGGCGGGATCATGATCCCCAGCGTGCCTCCGGCGGCCAGCGTCCCGGCTGCCAGGGACGGCGCGTAACCCTGGCTCCGCATCTCCGGCAGCGCCACCCGGGACATGCTCGCGGCGGTGGCGAGAGACGACCCGGATATGGCGGAAAACACCCCGCAAGAGGTTACCGCGGCGAGCGCCATGCCTCCCCGCCATCCGCCAAACAGTTTTTTCGCCCCGGAAAACAGCGCCGCGGACATGCGCGCCTTGGATGCGAACACCCCCATGAGGATAAACATGGGTATGGGACTGAACCCGTAGTTGGAGAGTGTCGCGAAGGGACCCGTTTCCAGAATCGCCACCGCCGGTTCGAATGCGACGATCCAGGAAAAACCCAGAAAACCGGTTACCGCCATCGCAAGGGCAACCGGACACCGCAACAGGATCAACAGCAGCATGCCGGCGATACAGACCAGGCCGATCAACGACGCACTCACGGCTGACCCCGGCCCTTCTGCAGCTGGCGCAGGGCGACCAGTATGCCCCGCAGGGCCAGAACGGTCGTGGCAAAAGCCGTCGCCCCGTAGATAAAGGTCATGGGGATCAAAAGGTCCTGGGTGGTCTCGCCGGTCTCGGCGACGCGGCCGACAGCCTGGAAGAAACGCACGGCCATGCCGATGCCGAGCAGACCGAAGCCGAAGGTGTAGATACCGGCCAGCACCGCCTTGAGCCTCGCACTCATCGCTTCCGTGAACAGGTCTACGACGACCTGGCTTCTGCTGACGGAGTGGGGCAGGGTAAAAAGCACCATGAACAGAAGGCCGTAGCTGACAATCTCGACCCCGCCCTGAAAGGTGAAATCGATTTCCCCTCCGCTTGCCCCGAATACCCCTCGGGAAATCACATCGAGCAGAACCGTGACCATCATCCCGATCAAAAGGATGCCGCTGAGCACGTGCATCGCAGCCGCCAGCCGGCGCACCGCCTCCATTATCGGTCTCACGGTGGGATCTCCTTACTCAATTTCTGGACGGAACCGCCTTGCAATCACCGCTCGCGGTCAAGGCCACGAGAAACACGTAGGTGCGAATTTATTCGCACATGGCCGAATGAATTCGGCCCTACAGCAGATCCGATGCACCAACAAATTACCGGGCAGAGACGCCGTGCAATCATTTACATTCGGCGGCGAGTTCCAGGGCCCGTGCATAGACTTTGCGAACGGGCTTTCCCTTTTTTTCCATTCCTGCCAGGTAGGACTCGGTGGCCCTGTCGAGGACCGGTTTCCAGGCAGGGTTATCTGCACCCCCCTCGATGGTAACAATCTCATGGCCGGCTTTGACTGCCGCGGCGCGGCCCACCACATCCAGCCTGTCGAATACCGCGGCGGCCCTGGCGGACCAGTCCCTGCCGGAATTGTCGTCGATCACCTTCCTGAGATCCGGGGGAAGGTCGTCATAGACATCCCTGTTCATGGTTACCACGAACGAAAGCGTGTAGAGCCCGCCCACTTCCGTGTGTTTTCTGGCCAGCTCATTGATGCGAAATCCCAATGCCGCCTCCCAGGGCAGGGTCACACCGTCAATCACCCCGCGCTGCATGGACTGATAGGACTGGGGCGCCGGCATACCCACCGGCTGCGCCCCCAGTTCATCCAGCAGATGACCGACCACGGCAGTTGGGCGGCGGATGCGCAAACCGGCAAAATCGGCGGGTTGTCTGACCAGTTTTTCTCGTGTGTGGATATGCCCGGGGCCATGAGTAAAGAGAAACAGCGGCCGGGTGTCCCGATACTCGTCCGAAATCAGCCCTTCATCGTAAAGTGACTGGATAATGCAGGAGCCGTGGGCCGCATCCCTGACGATACCCGGCAGTTCCACCACCTGGGTCAGGGGGAAGCGGTTTGCCGTATAGCCCTGCACAGTGGCCGTTACGTCTGCGATTCGGCTCCTGACCGCCTCGTATTGGGCCGGCGGCTTGGCCAGGGTGGACGAAGGGTAGACCTCAACCCGGATTCGCCCACCCGACGCCTTTTCCACGGTGTCCGCCCAGACCTGGTAGAGCTGCTTGTGGGTACCGGAGACCGCCGGCCAGAAGTGGGAGAATCGCAGCGTCACCTCCGCCGCGAAAACCGGGCTGGCCAACAGCAGGGTGATCCCCAGAACTGCACCCATGCGAGAGGGGCCAAAGGACATAGTGAGTCCCCTTACTTCCGGGATTGGTGGCGAAGATGGTTGACCAGGGCATCCAGTGCCATGGAATAGCCGTAGATCCCGAATCCGCAGATCATGCCCATAGCCGTTTTCGAGATATAGGAGACATGGCGAAAATCCTCACGCTGGTGGATATTGGAAATGTGCACCTCCACCACCGGCACGCCCACGCTTGCAATGGCATCCATCAACGCAATGGAGGTATGGGTGTAGGCGCCGGCGTTCAGAACGACCCCCGCATATCTGTTCCTCGCCTCGTGAATCCAGTCGACGAGCGTACCCTCGCTGTTGCTCTGGCGAAAGTCGATCCGGTATCCCAGGGCCTCGCCTTTCTCCACGCATTCCGCCTGTAAATCGACCAGCGTCTTGCTGCCGTAGATATCCGGTTGGCGGGTGCCCAAGAGATTCAGGTTCGGCCCGTTGAGCACCAGTATTGACTTGGACATGATCTCCCCTTCTATTGATTTGCAGGACCTGGAACAGGCGTCTAACCGGGGAATATATGCCAACGGTGCCTCCCAGGCCACCCTAAAAGGGAAATGCCTCACCCAAGCCATGTTTTTTCAGCTCGAGTGCCCTGTTACAGTGCTTTCGCCGATTACTTAGCCGGAACCCCTGGACATGCCGAAAAACCATCTCGCACGGGCTACCAGCCCCTACCTGCAGCAACACGCCGACAACCCGGTGAACTGGCATGAGTGGGATGAAGATGCCCTGGCTCTGGCCCGGGAGCAGGGTAAACCCATCCTGCTCTCGATCGGCTACTCCGCCTGCCACTGGTGCCATGTGATGGCCCACGAATCCTTCGAGGACGAACAGACGGCAGCGGTCATGAACGAGCTGTTCGTCAACATCAAGGTAGACCGGGAAGAGCGGCCGGACCTGGACAAGATCTACCAGACGGCCCACCAGCTGCTGGCCCAGCGTCCTGGGGGCTGGCCCCTGACGGTGTTTCTGACACCCGGCGATCAAACCCCCTTCTTTGCGGGCACCTACTTCCCCAACAACCCCCGCCACGGTCTCCCGGCCTTTCGTGATCTGGTCAGGGATATTGCCGATGCCTACAAAGAGCAGGGACCGCAGATCATGGAGCAGAACCGGGCCCTGATGGAGGCGATCTCCCAGCTCAACCCCGGCAGCGACGGCCAGGGGGTTGTGCTCAACGCGGCACCCCTGGCCACGGCACGGCAGCACCTGAATCAGAGCTTCGACGAAGCCCATGGCGGATTCGGACGCGCGCCCAAGTTTCCCCACCCCGCCAGCCTGGAACGGTTGCTGCGCCACTGGGCCGCCACGGCCAACGGCGAAACGACGGATCCCCGCTCACTCTACCTGGTCGAGCATACCCTCACCCGCATGGCGCTCGGGGGCATCAACGACCAGCTCGGGGGCGGATTCTGCCGCTACTCGGTGGACGATCTCTGGATGATCCCCCATTTCGAGAAGATGCTGTATGACAACGGCCCGCTGCTGCTGCTATACAGCGATCTGTGGCAGGCCACGGGAACCCCTTTGTACCGGGAAACCGCGGAAAAGACCGCCACCTGGGTGATGCGCGAGATGCAATCCCCGGAAGGCGGCTACTACTCCAGCCTGGACGCCGACAGCGAGGGTGGGGAAGGCCTCTTTTACATATGGACCCGGGAGCAGGCGGAAGCGCTGCTGACCCCGGACGAGTACCGGCACCTCGCCCGCCGTTACGGGCTGGACCGGGATCCGAATTTCGAAGGCCGCTGGCACCTGCACAGTTTCGTTCCCATCGCCGAATTGAACGAGGCCTTCGACAGCAGCGCGGAGCAGGCAAGGGCCCTGCTGGACGCTGCACGCGTCAAACTGTTCCAGGCACGGGAGAGCCGGGTGAGGCCGGGGCGGGATGAAAAGATACTCACCTCCTGGAACGCCTTGATGATCGGCGGCATGGCCCGGGCCGGACGCATCCTGGCCCGGGAGGATTTCACCGGTTCCGCGGAACAGGCACTGGCATTCATCAGGGACCAGCTCTGGCGGAACGGACGCCTGCTCGCCACCCACAAGGACGGAGAGTCCCGACTCGCCGCCTACCTGGACGACTACGCCTATCTCATGGACGCCCTGCTGGAGATGCTGCAGACGCGCTGGCGCCGGGAGGATCTGGAGCTGGCGATACAGCTGGCGGAGGTACTGCTCGCGCACTTCCAGGACCGGGAACTGGGCGGGTTCTTCTTCACCGCGGACGATCACGAACAGCTGATCCACCGACCCAAACCCTTCGGCGACGACTCGACCCCCTCAGGCAACGGCGTGGCCGCCTATGCCCTGGCCCGCCTCGGCCACCTGCTGGGTGATCACAGATACCTGGATGCCGCCGAAGCCGCCCTGAAAACAGCCTGGGACCACCTGCAGCAGATACCCCAGGCCCACTGCACCCTGCTGAAGGCCCTGGAGGAACAGATCCACCCCACCGAGATCATTGTCATCCGGGGAACCGAGCCCGAACTCACCCGCTGGAAGGAACGCGCCAACCGCGCCTATGCCCCCAGGCGCCTGGTTCTGGCCGTCCCGGCTGCCGAGACCAGGCTGCCGGGACTGTTGGAGGCGCGTGAACCGGCAGGGTCAACCCGCGCCTATATCTGCCGGGGAACCCAGTGCGAACTGCCCGAGGAAGCGTTCGCCGACTTCGACAGACGGCTCTCAGAGACCGAGCCCCCCGCAGAATAACGCGGGCAATACTCACCACGCTGATTCATAATGCGATGGATAGATCGCCGTTGTAGGGCCGAATTCATTCGGCCAACAATCTAATTGGTCGAATGAATTCGACCCTACGGTTCTAGATTGAATGTGTGGGGAGGCGTGTTGAGCTTGCGAACTCACCACATCCTACACACGCTGATCAAGCGGGTAGATTACCGTTGTAGGGCCGAATTCATTCGGCCAGCAATCGAATTGGTCGAATGAATTCGACCCTACGGTTCCAGATTGAATGTGTGGGGAGGCGTGTTGAGCTTGCGAACTCACCACATCCTACACACGCTGATCAAGCGGGTAGATTACCGTTGTAGGGCCGAATTCATTCGGCCAGCAATCGCATTGGTCGAATGAATTCGACCCTACGGTTCTAGATTGAATCCGCGGGGGGAACCAATCAGGATTAACGCCATGGACAAAGAAACACTGGAAAAAATGATAGAGGGGGGCCAGGACAACGCCCTGCTCAGATTTACCCTGGGGAGCCTTTGCCTGAAAAAAGGCAAGATCGAAGACGCCCTGTCCCACCTGGAGCAGGCTCTGAAAATGAACGCGAAGCATTCCGCAACCTGGAAGGCCTACGGCAAGGCATTGACCAAGGCGGACCGCAACCGGGAGGCACTCGATGCCTACAGGCAGGGCATCGAGGTTGCCCAGTCCCTGGGCGATATCCAGGCAGTCAAGGAGATGCAGGTGTTCCTGCGTCGCCTGGAGGCCGGCTAAACCCTACTTGTTGGGATCGATAAGAACCCGCCCCTGAACCTGGCCTTTCATGATGCGGGCCGCCGCATCGGGAACTTCCTCCAGGGACGCCACCTGACCGAT
>JAQYVO010000320.1 GCA_030145425.1 Chromatiales bacterium | reverse complement strand
CCAAAACTGGGTACCAGGAACCAGTCCTGATTGCTGGTGTACTTGCCCGGCGTGACAAACGGTGGGCTGGTCCAATCGTTATTGGCAATATACCCCCGATCCGAAGGACTGAAGAATGACACGCCCAGATCGAGGCTGTCGCCGATAAATCCCATACCTGCCGGATTGGTTGCCGAAACCAGGGTATCCTGGGGCAGCGCCGCGGCCACACCGGCCATCGCCTTGGACTTGGTACCCCAGCCATGGGAGAAGTACCCGTTGGTGGCCAGCACCGATGTGGAGCAGACAGCTCCGAACAGGACCAGGCCTGCTTGTACCTTTCTCAACTTCATTGCTAAATCCCCGGTTGAGCCCATTGCCTCTCCGCTTTGCGGAGCACAATGAAATACTCATAAATATCTTATAGTTAACAATCGATTTACGGGTCTGCGCCCGCTCTGGCGAATAATAATTGACGCCACTATACAGGAGCTGAAATTATAAGGAAAAGGCGGAAATTTTATAGGTGAATCAACCTGATATATGAATGGCTGATACTGAACGGTTCAGTCTGTACCGCCCGCGCCTCGTATCTCCCATCACCGGGCACTATGCAGGCGATGCATCGCCTTCTGGAAGGTTCCGGAAAGCAGATCCGGGAGCGTACCCTCCGCCCTGTCGATGGCATCTTCGATGGCAATGGCATCATCTCTGGAAGGTCTCCGGAGAACATAGTCCACCACTTGCCGTGCATCGCCCGGGTGGTCGATCCCGATGCGCAGACGCCAGAATTCGCGTCCGCCCAGGGCGCTCATGATATCCCGAAGGCCATTGTGCCCGGCATGGCCGCCCCCCTGCTTGAGGCGAACGCCGCCGGCGGGAAGATCCAGTTCGTCGTGCGCCACCAACAGCTGCTCCTGGGGAATCCTGAAGTAACCCGCCAGACTGGATACGGACTGGCCACTGCGGTTCATATAGGTGGACGGCTTGAGCAGCCGGCACTCATGACCACCGACGTGAATCCGACAGGTCTGACCATGGAATCTGGATTCGGCCTTGAAAACACCACCGTGATGCCTGGCCAGCAGATCGAGGAACCAGAAGCCCGCGTTATGACGGGTTTCCGCGTACTGCCCGCCCGGATTACCCAGACCTACAATGAGACTGATTGGGAGTGACATTTACGGTTATGGACTGAAGGCTTGGGCAATGATCCCGATCTTAATCCTCTGCTATATTTATGTATATAGGGTGGAGTCCTGGGGTTGCATTCACCTTATGGGACTGCACTCATCATGGGGATACTCTATAGATTAACAGAGTCGAAGAGGAGGCAAGAAATGGAAATTCAATTGGCTGATGTGACCATTCACGTGGACAAATCGCTGGAAGCCGGGGAAAGGATCGGGCTGGAAGAGAAATTGCGCGAGACGGACGGCGTGGTTAGTGTCCGTAACAGCGATGAGCGAACTCATCTGTTTCTCGTTGAATACAATCCGGCAAAAACAAACTCCGGGGATTTGCTGGGTATCGTCAGGGGGCTTCACGGACACGCCGAACTGGTGGGGCTGTGATACCAGTCTGCATCACCCCGTAGCTGTCGGACTTAACACTGTTTGGCTGCGCCCGCAGGATTTGCCCTTTGGGTGCAAATACCTGGATGACGATCGCACCTGTTTATGTAGTTGAGCGTGGGTCGCAGCAGGTCGTGCGAGGTTATGCGGGCTTGTAGGATGTGTTGAGCCTGGCGAGGCGCATCTGTCGTTACCGATGCGGTTCGTTACACTCACCACATCCTACATGTGGACCGGATGGGTTGGGGTAATGTTAATCCTCTTCCGGTGCTTCTTCCGCTTCGCCGCCTTCCTCAGCTTCAATCTCGCCCTCTTCCTCTTCCTCTTCCTCTTCCGTGATGTGTATGGTATGCACCGAAACCACGGGCAGATCGTATTCCGAACCCTGGGCCAGCACCGGTATTTCCACGCCCTTGGGCAAGGTCAGGCCTGAAATCAGTACGGTATCGCCAATATCCATATCCTGCACATCCACTTCGAGAAATTCCGGCAAATCCTTTGGCAGACACATCACCTCTACGTTTACGATGTGATGGGAAGAGGCACCACCTATTTTGATCCCGACCGACTTTTCTTCGTTGATGAAGCGTATTGGCACATTGGTACGGATCTTCTCCCTTGCCGAAATGCGCTGAAAGTCGATGTGCTCGACAAACGGCCGGTACGGGTGGCGCTGAAGATCCTTGAGCAGCACCTGCTGCTTCTTGCCGTCGAGGTTAAGCGTGAGAATCGTGGAAAAGATCGACTCCTGCTCCAACTGCTTCTGCAACTTGTGGTGCACCATTTGGATCATCACCGGATCCTTGTGTGCACCATATATGATACCAGGCACCATGCCCGCACGGCGCAGGCGGCGGCTCGCACCTTTACCCACGTCCGCGCGCATCTGGACCTTGATTTCGGAATTTTCGCTCATGATTTGCTCCAAATCATTCAAGTGGTCTGAAAGAAACACCGCCTCTCCGCGACCAGATAGGCGGTAACGTAAAAATCTTGTTCTGGAGCCTGTTAACAGGCCCTAGATTAACCCACGAACAGGGAAGTCACTGACTCGTCATTGGCGATTCGGCGCAGCGTTTCCGCCAGCAGCTCCGCAATGCTTATCTGGCGAACCTTGCTGCAATTCCTGACCTCGTCATTCAGGGGAATGGTATTTGAAACCACCAACTCATCCAGCACCGAGTTCTCCAGGTTGCGAACGGCCGAACCGGAAAGCACAGGATGGGTACAGTAGGCCACAACGATCTTGGCACCGTGGTCCTTCAGTGCCTGGGCGGCCTTGCACAAGGTTCCGGCGGTATCCACCATGTCGTCGATCAGCACACAGCTTCGGCCCTCGACATTACCGATGATGTTCATCACCTGGGCCTCATTGGCCTGCGGTCGCCTTTTGTCGATGATCGCAAGATCGGCGTCATCCAGATGCTTGGCCAGCGCACGCGCCCTTACCACGCCACCGACATCCGGTGAAACCACCATCAGGTCCGGGTACTTTTGACGCCAGACATCGCCCAGCAGAATGGGCAATGCGTAGATATTGTCGACCTGTATATCGAAAAAACCCTGGATCTGGTCAGCGTGCAGGTCCACCGTGATGACACGATCCGCCCCCGCCGCGGCAATCTGCTTGGCAACCAGGCGGGCCGTTATCGGCACCCGCGCGGAACGGGGCCGGCGATCTTGCCGGGAGTACCCCATATAGGGCAGAACCGCTGTGATCCTGCCTGCGGAAGCCCAGCGCAGGGCATCCATGATCACCAACAGCTCCATCAGGTTATCGTTGGTGGGCCGGCAGGTGGACTGGATCACGTAAACGTCCCGTCCACGGACACTGTCAATAATCTCAGCCATGACTTCGCCATCGCTGAACTTGCTGACAAGGGCACGACCCAGACGCTGGTTCAACCGCCCAGCGATCTCTTCCACGAGTTCAGGATTCGAATTACCTGTAAAAAGCAGCATGCCGCTTGACGACACTGTTATACCCTCTAATAAGTCCATACAAGACCCAAATCTGTCCAAACTGGCTGGGGCGGCAGGATTCGAACCTGCGCATGCAGGGATCAAAACCCTGTGCCTTACCGCTTGGCGACGCCCCAATTCATTCTCAACCGGTATCCGCAGCCCACATGCCGGATTCGTAAAGAAGCGACCGATTCATGCCCCTTGCGAAGATCGGGCGGTATCGCTCCGGCGCCCGTTCGTACGCATTCAGGGCATCCCCTCTCTCTCCGAACGCAGCGAATACTCCAGCGCCAGTGCCAGTCATGCGAGGTGTTGAGAACCGGCCGAGCCAGTCCATGGCTTCACGAACCTGGGGATAGCGCCTGCATACCACTGACAGGCAATCATTGGCTACGTTACCATCGAGAAAGTCGCGTATTTTGATCCCGGGGGAGTTCCGTGTCAAATTGGGATCGGCGAATATTTCCGCGGTGGATACATGGCAGGGGGGAACCAGCACCAGATACCAGGGCTCAGGCAGATCAACAGGTTCAAGATCTTCTCCCACCCCCTCGCCCCAGGCCGCGCGGCCCCGAACGAAAACCGGCACATCCGCGCCCAACTCGAGGCCCAGGCCGGCCAGATCATCCGTCGAGAGCCCGGTACCCCAAAGCCGGTTCAACACCACCAGCGTGGTGGCGGCATCGGAACTGCCTCCACCAAGGCCCGCCCCCATCGGCACCTTTTTCTCCAGCAGGATATCCGCACCCTGATCCGTTCCGGCACGCCGGCGCAGCAACTCTGCCGCTCTGACCACCAGGTCCTGATCCGGGGGAACGCCCTCCGGGCCGCCCAGCCTCCTCACCAACCCGTCATCTCTGGGCAGAAACTGCAAGCTGTCCCCAACGTCGAGAAACTGAAAGACCGTTTGCAGCAGATGGTAACCGTCGGCTCTCCGCCCGACTACGCGAAGCATCAGGTTCAACTTGGCGGGCGCTGGCCAGTGCCCGAATGGGAGTTCTTCGGTCAATTTCCGGTGAGGCGCTTTCTGGTCTCCCGCACATGCCGGCTGTCCGGGTCTTTTTTCAACATTCTGTTCCAGACCTTGAGCGCCTGCTGCCGATCTCCCGTAACCCAGAGTACCTCCCCAAGGTGTGCTGCAATCTCGGAGTCCGGCATCTTGTCCATCGCCTGCTGCAGATAACCCAGCGCTTCCTCGTGATTTCCGAGGCGGTACTCAAGCCATCCCATGCTATCCAGAATCGCGGGCTCCCCGGGCCTCAGCGCGTATGCCTTTTTGATGTACGCCGCGGCTTCCTGATATCTGTCCGTCTGGTCTGCCAGGGTATAGCCCAGGGCGTTCAATGCATCCACATTTTCGGGGTCGAGTTCCAGCACCCTTCCCAGATCCTTTTCCAGGATATCCATCCGCCCGATACTGACCGCAAACAGTGCCCGGGCGTATAGGATTGGAATGTCGTCGGGATGGGCAGCAAGCGCCTTGTCGTACAACGCCATCACTTCCCCGTCACTCACCTCTTTTCTCATCAGCTCCGCTTCAGCCAGGTACAGTTGCGGGGAGTGCTCGGGCATTTCGAAGCGAAGCTGCCGAACCCTGTCCCGCGCTTCATCCAACCGTCCCTGACCCGCCAGGATACGGGTGATCCGAATCTGTGCCTCATAGCGGAGTTCTCCATTTCCCACCTGTTCGTAAAAACCGATCGCGGAATCAGGCTTACCCTTTTCCTCGTCAAGCCGACCGAGGTAGTAAGAGGTTTGATCCGGCATCTCGCCGTTCTGCCTGAGTTGCAGGAAATGCCTTCGTGCCACCTCCGGTTTATCCAGCTGAACTGCCAGAACACCCAGTGAATAAATGATATCGGGGTCTTCCGGTGTCAGGCGCTGGACCTTGAGAAACTGGCGATAAGCCTTTTCGTAATCACCCTTGTCGACCAGCAGCTTTGCCAGGGCAATGTTCACCGTAGGATCCTTCGGTATTCTGGCTGCTGCCTTCTCCAATACGGCCAAAGCCCCGTCCTTGTCGCCTTTCATCACCAGAATCCGGCTCAACAGCACGTAAGCCCTGCCCCATTTCGGGTGTCGACCGATGACGTCCCTGATCTCTTTCTCTGCCACCTGATTCTGCTTCCAGCCCAGGGCCAGCCGCGCCGTGGCATAGCCTGCCCTGGGATCCTGCGGATGGGCTTCGGCCAGCTGCCTCATCAGACGCATGCCGGCATCGCGTTCCCGGGACTTGGCAAGGGCAGCCATAACGAGCAGGAAACCGTCTCTGCCGGTGCTGTCGGCAACAGCCATGATCGCCTGGATGTTCTCAGTCACTTTTTCCGGCTGATTGTCATCCAGAAAAAGCATCACCGCCAACTGGCGGGCGGGGACTTCATTGGGTGCAAGCCTTACCCATTCTTTCACCGCACGCAGTGCCAGATCCCTTCTCTTGACCGCCAACGCGATGCGAGTCGCCCTTTCGGCCGCCTGGGCATCCCCGGTTAGAACGGCGGTCTGAAGCTGATGACGGTAGGCCGTCTCCAAATCCCCCCGCTGAGCAGCAATCTCTCCCACCAATGCACTGAACACAGCATCGGCATCCAGCTCATCCATGGGTGCTTCCGGTGATTCGAAGGGCAATACCACGGAATCAGGCTTATCGGCGGTCTGTTCCTGGGTGGTCGTCGCACACCCCGCAAACAGCAGCGGGCCACACAGTAGCGTGGCGTTAATTACCCGCAAATTCATTGGTTTTCGAGCTGCCTCCCAGTTCCCGGAATTATCCCGCCCATCATAACAAAGAGATCACAGATTCAGGAAACCGCGTGAAAAAGTTCTCATCAAACTTGTATTCAACCTCTTGATAATTCAAAATTTCGAAACGCAGGTATCCCCGCTGAATCCCTATGTCACTGTTCGCAATAGGCCTCAACCACAAAAACGCACCGGTAAGCATCCGTGAAAGGGTGACCTTTGGTCCGGATATTATCGTCGGCGCCCTGCGAAGCTTGACCCAGCGCCCGGGAATTGAAGAGGCGATTATCCTCTCAACCTGTAACCGGACGGAGGTCTACTGCGCACTGACGGATGTCGCCCAAGAAGACATCAGCCAATGGTTGGGCGAGTTTCACGGGCTTGAGCTGGAGACCATCTCGCCCTATTTATACGGCCACGAAAACCGGATGGGTGTACAGCACCTGCTGAATGTCGCCTGTGGGCTGGATTCCATGGTGCTGGGAGAACCCCAGATACTCGGCCAGGTGAAACAGGCCTATCAAACCGCCATGGATGCGGGGAGCGTCGGAAAACTGCTTGGCCGCCTGTTTCAGCACACCTTCTCCGTGGCCAAGCAGGTCCGGACCGATACGGCCATCGGGCACAGCCCGGTGTCAGTTGCCTTCGCCGCCGTCAGTCTGGCAAAACAGATCTTCAGTGACCTGACCGAACAAACGGCACTGCTCATAGGCGCCGGCGAAACCATTGAGTTGGCAGCCCGCCACCTCCACCAGCAGGGGATTGGCCGCATCATCGTCGCCAACCGGACCATGGAACGGGCCCACAGCCTGGCCAACCAGTTCCATGGTTACGCCATTGCCCTCACGGAGCTCCCCGCTCATCTGGCCGAAGCAGACATCGTCATTTCCTCCACGGCCAGCCCCCTGCCCGTGCTGGGGAAGGGCACCGTCGAAAGCGCCTTGAAAAAGCGCAAGCACCAGCCCATGTTCATGGTGGATATTGCCGTTCCCCGGGATATCGAGGCTGAAATCGCGGACCTGAAAGACGTCTATCTGTACACGGTGGACGACCTCAAGGAGGTGGTTGCGGAGAACATGCGCTCCCGGCAGGAAGCCGCCGAGCAGGCCGGTGAGATCATAGAACTGCATACCGAGGAGTTTATGGGCTGGCTGCGCTCCCTGGATGCCGCGGGCATGGTCCAGGATTACCGGCGTCAGGCGGAAAAGATGCGAAACGAGGTGCTGGAACGGGCCCTGCGCCAACTCAGGAAAGGCACGCCCCCGGAGGAAGTACTGAATTTTCTCGCCCGCACCCTGACCAATAAACTCCTGCACACACCCAGCACCCAGATCAGGCAGGCTGGATTCGAGGGTCAAATGGAACTATTGGAGGCGGCCAACACCCTGTTTCAGATCCAGGATTCCGACGGCAGTAAATGAAGCCATCCATCCGCAGTAAACTCGAACGAATCACCGAACGGTTCGAGGAGATCACTGCCCTGCTCGCCGATCCGGAGGTTCAGGGAAATCAGGACCAGTACCGCAGTCTGAGCCAGGAGTACGCCCAGCTCAACCCGGTGGTTGACTGCTTTGGCCGCTACCAGAGCACCGAAGGGGCCATCTCCGGCGCCAGGGAAATGCTGGAAGACCAGGAGATGGCGGAGCTGGCACGGGAGGAAATGGAGCAGGCCCGGCAGCTGCAGGAGAATCTGGAACCCCAGCTCGAACTGCTGCTCATACCGCCGGACCCCAACGATCAGCGCAATGTATTTCTGGAGGTACGGGCAGGCACCGGCGGTGCCGAGGCGGCCCTGTTTGCCGGTGACGTGAACCGTATGTATCTTCGCTTTGCCGAGCTGCAGGGCTGGAAGGTGGAGCCCATCAGCGAAAGCCGGGGGGAACAGGGAGGATACAAGGAGATCATCAGCCGGGTCAGCGGAAACGGCGTCTATTCCCGGTTGAAGTTCGAATCGGGGACCCATCGGGTGCAGCGGGTACCGGACACCGAATCCCAGGGGCGCATCCACACTTCAGCCTGTACCGTGGCCATTCTGCCCGAAGCAGACGCCATCGACGGCGTGGAAATCAACAGCGGTGACCTGCGCATCGACACCTACCGCGCCTCGGGGGCCGGCGGTCAACACGTCAACAAGACCGATTCCGCCGTGCGCATCACCCACCTGCCCAGCGGCATTGTGGTCGAGTGCCAGGACGAGCGCTCCCAGCACAAGAACAAGGCCCGGGCCATGTCCCTGCTTCAGGCGAAACTGCTTGCCGGTCTGCGGCAGGAACAGGACATAGAGCAGGCACAATCACGCAAGCTCCAAGTGGGCAGCGGCGACCGCTCGGAGAGAATACGCACCTATAACTTCCCCCAGAACCGGGTCACGGATCACCGGATCAACCTGACGCTGTACAAGTTGGATGAGATTGTGCAAGGCGCCCTTGACCAGGTGATCGACCCGCTGATCCAGGAGCATCAGGTCGAGCAGCTAACCCTGTTATCCGCAGAAAACGACTGAGACCAGTGCGCCCCGCCACGATCTCCCTGGCGCTGGACAGGGCCATCCAACGGCTCGAATCGCTGGAAGACAGACGACTCGATGCTGAGGTCCTGCTTGCTTTCATCCTGGGCCGGTCCCGCACGCACCTGGTTGCCTGGCCCGACAGATTGTTGAGCCAGGCCCAGCAGGATGCCTACGACAAGCTCATAGAAAGGCGCCTCCTGGGCGAACCGGTAGCCTATCTCAAGGGAAAGAAGGAGTTTTGGTCCCTGAGCCTGAAGGTGACCGCAGATACGCTGATACCCCGTCCCGACACTGAAACCCTGGTGCTGCGGGCGTTGGAATTGATTCCCGAAGACACTTCCTGGCACATTGTCGATCTCGGAACCGGCAGCGGCGCCATCGCCGCAGCAGTTGCCGTTGAGCGCCCGTGCTGCCGGATACTCGCCACAGACGTCTCACAAGCCACCCTCATCGTGGCTGCGGAAAACTTCAGGAGCCTGGGGCTTAATTCAGTGGATACCCGCCAGGGTGACTGGTTCAAGGCACTCCCGGAGGGAACTGTCCTGGATATGATCCTGAGCAATCCGCCCTATGTGGCTGAGGGAGACCCCCATTTGCAACAGGATGGGCTTCCCTGGGAACCGGACCCGGCCCTCTTGTCCGGGCCGGATGGATTGAATGCCATCCGCGATCTGATCGCGGAAGCCTCCGGTTATCTCAAACCAGGGGGCTGGCTGATCCTGGAACACGGATTCGATCAGGGCGAGTCGGTCCGCCGGCTCATGCACCAGGCAGGTCTGTCGGACATCCAGACCCGCCAGGACCTGGGCGGGCGGGATCGCATTACCGAAGGAAGATTTACTGATTGAACCGCAGAGACGCAGAGCGATACCATTTTGTTGAGTATTGGGTTCGCCATATCACATATTGATCGAGTGCTATGTAGGTGCGAATTTATTCGCACTCGGCCGAATGAATTCGGCCCTACAGCGTGGATCCGACGTAGCGAAGAGTCCAGCATTCGAAAACAATAAGAAAAAAGCGAGTGGGCGGTTTGCGCCCCTTGGCACAAAATGTTGTATCTGTGCTGTGTAGGTGCGAATTCATTCGCACTCGGCCGAATGAATTCGGCCCTACAGCCGGGATGAAACCTAATGGAATCCAGGGAATAAACCCAAAACCCTTGATAAATCCTGGTCAAAGGTTAGGATTCCCAATATATGGAAAGCGATGTAGAGGACATCATCAAAAACCGGCTGATCGAGTTCAATGAACTCCATCCCGATCCCGATCAGGCGGGGACGGCTGCGTTGCTGTTGGCGGATCTGGACGGTGTGATGGTGGTGGAGACCCAGAGCCCGCATCTGCTCAAGATCCGCTATAACGTGCTCGAGATAACCCTGGAGCATATAGAGGCTATACTGATCGAGACCGGTTTTCACATCAGCACCCGGCTTATCTGTGCACTGAAACGGGCCCTCTACTATTACACCGAAGAGACGCAGCGGACGAACTGCGGCTGCCCCAAGGG
>JAQYVO010000251.1 GCA_030145425.1 Chromatiales bacterium | reverse complement strand
GGCCCCCGGGGTTTGGGGAGAACTGTTGTCAAAAGGCATCTACGTCAACCTGGTGCTCCCACCGGCCACACCGGATGGCGGCTGCCTGTTGCGCTGCAGCCTGAGCGCGGCGCACAGCCGGGAACAGATTGACCGGATTCTGGCGGCTTTTTCCGACATCAGAGAGAAAATAGCGCCGGAGCAGTCCGGCTGACTGGCGATCGCTTGATTTCGCCCACTTCCTGAAGACTCCCCCTTCCCTGACGCCTGCCTAACCCACGTGAACCTGCTGAAAACCTTCATCCGTGCCTATCCGACGCAAAGCGCCATTATGCTGGCCGCACTGCTCATCGCGGGACTGGCGGAAGGTGTAAGTCTGACGGCACTCCTGCCTTTGTTGAACCGCTTTATCGACAAGCCCGGTCCGGAGGTTAGTGGAGACGCGGATCAGGGATCGGAGTTGGGGCAGACGCTGATCGACGGAATCGAGTATCTGGGCCTGACGCCGAGTGTCGAACTGCTGCTGATGATCATCGTCTTGGGATCCGTCGCCAGAGGCGTGATGGTGCTGCTGGCCAAAAAACGGGCCGGGTACATCGTGGCCCATATCGCCACCGATCTGCGCCTGGGAATGCTGCGCGCCATGCTGGCGTCGCGCTGGGAGTATTTTCTGCATCAGCCCGTGGGGCAACTGACCAACTCCATGTCCATCGAGGCCGTCAGGGCGGCAAACGCCTATCTCCACGGCGCCACCATGATATCCCAGGCCATTCAGGCCTTTGTCTACATCATCATCGCCACCCTGGTGATGTGGCAGGCGGCCTTGTTTGCTTTTCTGATGGGCCTTCTCATTTACTTTGCCCTGAACCGGCTGATCGGGAAGGCACGCCGGGCAGGCAACAAACAGACGAAATTCACGAAATCCATGATCGGTCGCCTTACCGATACCCTGATGTCGGTAAAGCCCCTTAAATCCATGGGTCGGGAGGGCCTGGTCGATACGGTGCTGGTTTCGGAAACCAAGAGCATCAATCGTGCCCTGCGCAAGGAGGTGGTGAGCGCCGAGGTGCTGTCAGCGGGGCAGGAGATCCTGTTTACGCTGGTGCTGGTGCTGGGCGTCTATATCACCCTGGTACATTGGAAGTTGCCGATTGCCACGGTGATACTGCTGGGCTACCTGCTGGCCAGGACACTGAAAAAGAGCGGTCTGGTGCAACGCAGCTACCAGAAAATGGCGGTCAGCGAGTCTGCCTACTGGTCGATCCAGGAAACGATTCGGAATGCGCAGGCGGCACGGGAGGACCTCACGGGTACCCGCGAGCCGATACTCGAATCAGGCATTGAGCTTTTGGGTGTTCATTTCGCATACGAAGACAGAAAGATACTCGACGAAATGAACCTGAGCATTCCCGCCGGCAGCCTGACCACACTGATCGGACTATCGGGTTCGGGAAAAACGACCTGCCTGGATTTGATCATCGGGCTGCTCCAGCCTCAAGCGGGGCATATCCTGGTGGATGGGGTCTCCGTGTCGGACCTCGATCTGAGAGCCTGGCGTAGAAACATAGGCTACGTGCCCCAGGAGACTGTGCTGCTGCATGACACCGTACTAAACAACGTAACCCTCGGCGACCCCGACCTCGATGAGCCGGACGCCATCTGGGCACTCAAGCAGGCAGGCGCCTGGGCATTCGTTGAGGAATTGCCGGAGGGACTGCATCACCTGGTGGGTGAGCGGGGCGGAAAGCTGTCCGGCGGTCAGCGTCAGCGGATCATGATCGCCCGTGCCCTGGTGCACAGACCGAAATTACTGATACTGGATGAAGCGACCACTGCACTCGATCCCCTGAGTGAAGCCGCGATAATTCAAACCTTAGGGGGTCTTCGCGGTGAGTACACGATGCTTGCGATATCCCATCAGCCCGCCCTGTTGGAGGCCGCGGATATCGCCTATCGCCTGCGGGGGGGGAAGGCTACCTTGATAGAGGATCTATCAGCATTCCAGCATTGATCTCTGAACACACAGTTGTTATTTTGGGCATATTACCGTTGTAGGGCCGAATTCATTCGGCCAACAGCCGGTTGATTCAAATTAAGGAACCGAGGTTCCTTAAGCATCGGTCGAATAAATTCGACCCTACAGTTCTGCTCATAGATGGGGTACATTTTGATCGAAAATGTTGATTTACCCACTCAATCAAGGTAACACCTTCAATAGGTGAGCTGTTTGTCGATCCCGAGATCCACCTTGGACAGCACATCCACTATGCGTTCCGCCGCATTGCCGTCACCATAGAGCAGGTCAGGTTCCGGACGGGGGGCACGGATCTGGCTGTCGATGGCCGACCGTATCCGGGCCCGATCATAATCCACATCGAGAACGTTTCTACCCCGGTCACGGCCACTCTGGCGGATGCCTATATTAACCGCGGGCACGCCAAGAAACGCACATTCACGTATGGCTACGCTTGAATTTCCGACGATGCAGCGGCTGTGATGCAGCACTTGCAGAAAGTCTTCCGGGGGCAGGTTTTTGAAAAAATGAATGTTAGGCAGCTTATGGGTTTCCCGGAAGGCACGGATACCCTTTGACGTGCCGTCGGAGCCTGCGTCCACGTTGGGCCAGAACCAAAGCGTATCAAGCCCCGATTCGGCCACCGCGTGCAGTGTCTCTTCGATGTGATGCCGCGACTCTTGATACTCGGTCGTCACCGGATGTTGCAGCACCACGATGTAACCCTTGCTCAGATCCAGCAGTTCACCAACGCCGCCAAACCGGTCGAATATGTTATCAAGAACCAGTTTGTCATGGGAGATGGCGTTGGCCGCCACATCAATGGAGGGGCAGCCCGTGACGAACACCTTTTCCTCCCGCTCGCCCATTCGAACCACCCGGTCCCGCGCCTTGTCGCTGGCAACCAGGTGGATATCGGCCAGCTTGGTGATGGCATGCCGCACCTTCTCGTCGATGGAGCCCGTTACCTCTCCGCCCTGCAGATGCACCAGCGGGATATTGGTATAGGTCGCCGCAATCGCCGTGGCTATGGTCTCGAAACGGTCTGCGATGGTAATCACCATGTCGGGTCGGAGATCATCCAGGGTTGTCGCTATCTCGGCCAGTCCGAGTCCTGTGGACTTGGCCGACGTCACCAGGGTCTCCCCTTCCACGATCATGTAGATCCGGCGATCGATATGGAAGCCCTCTTTCTCCATAACCAGATGGGCATTGCCGTAGCGCTCCAACAGCGCCGACGCGGCAACCACCAGTTGCAGTTCCAGGTCCGGGTGTTCCTTGATAGCGGTGAGCACGGAGCGCACTCTCGAATAACTGGGCCGGGCCGTAATGACCACGCAGACTTTGCGAACACTCATACTATTCATCCATCAATTCGTTCATTGAGATCAGGCTGTCCTTTGCGACAGGCACTCGCGTACGCATGCCGATCAGGGTATCCATGCGTTCGACCGGAATGCCGCTACCCGGCTTCTTGGCCGCAAGATGCTCGGCCCCGATAACCGTATTCGCCGGTATATCCACCCGCGCGACCACGCTTTTCATGAAAATGCCGCGTAGCGGCTTGACCGCATCGGCGGGGGTGGATTTATCCACCGGATGGGCTCGCATGGTCTCGATGGCACGCACCCCTTCGACCAGCTGCCTCAATTCCCCGGTGGTTACGGATGCGGGTATGTCGGGGCCAAACAGCTCCCGGCTGGGCGTAAAGTGGACCTCGAGCACCTCGATACCCAGGCTTGCCGCGGCCAAGCCTGCGTAGATGGCCGCCGAATGATCTGAGAGCCCCACAGCGCAGCCATACCGCTGGCGAAATTCGCTAATTACATTTAGCCCCACCTGTTCCGGCGGACAGGGATACATTGACGTGCACTGCAAGACAGCGAGTGGGATATCAAAACCACGCACCTGTTCCACCGCCTTGTCGATCTCCTCCCAGGGGCTCATCCCCGTCGAGATCATGATCGGCAGGCCGCTGCCGCCCATGGCCTCCAGCAGATGTGGGTTGTTTATCTCGCCGGAGGGGATCTTCCAGCCCGCCACGCCTATGCGCTGCAAAAGTTCCAGGGCCGCCATGGAAAACGGCGAGCTGAGAAACAGCAAGCCCCGATAATCGCTGTGGGCCTTCAACCCCTGCCACTGCTCCGGGGTGAATTCCATGCGCCGCCAGTAATCGAGGCGGGTGTCATCCTGCTGACTGAAGCGCTTTCGCCAGGGTTCCGCCAGTGTGCTCTCGGCTTCCGCGATGTGGGTCTGGAACTTGATGGCATCGGCCCCCGCGTTGGCCGCGGCATCGATGAATGCGTGGGCCATCCCGAGGCTGCCGTCATGGGCCTGAGCCACCTCCGCAATAATCGTGCAGGGTGCTCCCTCCCGTGGTTTATGAAGCCAGGTCTCTGTCATGTGGGTGTGCCTGATGAAGTGAATCGGGGTTGGCAGGATGCTGGATGACTTCGCCGGTCATGGTATCCCAGCACTGTGAGAATGTCTCGAACAGAGCCGGATCGGAACTGATCACTCCGATCTCATGGTTCAGCCAGCGGGAGCGGGAGGTCCAGTTGCAGCTGCCGAATACGGTCCAGCGCTGATCTCCTGCTTCCACCAGAACGAATTTGTTGTGCATGGGCAGGGCCTCGGGGTTTTCGAAGCGCCTGAGCCGAATACCGGCATCACCCAGCCGGGTGGCGATTTTCGGTGGGACGCGCCGGTGGGTGTTTTCGGCAAGAATATCCACGGATGCCCCGCGGCTGTTCAGGCCCAGGAAATCCCTGGTGACACCCGGACCCTTGATGTGGGATGAGGCCACCCGAACCCGGGCATTTGAACCGAATCCCCGGAGCAGGCGGGAGATGGGGTTGCCATGAATCCTGGGCCAGAAATATATCGCCGTGTCGCCGCTGACCAGCGGCCGGTTCATCTCCCGGCGGAAACGCTCCAGGCCGTTGTGTGTACCCCGGTGCATCCGCCTGGCATGGCGAATCAATCCCTGCACCAGTTTCGGATCCTGTATCGCCACGAGGGCATTGTGGCCCCGGTCATGGTCCAGTATCTCTTCTATGACGGCAGGCTCCTCCTCCGGCTCGTCCCCGGAGGGATTGAACGAACCGACCAGGGCAACGGGGTCAGGATGGGAAAAGCAGTAGAGTTTCTCATGCAGATGGGGTTTCCAACGCAGCCCCGGTAAGGGACGGTGGTTCAGGACACGCAGTGAATCACCTAATCCGCCAGGACCCCGAAGCATCGCCAGTACCCGGTCATTGGCATGTCGGGTGCGGGGCGCGCCTTCCAGTGTGAGCCTTACCCTGACACCGCGATGGTGGGCGTCGAGCAGTGCCTGCGCCAGCTGCCTGTCGCGAAAATAGTAGGTCACCCAGTCGATCTCACCCCCAGCCGGCACCGCAGCTACGTGCCTGGCGAGGACATTCCTGAGGTGTCTGCGGGGCTGGTTGGGTCCACCCAGGTAGAGTTCGAAATTCACGATCGGAATTTGCTCAGATATTTTCCAGCTGAACCTTGCGGCCTTCAGCGGAACTGAGGCGGCAGGCATCCACGATCCGCAAGGCGGCGACTCCGTCTTCGACGGTGCAGCGTTTGTCGGCAAGCCTGCCATCGATCATCTCCAGGTAATCGCGGGCGACCCCCATGAACATGTCGTTGCGTTCACCCCCGAACGGCTGCCTGTTCCATGCCTTCTCTCCCCGGGTGCCGTGCAGGATCACATTGTCCTCGTAGCTGTAGACCAGGCTGCCCTTCTCACCCACGGCGGTGATGCTGCGCTCATGGGGCCGCCCGATAAGGTCGAGGTGCAGATTGACCCGCTCTCCTGAGGCGTAGCTGACCAAAATATCGACATTGTCGTCGCTGTCTATTTCCAGGTCGGAGATCTTGTCCACACTGGCATAGACACTTTCAGGCGAGCCGAGAAACCAGAGCATCAGGTCGATAAAGTGGCTTTCGTCCAGCAGCGCGCCGCCGCCCAGCCCCTTGTGAGCCATGAAGAAGTCCTGGTAAGGCTCCCAGGGATGCCAATCCGCGAGGTGGGCGCTCATGACAAAGCGCATGTTGCGAACGGGGCCGATGATGCCGCTTTGAAGCTGTTCGCGATAGGCCGACAGCGGTGGCCACCAACGGTACGTATAGCCCAGGAGAATGCGCTGACTGTGCTCGACCAGCCGGGCAGCCGAATCCGCGTCGATACTCAGGGGCTTTTCACTGAGTACGGGACAGCTTTGTCCCTCCAGAAGCTGTAAGATCTGATCCACGTGGAAATTGGGGGGCGAGGCGATGACCACGCCGTCCCATTGGCGATCGGCAACGGCCGCGTTAAAGTCCGTGAATCGTCCGGCTGCGGCGTTTCCGGCGGCGGCCTCCTCGACCCGGTCCGCGCGAGGATCATAGTAGCTGACAACGCAGCCCAGTTTTCCCAGGTTTTGTCCATGACGTTGACCGGCGGAGCCGGCACCTGCAACCAGGATCTGTTTTTCTCTGTTCATCTCAGGCAAGCGGTCAATTCGATGTATTCGTCAGGGTTCAAGGGGCACTCGTAGAGAGAGGGTCCGGGATCCTGCTGCCACGCCTCTAGCATGTCGACCAGCCCGGCCTCGTCTTCGATGATGCCGGTATTCAGGCCCATTGCCTCTCCGATGCGAACCAGGGAGCGCTCCGAGAGTTCCACGGGTTTCTGCGTCAGCCCATTGCTCAGGGCACTGCCCCTGATACTGCCGAAATTTCCGTCCTTCATGACCAGCACCAGCAAGCGGCGGTTGTATTCGGCGGCCAGCGCCAGTTCACCGATCAGTGACCGGATACCACCGTCGCCTATCCAAAGGATGACCGGTGTATCGGGCATGGAAAAGGACGCACCAAGCGCGTAGCCCAGTGCCGCGCCCATGTAGCGTCCGTTCGGGGTGCCGAGTACCTCGGAGGCCATCCCGGCCCGCAGGAAATGCTCGCCCATTACGGTATAGTTTCCGGTGTCCAGCACCTGGATTGCCCCGGGGACCATGGCCTGCACCCGGCGCATGGCGGCAACGGGACTCCAGCCGAAGCGGTCCGCGATGGCATCCAGCCGCGCGTGGCTGTCGGCAATCATATCCCGGCCCCAGGCCTTTTCCCGCAGCAGGGCGAACAGATCCCGGATCTGCCCCTCGTTTAACACGTGGGTCTGCCCCGCGAGATGACGTGCCGGAAAGACCCGGTCTGCACTCGGTGCTAGGGTATCCAGGTTCAGGGTGTCTATGCCGAACTCGGGGTTGAGCATCTCCCCTGCACGCGCACCCAGGGTAATCAACAGATCGGCCTCCGGCAGCAGCTGCTTCTCCGGTGTGTCGGTCTTGCCCGCCCCGGTAAAGACGCCGCCGGCCATGGCCGAGGACTCATCGATGGCACCCTTGCCGGACGGCGTGGTAAATACCGGTATGGAGAGTCCCTGCAGTTCGCCGCTCCAGGCGGCCCGCAGACCGAGGGAGCCGATCACCAGCATGGGCCGGTCCGATTGCGCGATCTTCTGTTCAAGCCGCTCGAATTCGGGGGTGGCTTCCGCCTCTATGGGAGATTCTGCACGATTCTCACCGGCGCCGAGATCCAGATGTACAGGCCCCGGACACTCCTGACGGGCGGCCTGCCAGCAGCGCGCCAGAAGCCCTTGGCCGGGCTCGTAGAACAGATGCCGTTTCAGAAACTCACCACCGGCCCTCCCGTGATCCAGCCATTTGTGACAGCGCGCGTCCGCATGACCCTGGGGATAGGACTCCGACACCGAGATCGAGGGATTTCCCTCGTAGGCGTTGCAGAGGAGTCCGGGGAGCATGTTCATGAACCCCGGTCCCTTGATGGTCAGGGCCAGAGCCGGACTGCCGCCCAACCGGGCCGAGACGCCGGACATCAGTGCGGCGGTGCTCTCATGACCGGTGGTTATGAACTCGACACCGGCACCTTCCAGGCTGTCTATCAGGCGCAGACTCGGACCACTGCCGGTAATGCCGAAGGCCCGACGGCCACCGGCGGCGACAAATTCCTCGACTAACTGTTCGTACATTCAGATTCCCATCAATCCATTTCAAAGAAAGAGCGGATGCGCTGTGCGGTGAAACGCAGTACCCGCTCCAGGGCATCGGGGCTGAACCCACCGATATGGGGTGTGATGACCACATTGTCGTGATCTCTTGCGTACTGCCAGATGGGGCTCTGCCCGATCTCGGGCTCACCCTCCACCACGTCGGTGCCGAAAAACGCCGGCCTTCCCGCCTTCAGGCCTTCAAGCAGGTCTGCTTCGCGAACTATGGCACCCCGGGAGGTGTTAACCAGCACCGCACCCTCTTTCATCATGCCCAGTTCCCGGCTGCCGATCAGCCCCTTCGTCTCTTCATTGAAGGTAAGGGTCAGCGCGATGAGATCGGAACGGGAGAACACTTCTTCAAGAGAGGCCTGCTCAATGGTTTCGGGGAATGTCTGCAGGATGGGATCGTAGCCGATGACCCGCATACCAAATGCCGTTGCGTAGCGCGAAACCCAGGTGCCGATGCGGCCGCAGCCGACGGTGCCGAGTGTGCGTCCATGCAGCATCATGCCGGGGAACTGCTGACGGTCCCAGCCGCCCTCCTCCACATGCCTGATCGCCCCCCGCAGACGCCTGGCACAGGTCATCAGCAGCAGCCAGCTCAGTTCCGCCGCGGGTGTGATGTTGCGCAGAAACTCGCCCTGGCCGCGCAGTGTCTTCAGCGGGATCCCGCGTGACTCGAGTGCCGCGGCGTCTATGTGATCGGCACCCGTGGTCGCTGTGATGATGAGTCGCAGCGACTTTGCCGCTTCAATCATGGCACCGGTCAAGGCGACTTTCATGGACGCATCGAGGAACACGTCCGCCTGCTGCAGGCCCGAGGCCACCTCGCCTGGTTCCGCTTCCACGTGAATCAACTCGAAACCGTTGCCGAGCGCCTCTTCGAGCCAGACGACAGCCTGAACGGGACCGGTGTAAACTACTTTGATTGTCATGGTTAACCTCGGATAACTGCTGAAAGCCGCTTGCATGCCGATGCCCGGCATAGGCGGATTTGACCTTGCCGGAAAACGGCCTCAAGTGTACACCCTGCGAAGTACGCGTTGAACCGGTTTACCCCCGGCTTTAGTTGCTACGGCCCGTTCTGATAACAGATCGGCCTGAACAGACAACTCCGGTGACCGAACCTGGTACTAAACTTTGCCTTCACATTAAAATATTCAGTATCAGCTCCATGTTAGAATTGTGCTTTATATCATTTCAAAACTTCTGCGTGACGTCCCTGAAGACTAACCGCAGAGGCGCAGAGACGCGGAGAACTTCTCTTATAAATAAAAGTTTTTCTCTGCGTCTCCGCGCCTCTGCGGTTCAAAATCTTTTATCAAGCAAGCGATGAGCAACCCAAAAAACACCCTGATCGTGCCTGTCGAGAATCAGGTGCGGGAACTCGAACCCAAGATTCTGCTGGCCTGCATTGCCGCCCGGCGCGGGTTCGACTGCCTGATCGGTTCCCGTCTCGAAGTGGATTTTCACATTGCATCATTTCCGCGCGGCATCTACCTCTCCAAGAGCATGACAGAGCGAAGTGTCAAGATGTTCCGCATCATGGAAATGCTCGGGCACAGGATAGCGGCCTGGGATGAAGAGGCGCTGGTACACCCGCCGGCCGAGACCTATTTCACACGACGGCTCTCCCCCACGGCAATCCGTTGCGTGTCTCATCTGTTTGCCTGGGGTGAAGAGAACGCGGCCCTTTGGCGAAGCTATCCGGACTATCCCGACACCCCGATCCATATCACGGGAAATCCCAGGGGCGATATGCTGCGTCCGGAATTACGGGGTTACTACCAGGACGAAGCGGACAGGCTTGTTCGGGAGTATGGGGATTTTCTCCTGGTCAACACCAATTTCGGCACGGTCAATGCCTTCAACTCCAGTCAGAACCTGTTCCTCAAGGGAAAGGGCATCGACGGACCCGTCGTCGGCCGGGCCGCAGTCGGCATGCGCAGGGAGTATGCAGAGGGTCTGCAGACACATAAGCAGGCCCTGTTCGAAAGCTTTCAAGAACTCATACCCCGGTTGGAGCAGGCATTTCCGCAGTTGAATATCGTCATCCGCCCTCACCCGGTGGAACTGCCCGATATCTACCAAGAACTCGCTAAACGCTCTTTGAGGGTAAGGGTCGACAACAGGGGGAATGTGATCCCCTGGCTGATGGCCAGCAGGGCGCTGATACACAACGGATGCACCACCGGTGTAGAGGCCTACATGGCAGGCGTTCCCGCCATCGCCTATCGTCCCAGCGTGAACCCTTATTTTGACGACGAGGTGTTCGCGCTGCCGAACCGTCTCAGTCACGAGTGTTTCGACTTCGATGAACTCCGCGGGACCCTGCAAAGCATTCTGAAGGGTGACCTGGGTGCGGCAGACGGCGAGGAAAGAAGGTCTTTGTTTGCACCCTACCTTTCCGCCGGGACGGGACCTCTCGCCAGCGAGCGCATCGTCGACGCGCTGACGACCATTGCATCGACCTCCGAAATAAACCAGCGGCATTCCCCGGGTCAGTGGCTGGGGGGCTGGCGGCGCGCCAACTGGCGGCGCCTGGTCAAGACGTTCAAGGGGCATCTGCCGGACTCCAAGTACCGGCCGGAGTTTCAAAGACACCGTTATCCGGGACTGACCCTGGACGAGATGAGGGAACGGGTGGAGCGGTTCCAGCGGCTGCTGGGCGACCGGGAGCCGCTGCGTGTGGAGCGGGTCCGGGAGCATATCTATCGCATCGCGGCCTGAAAGTCGGTGTAACCAGATAGTTAACAAGCTGATCAGAATCAGCAGGTGAATACAGATGAGTCTGGAAAACAAAAGGGTGCTGGCGGTGATCCCCGCCAGAGGCGGGAGCAAGGGCATACCGCGAAAGAATCTGGCCCGGCTCGGGGGCCGCACGCTGATCGCCCACGCGGCCGGGGTGGTGGCCGCACTGGACTGGCTCGATTTCGCGGTGCTCTCCACCGATGACGATGAGATAGCGGAGGAAGGCCGGCGACAGGGACTTCAGGTGCCTTTCATGCGTCCGCCGGAACTGGCGGCGGACCGATCCACCGCGGTGGACATGTGGCGGCACGCCTGGCTGGCCAGCGAAGCCCACTGTGACGCCCACTTCGATATCTCGGTGCTGCTGGAGCCTACCAGCCCGATGCGGCGTGCCGACGACGTTACCCGGACGGTACGGGCACTGCTGGAAAGCGGCTGCAGCTCGGCGGTTACCGTGAGCCGCACCCCGGCCCACTTCACCCCTGAAAGGACCCTCTGTGTAAACGACAAGGGACACTTGATGCCCTACCTGAAAGACGGATTGAAATACACCTCGCGGCAGATGATACCCGAGTATTTTTACCGCAACGGTCTGACTTACGCGGTGACCCGGGAAGGGCTCGTGGATCGGGGCAAGATCATTCAGGAGGATACGCTGGCAGTGCCCGTCGAACGGCCGGTGGTCAACATCGATGAACCCCTGGACCTGGCCTGGGCGGAGTTTCTGCTGCAGCAGGCCCAGGGAGTGCAATGACCGTTTCGACACTCATGCTCCCGGTCGAGAACCAGGTCCGGGAACTCGATGCCAAGCTGCTGTTGGCCAGCGTGGCGGCGGAACGCGGTTTTCCCGTGGTGCTCGGTTCCCGCGCCTTCGTCCACTACAAGGTGGGCTCGATTCCAAGGGGGGTCTATCTGGCCAAGAGCATGCGCAGATTGAGCAACCGCATGTTCAGGATCCTGCGTCAGCTGGGCCATGAGATCGTGGCCTGGGACGAAGAGGGACTGGTGCGGTTTGCCGGTGACGAATATTATCAGCGCCGACTGTCACCGGAGGCAGTTAGGGCCGTTTCCCATCTCATGGTCTGGGGGGAGGACAATGCCGAAGCGCTGCGCCGCTACCCTGCCTATCACGGTGCACCCATCCATATCACCGGCAACCCCCGAATCGACCTGATGCGCCCCGAACTGCGGGATTTCTATCAAGAGGACGCACAGCGCCTCAGGGATCGGTATGGGGATTTCATCCTGATCAACACCAATTTCGGGCAGATCAATCATTACTTCTCCCATCTGGGTGAAATGAAGGCGGCCGTGGAGGGGCGTGGGCCAGGCGCGGGCAACCCGTTCGACGTGGGGCGCGGCCGTCTGAAGGTCCAGCTGTTCGAGAGGTTCAAGCAGATGCTTCCCAGGCTCTGCGGGGCCTTTCCCGAACACAGCATTGTGCTGCGCCCCCATCCTTCCGAGAGTCACGAGCCCTGGCTTGCCGTGCAGGCCGGGCATCCCAATCTGCATGTCGTCAACGAAGGCAGCGTGGTCCCCTGGCTGCTGGCCGCCCGGGCACTGGTGGCCAACGGCTGCACCACCCTCATCGAGGCGGCCGTCCTGGGACTGCCCGCCGTGAATTTCCGTCCCCTGTCCGAGCCCGGACTGGAGGACCCCCTGCCCCAGCATTTCGGACACCCGGCCGAGGAAATCGACGAGGTTGTGGAAACGCTGCAGAGGATACTTTCCGAACACCGGGATACGATACATACCTTGGATCAACAG
Organism: Chromatiales bacterium; assembly: GCA_030145425.1. Lineage (GTDB taxonomy): Bacteria > Pseudomonadota > Gammaproteobacteria > Chromatiales > Chromatiaceae > JAHEHQ01. The sequence continues at coordinate 39 of JAQYVO010000251.1, read as the reverse complement.
CAGGTTCTGGAACACAATATCGCGGCCTTGAGGGGCCCT
>JAQYVO010000212.1 GCA_030145425.1 Chromatiales bacterium | reverse complement strand
GCGGACGGACGACCCGGTAACCATGTACCTGTCCGACATCTACACCATTGCCGTGAATCTCGCCGGGCTGCCAGGCATCTCCATACCCACGGCGCTGGTCGGGGGCAGGCCGGCAGGCCTGCAGATCATCGGCAACTATTTTCGGGAGGCGGAGCTGCTTAACGTCGCGCACAAGCTGCAGCAGGCCACCGACTGGCACCTGGCAGTACCTGAGGGCTATTAGTATGCAATGGGAAACTGTCATAGGGCTTGAGGTCCATGCCCAGCTGGCCACCCGGTCGAAAATCTTTTCCGGTGCCTCAACCGCTTTCGGTGCCGACCCCAACACCCAGGCCTGCAGTGTCGATCTGGGGCTGCCGGGCGTGCTGCCCGTGTTGAACCGGGAGGCGGTGCGGATGGCCGTCAGATTTGGTGTTGCCATCGACGCCGCCCTGGGCCGCCGGTCGATCTTCGCCCGCAAGAACTATTTCTACCCGGATCTGCCCAAGGGCTACCAGATCAGCCAGTTCGAGTTACCCATCGTCGGTATGGGGCAGGTGGAGATCGTGCTCGAGAACGGCGACACCAAGATCGTCGGGGTGACCCGTGCCCATCTGGAGGAGGATGCGGGCAAATCGCTGCATGAGGATTTTCACGGATTGACCGGTATCGACCTGAACAGGGCGGGAACCCCGCTGCTGGAGATCGTCTCCGAGCCGGACATGCGCTCGGCTAAGGAAGCCGTCGCATACGCCAGGAAGATTCACCAGGTGGTTCGCTATCTGGGCATCTGTGACGGCAACATGCAGGAGGGCTCCTTCCGGGCCGATGCCAACGTTTCGGTCAGGCCCCCGGGAGGGGAACTGGGCACCCGTGCCGAATTGAAGAATCTCAACTCCTTCCGCTTCCTGGAAAGGGCCATCAACTTCGAGGTGGAACGCCAGATCGACCTGCTGGAGTCCGGGGGGCGGGTGGTGCAGGAGACCCGGCTTTACGATGCCGACAAAGACGAGACGCGCTCCATGAGGTCCAAGGAAGAGGCCAATGATTACCGTTATTTCCCGGATCCCGATCTGTTGCCGGTGGAACTGGATGACGCCTTTATTGCCGCGGCCGTCGAGAACATGCCGGAGCTGCCGGACGCCAAGCGACAACGATTCTCCGGCGAGTACGGGCTACCCGCCCCGGACGCCCAGATGCTCACGGGCAGTCAGGCCCTGGCGGATTTTTTCGAAGCGGTCGCGGGGGAGGCGGGTGATTCCAGGCTGGCTGCCAACTGGGTCATGGGAGGGCTTTCCGGAGCCCTCAACAAGGAGGGGATCGACGTATCCGAGTCACCGGTGACGCCACAGATGCTGGGGGGCATGCTCCGGCGGATTTCCGATGGGACCATATCAGGAAAGATTGCCAAGCAGGTGTTCGAGGCCATGTGGTCCGGTGAGGGTGACGCCGACAGCATCATCGAGGCCCGGGGGTTGAAGCAGATCACCGACAGCGGGGCAATCGAAAAGGTCGTCGAGGAAGTCATGGCCGCCAACCCCGGTCAGGTCGAGAACTATCGTGCGGCCGAGGATGCCAAGCAGCAGAAGATGCTGGGTTTTTTCGTGGGCCAGGTGATGAAGGCGTCCGGGGGCAAGGCCAATCCACAGCAGGTCAACGAGCTGCTGAAGCAGAAGCTGGGCTAGGCGGCAGCCTGCACCTGATTTCGACCTTCTCTCTTGGACCGGTACAAGGCCTCGTCCGCCCGCCGTACCAACTCCATCATATCCTCCCCGGGCCGGTACGCCGCAACGCCTGCAGAGACAGTGATCTGCCCGAGGGGTATGCGGGTTCCCGTGCGCACCAGGTTGGTTCCGGAGATGCGCTCCCGTATCCGGTTGCAGAGGATCACAGCGCCTTTTGTCGCAGTTTCCGGGAGTAGCACGGCGAACTCCTCGCCGCCGTATCGGGCCGCTGTATCAAGGCCCTTGATCGACTGCTGAAGGGTTTTCGCCACGAAACGTATCACTTTGTCCCCCACCAGATGCCCGAAGGTGTCATTGACCCGTTTGAAGTGATCTATGTCGAACATCACCATGCAAAGCGGCGTCTCCTCCACGTTTTTGATGAGCCCGATTTGTTCCTCCAGGGTGTCGAAGAAGGATCCCCTGTTGACCAGGCCGGTCAGGGCGTCGATCGAGGCCATCTGTCGTGCCTGTTCCAGCTCTTCCCGGAGCTGTTCCATTTCCGCCGATTTCAAGGCGAAATCCCTCTGAATCTCATCCACGGACGCTTTCATTTTTCTGGTCTCGACAAGTACGCTCGTCATAAGGTCGAATACATCACCCAGGGAATCGGCGTTGTTGCAGGATTCATCGAACTGTTCCAGGGTCCTGCCGTAACTCTCCGCATCGGTGCCGGTGTCGTGCAGGGTGGCGGAGGTCTCATTGAGCGTGAGCAGCACCTCCCGGCGGATCTCGTCGACTCTTTCCAGGTTGTGCTCGGACAGATAATCTCTGTAAAGGGATTCGTTGAGCTGTTCGGTGAAGGCAAGACCATCGTTCAGGATCTGGTCTATATGCGCTTTCAGATCTGGCATGTCGCCATTTATGTAGTGAAACCAGACAGCGTAGTTTTGTGGCGTTGTGGGGATACCCTGTTCCCGCATCATGGGGATCGTCATTCGCAGCAGTTCGGCGCTGGACTGCGGATTTGGTAACAGGCTTTTGTCTTGTGGGGGCAAGGTGTTTTCTCTCGGTTCCGTGGGTACGATGCATGCCCTATAGCGGACAATTCGAGAGAAAATTTAGGATTTTCGGGGTTTTCTAGGGGTTACTGGTGTCCGCCGGTACGCGTACTCCTGTCCCGGCGAATGGTTTTCAGCAGTCTTTCCCTGCCCTCGCCCCCCTTTACCAGTTGGCGGGCCAGATCGACGAGTTTCCGGCTCTTGGAGCGTGCGTAATCGCGAAGTGCAAAGAAGGCGTCCTGTTCCCGGGTGTTGAATTTCTCCATGTACATGCCGATGGCGACGCTGATCTCGCGGTTGCTCTTGATGGTGTCCGTGAGCAGCACCTCTTTTTCGTGCAGTCGGCGTATATCCGCGGATCGCCCCAAAGCGGCCTCGATGGCCGGGATCAGCTGATCGGGATTGACGGGTTTGACGAGATAGCTCATGGCCCCTTCACGGGTGGCGAGTTCGACGACCTCCTTGTCCGAGTAGGCGCTGAGAAAGATGGAATCTATCCCCGGTGATTCCCGCAATCGGCGCGCCACCTCAATGCCGAAGATCCCCGGCATGCGGATATCCAGCACAGCCAGGTCGGGTTTTTGTCCCCGGCCGAGGTCGAGCGCTTCTTCGCCGTTGGTGGCCGTGATCACCTCGTAGCCTGCACTCCGCAATCCATTGCCGAGCATTGCAAGCATGGCCGTGTCATCGTCCGCGACCAGTATTTTTGCTTTGCCCATGAATCGGTTGTCCCGCGTTTCAGCCTTCTGATGAGGGAGCTGGAAAAATTATTCACCCGAGGCTCGGGAGGACACGAAGAGTGCGATAAACAGGTATCGCGAAGAAGATGGTAGGCCTTCCGGGTCGGGTGCTTCAGTCAGCGGGGTTTGGGCCGACCGGATGTTTTGTTTTTCGTACCATGCCTCCCGTTTTGCGGAGGAACTCATGAAAATTGTACCTTGATTTCTCTGGTCCCGCTATGGGTATTAATCCCAAGCGATCAACCGGCGGCATTGCCTGTATGGCCCCGGGGCTGGGGAACACGGGCCAGGGCCACGGTATAGGTGCTTCCCTGCTTGATTTTCGCGTAGTTGCCGAATACTTCCTGGAATGCCTTTTGTACGAACTTTCTGATGCCGCTGATGGTGACGACGTAGAATCTGGCTCCGGGGTTCATGTGAGCAAGGGCGTCATGGAAATAGAGATAGTAGAGCTCCTTTCCCACCTTTGCCGGAAGATTGGATACGATCAGATCGAATCGGCGCCTGCCAATCTGATCGAAACCGTTGCTGAGAAAGCATTCGGCATTGGCGATTCCGTTGAACTCCGCGTTTTTCCGGCTGTAATCGACCGCCACGAAGTCCTTGTCCACCAGGACATGGGTACCCCGCGGGGCCAGCCTGGCCATGGTCAGCCCGAGAGGGCCGTATCCGCAGCCCAGGTCCAGGGTGTCGTCTTCGGGGGCGATCTCCAGGTGTTCCAGCAGCAGCCGACTGCCGGCATCGAGACCTTTTGGGGAGAACAAGCCCCATGTTGTGTGGAAGTTGAGCTGCTGTCCCCTCACGGTTTCCGTGAAGACGATGTCTCTCCGCAGTCTGTCCAGATAGTCGCGGGTGCCCTTGGGTTGAGAGGAAGCCGTCATTTTTCTCCATCCGTTTTCTGGCAGACAGGGCATACAGGATCCGCTTTCAGTTTCAGGGAGCGCCACTCCATATGCAGGGCGTCGAGCAGCAGCAGCCGGCCCGTCAGGGGGGTGCCGGCCCCGGTGATTACCTTGATCGCCTCCATGGCCTGCACGCTGCCGATAATGCCGACCAGGGGTGAGAGTACGCCGTTCTCGGAGCAGCTTTCATCCAGATCACCTCCGTGGCCGTAAAGGCAGCGATAGCAGGGACCGCCGGGGCGACCGCTGAAGACGCCCACCTGGCCCTCCATTCGGATCGCTGCGCCGGACACCAGGGGTTTACCGTTGTGGAAACAGGCATCGTTGACGGCGAACCGGGTCGTGAAATTGTCACTTCCGTCCACTACCAGGTCGACCTCCGCCACCTGGCTGACCAGTTCATCCTTCTCCAGGATCTTCGGGCGGGTTTCGATTCGGCATTCGGGATTCAGGCCGAGCAGGGTCTCCCGGGCGGAGTCGACTTTGAGCGATCCGATGTGCTCCGTGCTGTGGATTATCTGACGCTGCAGATTGGTGAGGTCCACCCGGTCGAAATCAACCAGCACCAGTGTCCCGATGCCGGCCGCGGCAAGATACATGGCCACCGGGGAGCCGAGTCCACCCAGACCTATGATCAGCACCCGGGCATCAAGCAGCCGCTCCTGACCCTCTATTCCGATCTGAGGCAGCATGATCTGGCGGCTGTAGCGCAGCAGTTGTTCGTCATTCATGGGTAGTTGATGCGGAGAGGAACTGGCTTTACAGGTATTTTCGCCAGTGCTCCGGGCGGTGGTCGCGCAGTTCGTGGTCCCGGCGCTGATAACGGTTGACGAATACCTTGCGGGTGCAATTCGTCTCGCCCTTGGGGCAGCCGCAGTTCGTCCGCTGCGTCTCTTCGGTGTAATAGTAGAGGGCCCGTTTCAGTGCACAGATAAGCCGGGTGCTGATGTGAAAACCGGTCTCGATCAGTATAGCCTCTATATGCTCCAGGGTTATCTCG
>JAQYVO010000285.1 GCA_030145425.1 Chromatiales bacterium | reverse complement strand
TTAGGATGCATTAAGGCTGGTTCCTTGGTTGATTGGTGTGGGTTTGGCGATTTGCATCTTATCACCAGAACCAGCCTTTTTTATTTCTATTTCAACCTGTTATTGCTTAAGTAAGCGCCATTCGAGTCTGACCCCATTGATCCTCTCATCTAAGCCTTAATAGGTTCCGCCCGGTTTTATACCCCGACCTGGATATATCCCCCAGTCCGCTTTCAACTGTTTTTACTCTGGCTCGTCGGTTATAGGCTTAAAGGCATTGAGCCAGTCTGAAAATTCTTCCGCCGGCATCGGCTTGGCGAAATAAAAACCCTGAACCTGATCGCATTTCTTTTTCTTCAGATAGCTGACGATTTCCCGGTCCTCGACGCCTTCGGCTATGACCTGCAGCCCGAAACGATGGGCCATTTCGATGATCAGACTGACGATGTGGATATTCGACATGTCGGTCTTGAGCCCCTTGATGAAAGACTGATCGATTTTCAGTTCATCGGTGGGCAGATCCCGGAAATAGGAGAGACTGGAATAGCCGGTGCCGAAATCGTCTATGGATATCCTTATCCCGTGATCTCTCAAAAGACTCAGTTTCTTGAAGGCCACCTCGATATCGGAAACCAGGGACTCCTCCACCACCTCGAGGCAAAGGTCAACGTTGTCCCTCTCCCACAGCTTGTCTGCGTTCAATACCAGATCGGTAAAGTCTGGTTGGTCGAGTATGCTCGGGGGTATGTTCACCGCCACCGAGAGCCTGCCCCATTTGCGGGTCCAGTCTGTGCTCAGACGCAGCGCACTGTTAAGCATCCATATCGTCATAGGCTTCATGAATCCGATGGTTTCCGCCATCGGCAGAAATACCTGTGGAGACACGAGTCCCCTGGTTGGGCTATCCCATCGGACCAATGCTTCGGCGCCCACCGGATTTCCGGTAGCCAGTGAAATCTTCGGCTGAAAGAACACTCGCAGCTCGGAGCGGGCGATCGCCTGATCCAGGGATACCTCGATATCCCACTCCTCGGAAATCTCCTCCTCTATCTTATTCACCGGTACACCAACCGGCTCCTTCTTGAGCTTTGCCTGCTCAAGGGCGAATTCCGCGGTCTGCAGCAGTGTATCCGCATCGGAGGCATAGGACGGAAAAAGACTGATGCCAACCACAACGGCACACTGTATTTCCCGGTGCTCGAGCCGTACGGGCGGCTCCAGCAACCTTTGAATCTTGCTGGCTGCCAGCTGAGCATGCCCCACGTTGGCCACCCTGGACAGCAACAGCGCAAACTGGTCATCCCCGATTCGGGCGAGGAAGTCGTCCTCACGGCATACATTTTTCAATACATCGGCTACCGCCAGCAAAACGACATCGCCTGCACTATGCCCGAAGTTCTTGTTGATCTTGTGGAAACGCTGAACATCGATTACCAGCAGTCCGACAGGTGCGCTGTACTCGCCGGCATATCGCACCAATTCCGACAGCGTGTCGATGAATTTCGGTCTGTCATACAAACCGGTCAGCGTATCGTTCATAAATTGACTTACCGTCTGCTGGGGCCTGCTAACACTATGCGGATGCCCAGCGTTAACATGCCTTAAAGAAATAGTTCCGTCATATTGATACCGTAGGCATTGGGCGACAGCCCCTTTTCAACCCTGACATCTCCCTCAACAGTGGATAGATTGAGATGCCTGAACTCGGCGTAGGGCTCTTTGTGCTCGTCCAGTAACAGCATTACCGTCGGCTGCAGACGATGGAGACCGTTTATAGCCACGACCGCCCCCACTTCACCCGTGTTGAGTTCCACCAGGGACCCGGTTGGGTAGAGCCCGACAGTCTGAATAAACTGCTCGACCAGTTCAGCCTGAAATTTTGAACCCCTGAGATCGTAAAGTTCCGCAATGACTTCATGGGGTGTGCGGGGCCCCGCGTTCAGAAAAGGCCGCACACTGGTCATGGCGTCATAGCTGTCGACTATCCCGGCGATGCGGCCGAACATCGGTATGTTCTGGATATTCAGACCCTGGGGATAACCGCTGCCATCCGCACGCTCATGATGGGTTGCCACCATTTGCAGAACGACCATATCCAACTTTTTCATCTTCAGCGTGTCTTTTTCAGACGCCAGCAGTTTCACTCCCAGATCCACGTGCTGGTACATGATTTTGAGCTCGTCTTCCGTCAACTTCCCTTTCTTCTTTAGCAGTTCGACGGGTAAACGGCTTTTGCCCAGATCCAGCAGAAGTCCGCCCATGGCCAGTTGCCGTATGGCATCTTTTTCCAGACCCAGGTGGCGTCCGAAGGTCGCGCACCAGACCGAGGTACCGAGCGCCCGCGAATAGGTATACTCGTCGAGCTTCTCCAACTGAACGATCCACATCATTGCCGAAGGGTTCCTAAGGACACTTTCAACCATGTAGGAAATTCCGGTCTCGACGGTATTCAGGTCCAGGTTTCTCCCTGCCTCAAGGTCTCTCAGCAGTTTCTTATAACCCTTTGTCAGCTTATGCGATGCCTTGGATGCGGTTTTGATTTCTGATTTGAAAGTCTCGGATTCCCGGTAAGTAATCTTGCGCAAGGCCCGATATTCCTGTTTTTCCCCGGACCTGCTCGTTCGAACCCTGGACTGAGCCCTTCCTTGGTTTGCAGTGCTCGGGACGCCCGTGAGTATCCAGTATCTGGCATCGGGAGAGGCACCCTGCTCCACGTCGACATAGACGTAATTGCAATATTTTCTGACCCGCGTAATTTCATCACGGGAGGTGATTTTTATGCCCTCGAGGGCAAACGGGGTTTTGATCCATGGACGATCGAGACGGGAAATGTACATACCCACGTCCAGGCCATCGATACTCGTTTTCACTTCATTCTTCATAGATCGAGATACTGACCCAATAGGTGATCATCGTCCCGGGGCATTTGGGAAACACAACTGCCTCCCCGTTTCCGGAATGTCCGCGCGGGAGGCATAAAGCAGTCGTTCAGAAGCCCAGATAATGACCCGCCGCTGCGGAGGCCATGCCGATGATTGCAGCGAAGACCGCGTACCACCTGGCTCTGCCAAAGGCTTGGTGCTTCAACTGTTCGAGCTTCGCCTCAAACTCACCGGCAATTGATTCCAGTCCGGGATCCAGCATTTCCTTCGCGGCTGATCGGGCAATCCCGTCGGCGACTTCCACCGCCTTTATGGAAGTCATGGATTCGGCCTCCAGCCGGGCCGCCTCCCGCACCTTTCCTCTGAAAGGTTCAGATGAGATCAGTTCCGAATCCCGGTTGCGTTCCGCATCAGCAATTTTCTGCATGAGAAATGCCGTCTGGCCGTCCAGACGATCGTTCAGAAGCCCCTCCACTGCCGGCCGGCTCATGCCTTCCTGGCGGGCCTGCAGTTCCCCGGTGACCATTCCTCGCAATTCCTCGAGCCGGTCTTCCAGAAATGCCTCCGCCTCCTGACGGGTCATACCGTCTTGACGGCTCTGCAGCTCCCGGTTGACCATGTCGTGCATTGAATCGAGCTGATCACTCAACTTGGTGAGCAAGGCGTCTTCGAACTGCTCCAGTTCACTTGCCAGGCGCGAGATCACCAGCATTTCCAGTATCTCTTCCTGGGTCGGCCCCTGATCCCCGGCTGCCTGAACCTGGGGCACCTGGGCATCCTCAGCCGCACCGCCGTCAGTGAGCGATTCCGCATATGTTCCTGTCAGGGCGATGGTTTCCGTGGAGGCAGTTTCCTGCAGCGCGGATTCGAGAACCGTCAACACCTCCTCCAGCTGCCCCCCTCCGGGAGGTTTCTGCAGGGTAGCCAGGGCTCCGTGGGATCTGGCCTCTTGTTGATACTGTTCTCCATCATTGGAGGTACACATCACCACTGGAATATGGGACGTCTGCGGGTTGTTCTTGATCGCGGACGTGGCGGACAATCCATCCATGCCCGGCATCATGTGATCCATGAAGATCGCATCTGGCCGTTGACTCTCCAGAAAGCTCAGTGCCGCTTCAGCGGAATCCACCATTTCCACCTCGAAATCGTGCCCCTTCAGCAGCTTTCCAAGCACAAACCTGGCCGACTTGGAGTCATCCACCAATAATGCCGTTCTGGCCTGATTTGTCTCGCCCATACCTGTATCCTCCGAAATTCCAGCTTGGTTGGGTCGTTATCGGCACGCCACCCCTTTTTTTGAATCCGAGCACCAGACATTCACGCAGCCCGCGATCCGGGTCAATCAGGCTTTTGATCGGTATTCAGGGAGGATAGACCGTTCTCGGTGACGGGAATGAACAGTCCCAGCTGATTCAGCCTTTCCCGGGCATCCTCGTAGATAGATAGCAGTGTAGGCACGAACAACAGAATCAGCACGGTGGCAAACGCCAGGCCGAACGCAATGGATGTTGCCATGGGGATCAGGAACTGTGCCTGGAGGGAAGTCTCGAACAACAACGGGGTCAACCCCGCAATGGTGGTGAGCGAGGTCAGGAGCACGGCACGCAGGCGTTGACAGGCCGCTTCAACGAGTGCCTCGTGGACCGACATTCCATCCTGGCGCAGTCGCTGGTAGAAGGTCACCAGGATAATGGAATCGTTAACCACGATACCGGAAAGCCCGAACAGGCCGAAAAGGGACAGAATGGTCACGTTGAGATCCATGACCCAATGTCCGAACAATGCACCCGTGATACCGAACGGGATAGCCGTCATGACCACCAGAGGCCAGCCATAGGAGGCGAACACCCAGGCCAACACCAGATAGATCAGGATCAGACCAAGCAACACGCCCTTGCGCATGTCCGCCAGGGTCTCTCGCTGATCCGCCGAACGGCCCTCAAAGGAGTAATTGATGCCATATCGGCCGGTCAGCTCATTGAGTGTTGTGGATTCCAGGGTCTCTATGACCTGATCCACGCTGACCCTGGCGCTGTCGACGTCGGCAGAGACCTCCACGGAAAGTCTGCCTTCCGCATGACGCAGCACTTCGAATCCCCGCCGGGACTGCCAGCTGGCCACACTCGAAAGGGGAACCAGCTCGCCGTCCGGCAACCGGATGTTCAGGCGCTCGATAATGCCGATGCTGTCCCTTTCCTTCTCCGCAAGCTTTACCCGTACCTCCACCTCTTCGGGGCCGTCCTGAAAAATCTGCACCAGGCGGCCGTCGAAAGCGGATCTCAGCTGTCCTCCCAAATCGGATACGGTAAGGCCCTCCGCCTCTCCTGCCGGTGTCAGGGAATAGATCAGCTGCTCCCTCCCGTAGGCAAGATCATCTGATACCTCGGTGACGCCGGTTACGCCGTTCAATGCCTCCGACAGGCTGATCGCTGCCTGCTTGAGTACCCCGGCATCGCTGCCGGTAAGGCGCACCGTGAGGTCGCGCCCAGGCGGTCCTGCGCGACGCGAGGTGACGGTGAAACTCTCGATTCCGGCCGGGATGTCTATGCGCTCCCGCCAGGCCTTGGTAAAAGTTTCATTGCGCACTGTGCGTTCGTCCGGCGGCACCAGTTCCACCTTCAACGCACCGAGCTGATCCCCCCGGGCAAAATTGCCTCCCGCATCCGCTGCGGCAACCCGGGATCCGAGGTGGGCGATCGCTACATTGATCAACCTGCCCTGTCCCAATTCCTGCTCGGCCTGGTAAAGGGTCTCTTCCAGGTGTTCCACGAAGTGCTGCATTTTCGCCCGGGGCGTACCCGCGACAAATGCGACATTGGCATGGATCATCTGGGCCTCGGGGGTGGGGAAAAAATTGAAGATCAGACGCCCCCCCGCCAAAAGGCCGACGGTAACAATCAGGCATGTAACAGCCGCGCTGACGGTGATACCCCGGTATCTGATCGCAAGAGACACCAGTGGACGGAACAGTCTGTCCCGAAACCAGATGAACCCCCTGTCGAGACGGGCCCGCAGTGACCGGGAGTCCACCTTGTGCATATGCAGGAAAGCGTGGCGAAGATGCCCCGGCAGCACCAGGAAACTTTCGATCAGGGACGCCAGGATTACGCTGACGATGACCAGCGGAATGGCAAACAGGATATTGCCGATGATGCCCCCGACCAGCATCAGGGGCAGAAAGGCCGATATGGTAGTGAGCGAAGAGGCCATCACCGGCGCCAGCATCCGCCGGGCACCCCCTTCCGCGGCAAGCAGGGATGGCTCGCCCTTCTGATAGTGCGCCAGGGCATCCTCCCCCACCACGATGGCGTCGTCGACGATGATACCCAGGGCCATGATCAGGGCAAAAAGGCTGATCATGTTGATGCTGCCGCCGGCCAGCCAGAGGATAAACAGGGTTGCCATGAAAGAGATGGGGATACCCAACGCCACCCAGAAGGCTACCCGTCCGGTGAGAAACAGGTAAAGGATAAGAACCACCAGGACCAGACCACCGCCGCCGTTCTTGAGCAGCAGCATGATACGGTCGCGGATCAGGTGCCAGGATTCATCGTACACGACCAGCTCAATGCCGGGCGAAAGCCGGGGAAGGGTTTCCTCCAGCCAGCTATCCAGCATCTCCGCAGCCTTCAGGGAGTCGCCCCCTTCCGAGCGCTTCAGCGACAACTCCGCCGCCGGCTTGCCTGCTATGGTCAGCGTGACCCCTCCGTCCCGGGGCTGGCGCTTGATCTCTGCCATCGCACCCAGGTCGATGCGCACCCGGTCTTCGGTCACGACGGGCAGCCGGGCAAAGCCCGCTGCATCGCGGCGCTGATCCAGGCTGCGAAGCTCGCGCTGCCCTTCGGCGCGCCCGAGAATGCCCGCCGGTTGGTCCCGGCTGAAGGCCTTCACCCGGTCTGCGATCTGGTCCAGACTGATACCCAGACGCTCCAGAGCCACCGGGTCCACCTGGATGGCGATCTCTTCATCCGGCAGACCGCTGATGTCCACCTTGTCGATGCCCCGGTCCAGCAGCTCGTCCTCGAATCGCCTTACCAACCGGCGCAGTTCGGTTGGGTCCTGTGGGCCGCTCACCAGGAGTCGGGCCACGGGCTCGTAACGGGTGATGCTCACCACCTCGGGGGTCTCGGCGTCACCCGGCAGGTTGCGGAACTCGTCGACCAGTCGCCGGGTGTGATCCAGGGCCAGCAGGGGGTCGGTGTCCTCATTGAACTCCAGGCTGATGGAGGAGATACTCTGGGTGGAAGTGGAGGTGAGTTTGCGCAGATTGTCCACGGTCCGCAGACGCTGTTCCAGGGGATTGGTGATGCCGTCCTCGATATCCTCGGCGCTGGCCCCCGTCCAGGTGACGGACACGGTCACCAGATCCATTTCGAAGTTGGGAAAAAACTGCACGTTCATGCGGTCCAGGCCCAACCAACCGGCCAGCAGCATGATGATCATCAGCAGATTGGCTGCAACCTTATGGTGGGCGAAGATGCCCAGCAGGTCGGTCTTGTGGCCTTTCATTCCCCTGCCACGGCCTCAGCGCGCAGGCCGTCCACTGCGTTGGGCAAATGGGTTATCACCAGACGATCGCCGATTTTGAGCTCGGGGGCCCGCACCAGTTGCCTCTCCTTCCCGGATGCATCCGTGAAACTGCCCAGGGTTTCCACCCCGATGCCCCGCATGCGTCCATCTTCGAGCCTGTATACGCGGTTTCCCCGGTATAACGCCGAAAAGGGAACGGGCACGGCATCGGGCTGGGGCAAACGACGGATGTCGAACCGGATGACCTGCCCGGGACGCAGCCAATCGGGGCGGGATTCAAACTTGAAGAGCGCATCGACGCCGCTGGGGCTGGCCTCGCCTGCCAGACGCAGCAAACGCAGTTCAAGACGCCGCCCGCCGATGACAGCTTCGCCGGAGAGGGTCTGGCCGGTCTTACGGACCTGGTCAAGTTCTTCCTGGAACGGCGTGGGGATGCGCGCGCGCACCTCCAGTGTGCCGGGATCATAAAGCGTCAGCAGAACCGTGTTCTTGCTGACCTGGTCCCCCTCGGCCACCTTCACTTCCGCCACAATGCCGTCGAAAGGGGCCAGAAGCCGGCTGCGTTCAAATTCCAACTCCAGTTCCGTCACCCTGGCGCGGGCCCTGGCCAGCCGGGCTTCCAGGGCGGAGAGTCTCGCGGGGTGATCGGCTATTGAAAGTTCCCGGCTGTTCAGCGACAACGCCTGGGTGGCCAATGACTGCTCCGCCTCGTCCAGCGCCGAATCCGATCCCAGATTCTTTTTGCGCAGCCGCTGCGCCCGATCCACCCCCTGTCGGGACAATTGGAGCAGCTTCTTTTCCTGCACCAGGGCGGTTATATCAGACTGCTGCCTGATACCCTCGCTTCGAATCTGGGCCTCGAGTTCCAGCACTTCTGAACGGGCCTGATCCAGCCGGGGGAGAAAATCCCTCTCATCCAGTGTTACCAGGAGTTGTCCAGCCGTAACCCGTTCACCTTCCTTGACCATCACCCCGTCTATTCGCGAAGCCGCCGAAGCGGCCGCCTTGAAAGAATTGGGCGACTCCAGTCTGCCGTAAAGGGTCAACGCGGGTGTCAGGGTGCGGGGCTGCACCTCCATCACGTCAACACGCCAGATTCTTTCCTCGATCTGCGCTACAGGCTGCTCGGGCTTGGTAGCCCTGAGCATGGCGAAGGTCCCGACACCCGCGGCAAGAATCAGGATCGGCAAGAGAATTTTAAGGATCGGTTTCACCAGTGATTCAATCTGTTGTTACGGTAGACAAGCCTTTGCGGGTTCTTTGCAACGGCCATGAAGCGGAAAAAACAATCGTCCATTATGCCTGGGAAAACAGGTTGAAACGATCATCAATAGACCCTGCGGCCGGAATTGAGTTCATGCCGGAGATACCGATTTCTAATACTCCCTCACCCTGTTCTTCTCCCAGAGGAGGGTGTCACAAAAGCCTTTTACACCTTCTCCCTGAGGGAAAAGGAACCCATTGTTCTGGGACCTCACGCCTCAACAGAACAAAAGTTTTCACAATACCTCTCAATCATGCTGTTACTGGCAGTGATTGACCTCGATCGTGACGTGCCCGAGCTGTTCGAATCCCGCAAGCAGACCTTTATAGTGCCTTGGATCTCTGGGCCGGTCGGTGACCAGGGAAATGATGGCGCCATAACTCTTCGGCCCTATCTGCCAGACGTGCAGATCCACCACCCGGTTGTCCGCGTCAGATTCGATAGTCTCCTGAATGCGCTCGAGGGTGATTTCATCGGGTACGCTGTCGAGCAGCACGCGGCTGGTCTGCCGTATCAATACAACACCCCACCTTGTGATCAGCGCCGCGCCCACCAGCCCCATGCAGGCATCCATCCATATCCAGCCAAAGTACTTACCCACCAGCAAGGCAAAGATTGCCAGCAACGAGGTCAGGGCATCGGCCAGGACATGCAGATAGGCTGCTCTCAGATTGTGATCCTGGTGATGATGGTCATGGTCATGACCGGTCCCGTGTTCATGGTGTGTATGGCCGTGTGCGGAGCCGCCGTGGAGCAGCCAGGCACTGACCAGGTTGACCACCAGTCCGATGACTGCAACCAGGATTGCCTGGTCGAAACGGATGATCTCCGGTGAAAGCAGCCGCCAGACAGATTCCAGGCCCATCAGCAGGGCTACCATCACCAGGGCGATGGCACTGGAGAAGCCGCCCAGCGCACTGACCTTTCCGGTGCCGAAACTGTAAGCGGGATTGTCCACATGCCGCCGCGCATATCGGTAAGCGAACAGGGAAATCGCCAGGGCCGCCACGTGGGTTCCCATATGCCAGCCGTCCGCCAGCAGGGCCATCGATCCGTACCGGTAGCCGGCGGCTATCTCGATGACCATCATGGAGGCGGTCAGGATAACAACCAGGCGGGTCCTGCGTTCTCCTTCGGTCGTGTCCAGGTTGAAATCGTGGCTGTGCCGCCACTGATCCAGGGATTCAAGATGCATGGGGATATGGCTTCAGGCGTTGTGGTCGGACAAACCTTAATCCGTCCAGGCCTTTAGGACAAGCCCGCCGACCGCTCGCGGGGCTCATTCAGGCACGTTCCAGGGGAAAGGCCAGAACCTCGCTGATATGGGCCGCGCCGGCAATGCACATCAGCAGGCGGTCTATGCCCAGCGCCACGCCGGAACTATCGGGCAGCCCGGCCTCCAGGGCATTGAGAAAACGATCATCCACAGGTGGGATCATCTGCCCTTCTTCCCGCCTGCGCTCCAGATCGGCTTTAAACCGCAGGCGCTGCTCCTCGTGATCCCCCAGTTCGTGAAAACCGTTTGCCAGCTCCACGCCGTTGAGGTAAAGCTCGAAACGCTCCGCCACCGGGGGGTCTCCCTGCCGTATCCTGGCCAGGGACGCCTGACTGGCCGGATAGTCGTACACAAAGCACATACCGCTGCCCAGTTTCGGCTCGATGCAGTGGCTCATCAACAGATCGAGCCAGGCATCCCTGTCCGGCAGCCCAAGCGCGGATATGCCCTGGATACCCTGATTCACTGCCACCCGCCGCAATTCCTCCGGCCCTGCCAGGTGGGGATTGATTGCCAGAAGATCCTCGAAGAGCCGGCCGTAGCTTACGCGGCGTACAGGGCAGGGTTCAGGCAGGACGGCATAGATCAGCGCCTCCACCTCATCCATCAGTCGATGGTGATCGTAGCCCGGCCTATACCACTCGAGGAGGGTGAACTCCGGATTGTGGAGACGTCCCGCCTCCCCATCCCGGAAGACCTTACAGATCTGATAAATGGGCCCGACCCCGGATGCCAGCAGGCGTTTCATGGCAAACTCCGGGGAGGTGTGGAGATAGAGCGGTTTACCGGCAGGTGCTCCGGGGCCCGTGTAGGCGGTTGCCAGGCTTTCTATCGCCGGATCAGTGGCCGCGGCAGCTGAGCAGGCCGGCGTATCGACCTCCAGGATACCGGCGCTACGAAAGAAATCCCGGATCTTGGCCAGCAGATCGGCCCGCGCCCGCAGAAGATCGTGGGACGCCGTCGGGCGCCAGTCTTCTTCGTGGATCATAAAATTTGTATCCGCCCCGGGGGTCTGCAGTAAAAAGCGGCAGGAACACGCTTCCGGGGGCAGCCTGCCCCTGGCAATCCGTCAGGGTGAAATTGATGAAGTTCCGGAAAAGAGGGCTCAGTCTTTGGCGCGGGAAACATACTGCCCGGTGCGGGTATCCACCTTTATTGCCTCTCCGGTCTGCACGAAAAGGGGAACACGTACGACGGCCCCGGTCTCCAGGGTCGCCGGCTTGCCGCCGCCGCCGGAGGTATCCCCCTTCAGTCCGGGATCTGTTTCCTCGATGGTCAGGATGACGAAGTTCGGGGCCTCGACACTGAGCGGTGTCCCGTTCCATAGCGTGATGGTGCACATGTCCTGATCCTTCAACCACTTTTCCGAGTCACCCACGGCCTTGGCATCGGCATTGTGCTGTTCAAAGCTGTCCGGATCCATGAAACACCAGAATTCGCCGTCGTTGTAGAGGTACTGCAGCTGGATCTCCATCACGTCCGCGGCCTCGACGGAGTCACTGGACTTGAAGGTCCGCTCGATCATGCGTCCGGTCTTGAGATTGCGGATCTTCACCCGGCTGAAGGCCTGGCCTTTGCCAGGCTTGACGAATTCGTTTTCAATAATGGAACAGGGATCACCATCCAGCATGATCTTTAGTCCACCCTTGAATTCACTGGTGCTGTAAGTTGCCATCACTTCCTCACACGACGATTTGGAAACGCGCATGATACCCCGAACAACAACCAGTTGGCAGCAGCAGCTGTCAGAGGCATTTACAAGGGTTGAGGATCTGTTCGCCTACCTGGAAATCCCCGGGAAACTCATGCCACAGGCTCAGCGTGCCTCCCGGGATTTTGCGCTGCGCGTACCCCGAAATTTTGCTTCCCAAATGGAAAAAGGCAATCCCGAAGATCCCCTGCTGCTCCAGGTTCTGCCCCGGGCTGAAGAGCTTATTGAATACCCGGGCTTCATTACCGATCCGGTGGGTGACCAGGATCGCTCAAAGGCCCCGGGCGTGCTGCAAAAGTATGACGGGAGAATCCTGTTGATAGCCACGGGCGCGTGCGGTGTCCATTGCCGCTACTGTTTTCGCCGGCATTTTCCCTATGGCGAATCCAATGCCGGCAAGGATCAATGGGACGAATCGCTCGGGCTGTTGTCCCGGTCCCCCGATGCCCGGGAGATCATACTTAGCGGTGGCGATCCCCTGACCCTGTCCGACACCAGGCTCGCAAGCCTGGTGGAGGCACTGAATGAAATACCCCATTTGGAGCGACTGCGAATTCATTCCAGGCTGCCTGTTCTGGTTCCGGAAAGAATAACCGGGGAAATGGTCGACTGGCTGACCCTGGGACGCCTTCAGCCAATTCTGGTATTCCATGTAAATCACCCCAGAGAACTATCGGAGAGGGTAACCGACGCCCTGGCCCCGCTTCGCGCAAGGGGTGTCACCCTGCTCAACCAGGCGGTACTGCTGCGTGGTGTCAACGACTCACCCGAGACCCTATGCGACCTGAGCGAAGTGCTCTTCTCCTCCGGCATACTGCCTTACTATCTTCATATGCTGGACCCCGTGAAGGGCTCCGGGCACTTCGATATTCCGGAAGCGAAGGCAAAGCATTTGTTGAACATGGTACGCCGCAGACTTCCGGGGTATCTGGTGCCGCGGCTGGTCCGCGAAACAGCAGGCGCGCCTTCAAAGACACCCCTGCTTTGAGCCGTCATGGAATACTGTTGAATCCCCAAAAGCCGATTAGAACCGGCGTCCACTTGCGCGCCGGCAAAATTGTCTGCTAAGTTTCGGGGGAATAAAGATTTCCGACAGATCAACGTTACCCGTTACAGGACCCGAGGAGGCTGTCCGAGAATAGATGACCTACTGCGGAAAAGCCAGTTCGCTACGGCCCCTATTCTCGGACAGCCTCCTAGACAGAGCGAAAAATCTTAAACGTGCCCCATGGATATAAAGAATAATTCCGGACTGCGCCTGCCGGAACGCACAGCGGCACCCGGGGACTCCTTTCTCACGACCCCAAAGGCGGTGGAATCCTGGATTCAGGGATTGCCGACAGCAAACGTCACCGAAACATCCCGGCAGATTTTCAAAGCGCTCGTGGAATTCAATCGTCTGGAAGTCAACGACGTGTCAAGGCTCAAGGTGGCGGAACTGTTCAACGAACCTGTCTGGTACATCTCCCAAAATCTGCGCAAATCTTATTCTGATGCCCGGTTTCCTTTGTCTGCCAAGGCCCGAAAAACAGCCGTATTGAACCGGGAACTCTATGCAGAACTCGCCATATCCTACAAGATCTACATACGACAGACGATTTCCGGAAAACTCAGGAGATTTGGCCGTAAGCTCCTGATTACTGCCATCCACAGGGCAATGCAGAGCCTCTACAGGGTGTTGTATCACGCCGCTTCCATATACGACCCCTATCCTCCGCATACATGGAACGAGATTTACTGGCTCTATAGTTACGCCGAACAACAGCAAATCCTGGACATACCCATCGAGGAAGGAAGCGTCCGCCAGAGAGGCAGCACTATCGGCCAGTTGTTCAGGCAGATTCTGTTGTTTGCAATTCATACCCCTTATCGTCTGCGTCAATCGGAGATGGATCTGATCGATGAAAAGCTGCCCGAGTGGGCCGAAAAAACAGTTCTGGGGCCGGCTGACTTCCGGAGTGATTCCGAGGCACTCTTTATCGTCAATTTAAACGAGGATTCCCCACCGGCCCGCATCAGCGCGCTGGCCGAGCCTGCCGACAAGAGCTGTCGCGGGCTGGATATTGGCAAATATTTCCAATTTCTGCGTGATGAGCAGGACCGAATTCAGACCGCAGAGGGCGCTTCAGGACAGCTGAATGCAAATGATCTGACATGGGGACAGTCGCCAGGTAAATTCCTCCAGCTTCTCAACCAGACTCCGGACAGGAAATTTGTTCGTACCCAGCTCAATTTCGAACTGCCCGTCACGGTCGGGCTATCCACTATTCACCATTTGCTCAGCGCCGAATCCGGGGCGGGCACAGATAGCGGCGAAAGCTACGGAAACGGGAACTACCAGTTGGGACGGGGGGACTCCAGCCCCCCCATGGCCCCTCCCAGATATACCGCCACCGATACCCCGGATTTTTCCCTTATTCCCATGGGACAAGAGGTCGATGGGGCGATGCATGTCATCACCCAGCGGGAAAAAAACGATTACGGGGCGGGTACGCCTCCGGTTTGGACTAAAACCACCCCTGAAGAATCCCAGGAATCTGTTGTACTCAAAACCTGCAATGAAAGTGCGGGGGGATACTGCATTGAGTGGAGCGGCCCCGAGACGCCCGGTATCAAGGTCGGTGAGATTCTGGGTATTCAGTCCACCAGGAACAAAGGCCGTTTCAGTATCGGTAAATGTCAGTGGATCAGGAATGTTCCGGGCCAGGGCCTGCAGATCGGCATGCAGATCGCCTCGCCAACCTCCAGTGCCGTCACCCTCCAGCTGATGGAAACCGACAGCGACATGGGCAGTGTGGAAAAAGGCCTACTGCTTCCAGAGTTGAAATCATTGGGGCAAGGGGCCACAGTAGTAGTCTCGGCACTCTCGTTTAAGGTGGGTGATCGCCTCTGGTTGAGAGAGGTGTCCGGCGAGAGGCAGATTCGTCTCACTCGTTTGCTCGAATCCAGCGGCGCATTCGCCCAGTTCCTGTTTCTCGATATAAACAGACGGACAGAACGCCCGCAACATCCGGGGAACTACTGATCGAATTATGGCGCACTTCCATGATCCCAGAACAAATCAGCACTTCAGCGGGTCTGTGCGCAGTTCACAGGTTTCGAAGAACATCTGTATTAGAATGAACAGAACCGGATTTCACCCAATCGATTATCTATAGCGGGAATGTACAGTAAGCAGACAGCAATCAATCTTCTCGTGATCGATCCTTCGGTAAACGAGGCGGAAAGACACATCAGTGCCTTGCGTAATGCCGATCTCGTGATCCATCCAGTGATTATCAATGGCGAAATGTCACTGAGACAGACGAAGAGCGACCTGTCACCCGACCTGGTTCTTTGCTCCGCGGAGGGAACACCAACCCGGCTTCAGACAATTCTGGACCTGTGCCTGACGTATTTTCAGGATACACCGGTGATCATCCTTTACCGGGATCAGGACCCTGAGGTGCTGCTTCGGGCAATGCAGGATGGTGCCAGGGATGTGGTTTCGGTGGAGGATCCCGAGCACCTGGAACTGGTTGTGAAGCGTGAATTCGGGGATCTCCAGGCCAGATCACTGCTGCGGGGGCTTACGGAGCAGCTCCATCAGGCTGAGGCCCGCTATACCTCCATCGTCGACCACTCCAATGACGCTATCGCCTATATCCATGACGGTATGCATGTCCTGGCAAACCCCGCTTATCTTGGGAAGTTCGGATACACGGGTATGGGTGAAATTGAAGGCCAGCCTATTCTCGACCTGATCGCACCTCAGGATCTGACGCGTTTCAAAAGGTTTCTGCGTTCCGGGAAATTTGAAGACACCCAGCTTGAGATCACATGCCAAACAAGCAGTGGAAGCAGCTTTCCGGCAATTCTCGAGTTTTCCATGACAACCTTGGACGGAGAACCCTGTACCCAGATCGTCATAAGGTCTTCCTTGCCCGTTGAAGAACGGGTACATCGTCTCAGCACCTTCGGAAGCAAAAACCCCGACACCGGACTCCCCAATAAGCATCATTTTCTGCTGCGGTTGGATTCAAGACTCACGGAGTCCCAGAAGGATGGAGCGCGCTGCGCGCTGCTTTATGTCCTTATTCCCAACCTCTACCAGATCCGATCGACAATTGGGATCACGTCCAGTGAGTTGCTGGTCAAGGAATTCGCCCGGGTCCTCAAAAAATATAACGATGAGCAGAGCTTTCTCGCTCAATGGGGAGAC
The DNA here is from genome assembly GCA_030145425.1 of Chromatiales bacterium. Lineage (GTDB taxonomy): Bacteria > Pseudomonadota > Gammaproteobacteria > Chromatiales > Chromatiaceae > JAHEHQ01. The sequence goes on along the minus strand of JAQYVO010000285.1, from coordinate 3,442 downwards.
GACGCCTTTGTGATCCTGAGCGAAGGCTCGGATGAACAGATGATTGAAATCGCCGAGCAGCTGTTGCAGGACGTGAAAGGCCATCTGTTCGCCGTTGATGGGGAATTCAGCGCCCCTCTGTGCAGCATCGGCATCGCCTATCAGGACGGTTCGGCCGCGAACAGCATGGATCTTATCAACAGAGTGTTTCTGGCTGCGGAAATGAGCAGCCAGCTGGGGGAATTCAGATACTCCGTATATGATGACCAGGAGACGGAAATACTCCTGGCAACCGAAACACATGATCCCGAAATCAACAGCGTTATTCAACACTCGCTGGACAATGACGGTTTCAAGCTGGTCTACCAGCCTGTCGTGAGTCTGCAGGGCGACAGCCGCGAAACTTATGCAGTTCTGGTGAGAATGGTAGACCAAGGGGGGATCGAATTACTCCCCGATCAGTTCATGGATGCCGCCGTCAAAGGCGAGCAAATGCTCGATATCGACCGCTGGATTGTCAAGCACGCGATCATGGAGTTGGCGAACCAGAGAAAGAACGGACAAAAGGTAAGTTTTTTCGTTTCCCTGTCCGGCAGCGCCCTGCAAAGCGAAGACCTCATAGTCTGGATCTGTGACTGCCTGCGCCGTTACAAGGCCAGAGGGGCCTGGCTGACCTTCCAGTTGAAAGAGAAGGATCTGAGAATACACACCCAGAAAGCGCAAACATTCATAGAACACCTGAGAAAGATCAAGTGCCAGATCTCAGTAGATCAGTACGGGGTTGTATCCGACCCTGAAACCCTGCTCAAGAGCCTTCACGTAGACTATGTGAAGTTCGATTCCGACCTGATAAGCAATTTGTCAATGCACCAGGACAAACAGATCAAACTAAGTGACCTCAATCAGCAGGCAAAGATTAATAACGTCAAGACCATTGCCACGGGAGTGGAGGATGCCGGTAGTCTGGCCCTGCTGTGGACAACGGGCGTGAACTACATCCAGGGCCACTTTCTGCAGGAGCCTTCGGAGCGAATCACCTACGACTTTACCGCCGTTTGATCGTCACCAGGGCATGAAGGAGTTCATGAAAGACATGGGCCGCGAGACATTGCGGTTAATGTTGTGCATATCGCCCCCCATGTAGTGGGTGGTGACAGTCATGGCCTTGATGGCACGATCCATGGAGTCCATGGACTTATCCATCGAGGACATGTTGGTCAACATCGGCTCCAGCGTGCTCACCTTGGTGCTGATCTCCGATAACGTGCTGCTCACCATGCGTATGTTTGTCGTCATATGGTTCATGTTGTCCGCAACCGACTGAAAATTACTGGCCATTACCGTCATGTTGGAATCGACGCTTATCGCCAGGTAATGGACGTCCCGAGTCAGACTGTAGACCAGATAGAATCCATAGCCCGCAAGCAGTATGAAGGCGAATAGAGAAGGGTAAACGATGAGTTCCCAGCGGCGCGCACTGGTTTCGAAGGCCTCCGCAAGCCTGTCCAGAGAGTAATTCCCGTCCTCCTGACGCTGTATGCCCTGGTTACCGGGTGTCAGATTATCAGCCATATTTGGACTCGACCGGACTCTAGTGGTCCGTCAACAAATGCTAATTTTCCAAGACTAACACAGATATGCAGGCCAACAGTATTAGTTTTTATTTATTTACTAATATTATTTTACGCGCTTGAACGGGGTTCAATACACCTTAGCGCTTCTGTCCGGGGTAGAGCTCAGTACAAAGGGCGTTGAACTCGATCGTGCCCTTTGACTTTGCGTTGAGTTCGAATACGGCCAGCCCCTCGCTGAAAGAGCGCCGGAATATGGTGCGTTGGGAAAGTCTGGGTTTGACGAACTGAATGCCGGGCAGCGAAACCAGGGCGGCTGCCGCCTCGTCGGTTTCACGAACCGCGTGATGGGTATCACCACGGTTGATGAAGCCGATTATCGATACAGTCTCCGCCACGCCGAGGGACTCGGCGAACTGGATGAATCGCTGAGTTGACCAGATATCGGCCTGAGAGGGCGGAACCGGCACCAGAATCCGGTCCGCAATCCGGATGGCCTGCTTCATTTCCTCCAAACCGGCAGTGCCCACGTCAATGAGCACTTCATCGGCTTTGTCGAGCTTTTTCGGATCCAGGAACTTTTTCCCTTTCACCGGGATATCGGGCATGTAGCCCTCTTCGGCCCTGATTTCCGCCACATCCCGCAAAGTGGCCTGTGGATCCAGATCAAGAACCCGCACATCGAGTTTTGCCATGATCAACCAGACAGCCAGATTGAACGTGACAGTGCTTTTGCCGGAACCGCCTTTCAGACTGCCGATTACTGTAATCATTGCGCCCCCCGGGTCAGCATTAACGCTTTTGTTGCTGCTGCTGAGGAGTGACCAATTTGAATCCGGCCGAGACCCTGAACAAGCCGGGATCCTGCTCGCCCACCTTGATGTTGCGCAGTTCCCTTATGTAGCCGCTTGGAAGCTCCTCACGTATGTCGAGATTGAGTTGTGGATCGTACCAACGGTAGAATTCCTGAACCGATCCGCCACTCTGGCTGAAAGACACCTTCCATTTCTCGACTGAACGCCCTCCCAGCTTCTCCGGTCCAACCATCTCAATCTCCATGATTCTGCCGGTGCCAGTAGTCTGTCGCAGGATAGTGTCGCGTTCGGTATCGATCCAGATAGTGCTTTGGATGGTCTCGCCCTGCTGCTGGCTGGTCATATCCCATTTGACCGCGAGACGACCCGCAACCTTTTCCTCTCCGAGCCGTTTGCATTGGGCACCCTGAATACCCCTGCAGGGATTGACTTCACCTTCGCTGGTACCCGAATCCGGAGCCGGCGTTCTGCCACGCTGTTCCATATAGCTCCGATTGGCCGGATCGATCAGCAGGGACACTTGATTTTTGGTATCAACGATCAGAGTCAGCTTCCGGTCATTCTGGGTCATCTCAGAGCGTGTCTGATTTTTGCCTACGTAAATGCGTCCAAATTCTTCGCCCCTGGGGCCTTTCTGGTAAGTATCGGCGGAAAACTGAATCGCTTCCGCGGTCCATCCCGTGACCACCCAGAGTCCGGCGACCAAAAATAGAAGCATTCTGTACATAGATCTCGATCTCCTCACTTCCCAATCCTTATCCGTATCAATTCACAACCCGCGTCCGGGAAACACCCCAGGAGCTTTTGGGATAGCATCCCGATCCACCGGTTCCATGATCAGTCTGATCATGTAGGGTAAGACCCTGGTATCCGAGCCGGTCAACCCTGGTTTTGTGATTTTCCATGCTCCTGGGGCTCCAGGGGCCTGAACACAGGGGCCGGTCCGATATGGCTTTCCGGCCACTGGCCGCCAGGCGCACCCCGCGCATAGGGGGGATCTGCCTCCTGGTCGCTACCGATACCCGCTCACTCCATGCCACCATCGCCGCCCACATTCTTGAGTCTGATGCCCCTGCG
>JAQYVO010000154.1 GCA_030145425.1 Chromatiales bacterium | reverse complement strand
CACAACCCCTATTCGAGGCTGCTGTTCGTCCCAGTGGTCCAGGCTGGCGAAGAAGACATTGATGTCATAAGGCAGCTTCATCAGAAAAAGGTAGAGCATGAGAGCATTGATCGCCGCGAAAATGGCGATCAGTCCCAAATGGACATAGTGTAGGAATTTCATACCAGCAAAAAAAGGATCCAGGTGTGATGGAAAAATCCATCGACGGTACAGGTTCTGATATTTCACGTGATTTGCCGGTGAATCGCAACTTTATCTATCGAACCGTTACCTTTCCACACCCATAGCTTCCTATCGTAACAACCGGCTGTTACATTGCCGGGGAATCCGAACTCAACCCATTGACGGAAAAGGATCTGTTTAATGGTATATTTCTTGCAAACTCCCATCGATGGCTTTCGGCCCGTTCCGGTATTTAGTTGCCCGCACCGGAATTCGACCAAAGATAGTGCCGGAAGCCTGAGAGCAGACACGATCTACTGAGTGAGATTCGGCGGAGAGAAAAACGGCCTATGGATGCAAAAGTAGTCTGGTTGTTTATATTCGTCGCACTTTACTGGTCCTACTGCATCTTCTGGGGAATCAAGGGTGCGCTGACGGCGAGAACCGCAAGCGATTATTTCGTTGCCGGGCGGCAGATCTCCATCTGGGTTTTCATACTGGCAGCCACCGCAACCTCGTTTTCAGGCTGGACCTTCATCGGGCATCCGGGCCTGATCTACCGAGACGGATTTCAATACGCCTACGCCTCATTCTATGCCATCACCATACCTTTAACCGGCGTGTTGTTCCTGAAGCGCCAGTGGATGCTGGGCAAGCGCTTCGGATTCATCACACCGGGCGAGATGATGGCTTACTACTTCAAGTCGGACGCCATCCGTATCCTCGTGGTCATCGTGGCGTTGTTTTTCTCCGTCCCCTACCTGGGCATACAGCTGCGCGCGTCGGGTTTCCTGTTCAACGTGTTGACCGACGGCATGATGGGCGTCGAATGGGGCATGTGGCTGCTCTCGGCGGTGGTCATCATCTATGTCGCATCCGGCGGGATGCGTGCTGTGGCCTATGTGGACTCCGTGCAGGCCGTCCTGCTGGCCGCCGGCATCGTTTTACTCGGTCTGGTCTGTTACTACTATCTTCCCGAGGGCAAAACCTGGTCCGATCTGATCGGGGCCCTGACTGAAATCGACCCTGAAACCGGCCGAGCCAGGTTTGGACGAACAACGCTGGAGGGCTACTCGTCCTATATTGCAATTCCGGGCGTGATTCAGTTCGGCCTGGGCCTGGGCAGCGATTCCGCCCCCACGGGCGGGATCTGGACTGCGCTCATGATCATGACCTACCTGATGGCCCTGATGGGGATCCAGTCCGCGCCGGCCTTTACCATGTGGGCATTCGGCAACCGGAGTCCGGAGCCGTTCGCGGCTCAGCAGGTGTGGGCATCCTCCTTCGGCATCGGGTTGATCATGATTGTGTTCACCGCCGTTCAGGGCATCAGCGCCCATTTCCTGGGAGCAAACTCCCACTTCATGGCAGTCCACCCGGAGCTCGTGAACAATGTCATGGGCGAGGGACTGGGCGGCAAGGACATCATGCAGTTCACGGGCAGACAGGGCATACTGGTACCTCAGCTGATCTACCTCCTGTCTGACAGCGCCCCCTGGCTGGTGGGTATGCTATCGGTCTGCGCCCTTGCGGCCATGCAGTCCACGGGATCGGCCTACATGTCCACCGCGGGCGGCATGTTGACCAGAGACCTGCTGAAGCGATTCGTCATACCAAAGGCCTCCCATGCCCAGCAGAAAATGTATGGCCGGATCGGCGTCCTGCTTATCGTATTCGCCGCGCTCCTGGTGGCCACCACCGCCACCGACGCCCTGGTGCTGCTCGGCGGACTCGCCGTTGCCTATGGACTGCAAATGTGGCCCGCACTCATCGCAGTATGCTGGTGGCCGTTCCTCACCCGCCAGGGGATCATTGTGGGACTGGTTGCGGGTCTCGTTGCCGTCACACTGACGGAAAATATCGGCGCCCAGTTCATGCCCTGGGGCCGCTGGCCCATGACCCTGCACTCCGCCTTTTGGGGAATCTTCTTTAACCTGGGCCTTACGATCATTGTTTCGGCGTTCACCCAGAGCAAGGAAGATCATGATCACAAGATGATCTTCCACAATTTTCTGCGCGAGCACTCGGCACTCCCGAAAGAGAAACGGGGTTTGATTCCGGTGGCCTGGATCATTGTCATCGGCTGGTTTTTCTTCGGCGTAGGCCCCGGCGCCGTCATTGGCAACTGGATCTTCGGCGATCCCACGAATGCCGCAACGTGGCTGTTCGGCATACCCTCCATCTGGGCCTGGCAGATTCTCTGGTGGGCCCTCGGCGTGGCCATGATGTGGTTTCTTGCCTATAAGATGGAACTCTCCAGGGTACCGAACAAGGAAGTGGAGGCCCTGCATGAGGATATCGGCGACATCGAATTCGATATGGACAGACCGGGCTGATAAACCCGGGCTGCGGCCGAGGGGGCGGGTCGTTACCGACAATACTCCGGCATACCTGTTATCCGGTTACTGCCGATGAGTGAAGCTGCTTACAAGGTACTGATGCGCATTGCGGTGCTGTTGACCTTGGCGTGGGTCGGCTGGACCTTTTACGACACGCGTACCGGTAATTCCACCCCGGAAACCATGGAGTTGGCTGCCGCGGTCAAAAACCTCGAGGATGGCAACCTGGAGGATGCGCTGACCGCCTACGGAAAAGTGCTGGACACCCACCCGGATAACCTGGGCGCATTGCGCGGCAAAGCTCAGACCTTGATGCAATTTGGAAACCGGTACGCAAACGACTCCCATCTGGCGCAAGCGCGGGGCAATCAATCGGAGGCAGAAAAACTGGTGACGTCAGCGGCCGATTACTACCGGCGGTCGCTGCTGGACTACGATGATGCCATTCGCCGGCAGGATGCCATGGAGGTCTCCGCCGAACACCTGTCGATCCAGGGTGTTGCCTACGCGAACCGGGGCATATTGAAAGACCGCATGGGAGACTACCAGGGCGCGCTCTCGGACTACCGGATGGCCATGAAACTGGAGCCCAGAGTCACCGAGGGTCCCGGGTTTTTTACCCGATTCATGCGCAATCAGACCAATACGCCGCCAACCGTGCAGGATCGTGCCCGGTACCTGGAAGAACAACTGGCGATATCCGGGTCCGAGCAATTGCTGCAGATTTCTGAAGAGGATGCCAGGCAGCGTCCGTACAAGCTCGACTGAGTTGCAACGATGCGGGCGACGGGATCACTACCAAACACCCAGTATGTCCACCAGCAGGACACGCATGAAAAACAGCAGCGCGATGGCTCCGAACAGCATATGGCCGATATCGTTCTGGCCATCTTCATTGCGATGCGTCAGCGCGTGGTAGGCGATTGCGCCGGTGAGCAGCAGGAAGACCCCGTCAATCATGATCCACGCCCGCGCCACCTGTACTTGTCGACGAAAACAGGCGCGAATGCCGGGATTTCACACGGGTGACCAAACGGATATGATGGGACTCAAACATGCGATGAAACAATCTGTCTATAAGATGTCATTGATCAATCGGCCTATCATGATGCTCGCCCATGGACATTAAAGACACCGACTCACCCCTGTCAACCGGACAGATCCTCTGCGGTACCCGTACCTTCAAAGATGTGGAGCCAGAGTCCATACGGCGTCTGGTGGAGAACTCCGAACTCAGGGTCGTGGCCGCGGGCGACGCCCTTTTCCGCGCCGGCGATGCCTACAAGCAGAACATCTTCGTGCTGGTCAACGGAAACATCGTGAGTACAAGTCCCTCCGGCCGTCAGGTAACGTATCTTCCTGGCGAGTTTATCGGCCTTGCCAACTACCTCGACGACAATGACTACACCTCGACGGCACAGGCCACCATCGGGTCTGATGTGCTCGAGGTCAGGAATTCACTGCTGCAGGAGTTGGAGCAGGAAAGGCCCGATCTCTTCAACGCGCTGAACCGGGTAATCGCGACAAAGCTGAGGGATCTCAACCCCGAGAAAAGCATCACCAGCGGCGCCCTGGCCCAGCCGGCGGAAAGGGTGATGAAATCCCCTGTCGCGACCTGCGGACCGGAAACAACCCTGAAACAGGCCTTCATGCTGATGCAGGAGCGCAGGATCGGCAGCCTGGTCGTCAACACCCGTGCGGACAAGCTGATCGGGGTGCTCACCTTCTCCGGTCTTGCGGAGGCCATGCTCACGAGCAACTCCAGCCCCGGCGACAGCATCATGCAGGTCGCCTGCGAACTGCCCCGGGTTATATTCACAGACACACCGCTGTGGGAAGCACAGGACCTGATGGCCAGGTACGCGGTGAAGTACGTCATTGTGGTGGAACGCGACACACCGGTCGGGATCGTTTCCCAGTCGGATATCCTGCGTGCACTGGTATCCCGGCCCGGTATGCTCGCCAATCAGATGGCAGGGACCCGGAACCTGAAGGAACTGACCGGTCTGCTCAACCAGATCGCGGATGTGGCCGCCGAGGCCCAGGACACCAACTTTCGGGCCAGCGCCGCGGTTCGGCTCCTCAGCGAGACGCATCTGCAGATCCAGCGCCATACCATCCGGTTTACATTGGACTGGATGGAGCAGAAAGGCCATGGAAAACCGCCAGTGGATTTCGCCGTGCTGGTGATGGGTTCAGGGGGCAGACGGGAGATGCTGCTCAACCCGGACCAGGACAACGGCATCATCATTGCAGACCACGACAAGGAAGACAGCAAGGCAGTGGAGGAATGGTTCGAACGATTCTGCCGGCGCATGGAGAGAAATCTGGAGCGGGTCGGCTACCCGCTTTGCCCCGGAAACATCATGGCAAGCAACCCGATCTTTCGCAAAACGCTTTCCGAGTGGAAAAAACAGATCCAGCATGTCGTGAATAAGCCGACGGAGAAAGCGGCACGCTGGGCCAACGTGCTGTTCGATTTCGATACCCTTTACGGCGATGCGGCGCTGACCTCGGAACTCTGGCGTCACTCACTGACGGAGCTCACCGGGAAACCGCAGCTGTTGAGACTGATGGCGCAACACGATGCGGAGGGAAAACCGGCACTGGGCATGTTCAACCAGCTGATCGGTACCCATAAGGAATCCGGAAAGCGCATCGACATCAAACGCAACGGTCTCAGGCTCATCTCGGACGCGGGCCGTATCTATGCCCTGCAAAGTGGCATTGCGGTGAAAAACACGACCGACCGATTCAATGCCCTGGTGCGTATCGGTAAGATTTCCGACGATTTCAAGGACTCGATCCTGGCGGCCAACGGAGAGCTTCTGGGGCTGCTGTTGTCGCACCAGATACGCCAGGCCAAAAACGACAAACCGCTCGACAAGCTTATCGATCCCAAGAAAATCTCCCACGAGGCCCGAAGTACCCTGCGCATGTCCATGCGTGCGATAAAGCGTCTGCAGGAACAACTGTTGGACGAATTCGGTTGATGGGGGGCTTTGAATCGCCGTCGGTGATAGGCGTAATCCTGTATAAGCCATACAAGCCACCGATCCCCTGTCGAATATGTGTATTCCCGCATTGGGAGCTTCTCTTAAACATTATAAAAAACGTGGGATAAATACGAAAACCCTGATCTTGCGCTATAGTTGGGAGTTTTACATCCTACTGTTTATAATGTCAGGCCGGCGTTGACCGGGGGACGCCCCCGGAACCGTTGCAGCAACACGGACCGGTAATACCCTGAAGGTGGAAAAGGCCCACCTGTTAACGAATCGCCTCACCGGTTGACATCGTCCCCCCAATCAGGACGATAAATAAAAAAACGAATCACCGGAGTTACATTCGGTAGCCAGAAAAAATAACAGGGCGGGTGATGCCCCGCCCCAATGACCACAAAAATCAAAGGAGCGAAATATGTCCGATGTAAAAGTGCACCCAGTCCCAGCCGAAGTGGCCGCCAACGCCCACATCAACGCCGAGAAGTACGACGCAATGTACAAGCGTTCTATCGACGATCCGGATGGATTCTGGGGCGACGCGGCGGAAGAATTCGTCACCTGGTCGAAAAAGTGGGACAAGGTGATGGACTACAGCTTCGGCGAGGACCTCTATATCAAGTGGTACCAAGGCGCCAAGCTGAACGTTTCCTACAACTGCCTTGACCGGCATCTGGACACCCGCGGCGACCAGACCGCGATTATCTGGGAAGGCGACGACCCCAGCGTAGACAGCAAGATCACCTATCGCCAACTGCACGAGCAGGTCTGCAGGCTCGCCAACGTAATGAAAGACCAGGGCATCAGCAAGGGTGACCGGGTCTGCATCTATCTGCCGATGATCACCCAGGCGGCTGTGGCCATGCTGGCCTGCGCACGCATCGGTGCGGTGCACTCCATCGTATTCGGTGGCTTCTCCCCGGATTCGCTGCGCGACCGTATACAGGACTCCGAATGTAAGGGCCTGATCACCGCGGACGAAGGCCTGCGAGGCGGTAAATCCGTACCGCTCAAGGTCAATGCCGATATCGCCCTCAAGGAGTGCCCGAGCATCACCACCTGCATCGTGGTAAAACACACAGGCGGCAGTGTCGACTGGACCGACGGGCGCGACGTCTGGTACGAAGAGGCCTGCGCTGCAGCCTCCGCCGACTGCCCACCGGAAGAGATGGACGCGGAAGACCCGCTGTTCATCCTTTACACCTCCGGTTCCACCGGCAAGCCCAAGGGCGTGCTGCACACCACCGGCGGTTACCTGGTATTCGCCGCCATGACCCACAAGTACACCTTCGATTATCAGGAAGGTGAGGTCTACTGGTGCACCGCCGACGTCGGCTGGGTCACGGGACACACCTACATCGTCTATGGACCGCTGGCCAACGGCGCGATCAGCCTGATGTTCGAGGGCATTCCCAACTACCCGGACGTCTCCCGCTTCTGGCAAGTGATCGACAAACACAACGTCTCCATCTTCTACACGGCCCCCACCGCACTGCGCGCCCTGATGCGTTCCGGCGACGAACCGGTCAAGAAGACCTCCCGCAAGACGCTGCGCATCCTCGGCACCGTGGGCGAACCCATCAACCCGGAAGCCTGGGAGTGGTATTTCCGCGTGGTGGGCGACAGCCGCTGCCCGATCGTGGACACCTGGTGGCAGACCGAGACCGGCGGCCATCTGATCACACCGCTGCCCGGCGCCACCGACATGAAGCCGGGTTCCGCCTCCAAGCCCTTCTTCGGCGTGGTACCTGAGATTGTGGATGCCGCGGACGGCACGGTGCTGGAAGGCGCCTGTGAAGGGGCCCTGGTCCTGACCCGCCCCTGGCCCGGTATGATGCGCACGCTCTACGGTGACCACGAACGCTTTTACAGCACCTACTTTACCCAGTATCCCGGTAACTACTTCACCGGCGACGGCGCCAAGCGAGACGAAGACGGCTACTACTGGATTACCGGTCGCATCGACGACGTGCTCAACGTCTCCGGCCATCGCATGGGTACCGCGGAGATCGAGTCCGCGCTGGTGCTGCACGAGAAGGTTGCCGAGGCTGCAGTCGTGGGCTTCCCCCACGAGATCAAGGGCCAGGGCATCTATGCCTACGTCACCCTGATGGCCGGCGAGGAGTACAAGGACGAGCTCAAGACCGAGCTGGTGAAGCTGGTGCGCTCCGAGATCGGACCTATCGCCACCATCGACGTCATCCAATGGGCGCCGGGCCTGCCGAAGACCCGTTCCGGCAAGATCATGCGCCGTATCCTGCGCAAGGTCGCCTGCAACGAAACGGACAGCCTCGGTGATACCTCCACCCTGGCGGATCCGTCCGTTGTAGATGACCTGGTGGACAACCGCGCCAACAAGTAAAGGCGTAAACCAAGACGAAACCCGGGTTTCGCCCAAAGTGGTGAACCCGGGTTTTTCTCTTTTGAACCTAAGAGACACAACCGTAGGGTCGAATTCATTCGACCAATGCTCGAGGAATGGTAGCCTGTGTTGCGCCTGCGAAACACAGGTTAAAATATCCAATCCTTTAACCCGCGTTTCGTCCCTCAACGCAGGCTACGGATCCGAGACTCTCATATGAGGTATTAAGATTGAGTCATCTGAAAGTCGGCGTCTTCGTCGATGCCGAAAACATCAAGTTCAACGGCGGCTACCAGCTGCGCTACGACGTGTTGCGCCGCTTCGCCGCCCGCGACAAGGGCACCCTGCTGCGCCTGAACACCTATCTGGCCTACGACCAGGAACGAGCTCGGAAAAACCCGGAGTATGCCAAAAAGAGTCGCACCTACCAGCAAATGGTGCGTGACTACGGCTGGAAGATCATCGTCAAGAATGTGCGCCGCTATACCGACGACGAAGGCAACATCACCACCAAGGCGAACGCCGACCTGGACCTGGCGGTGGATGCCATGCTGCAAGTGGAAAACCTGGATCTCGTTCTGCTGGTAACCGGAGACGGAGACTTTCTGCAGGTGGTCACGGCATTGCAAAACCGGGGCTGTCGTGTCGAGCTACTGGGCTTCGAAAATGTCTCGATGCAGCTGCAGCGTCAGGTGGACGCCTTCTACCGTGGTTTTCTCATTCCCGACCTGCTGCCGTTTGCCCATGAGCCGCGAAACGAATGGGGCCAGACCGGTTCCTGTGTACGAGGCACCTGCACCAAGTGGTTTCCGGAAAAGGGCTATGGCTTTCTACGTTTTATCCACGCAATTTCCCCCGATCTGTGGATTACCGATCCGAGAGATCCCGCCTCCCCTTACGAAAGCGTATTCTGCCACGCCAATGAACTGGCAGAAGGCATCACGGGGGATGAGATGTTGAACAGGGACAATATCTTCGAGTTTTATCTGAAAGAGAGCGAGGTGGATGACGGCTTGACGGCCAGTAATGTCAGGATGGTTTACGCACCTGGAAGATAGGAGACAAACAGCGTCTCCTGATATCCATGTGCATGCCATTTATCAGCATTACGGTCGCCTGAATTTCTTGCGCGCGCGCTCAACCTTGCTTCTAATCACGCAGTCCACGGCATGATCGTTGATCAACCCCATTGCCTGCATGAAGGCATACACTGTTGTGGGTCCCAAGAATTTCCAGCCCATCTTTTTCAGATCTTTCGACATAGCAACTGATTCTGTCGATGTTGAGACGGACTGGGGTTCCGCGAGTTGTCTCTTGTCCGGTTCGTAACGCCAGACGAAGGCTGCCAAAGAGCCTTCCTGCTTGACGAGTTCCCGGGCCTTTCGCGCATTATTGATAACCGCCTCGATTTTACCGCGATGGCGGACGATCCCTTCATCTTTGAGCAACCGGTCGACATCGCGTTGGGTGAAGCGCGCTATCCTCTCGATATCAAAATCACGGAAGGCGGCACGGAAATTCTCGCGCTTGACGAGGATGGTCCGCCAACTCAGTCCGGACTGAAATCCCTCGAGACATAATTTCTCGAACAAGCGTTGATCATCACTGACCGGAAACCCCCACTCCGTATCGTGGTAAGCCAGAAACTCCGGTGCGGAACTACACCAACCGCAACGCGATTTGCCGTCGGGACCCACTATCGTTGTACTCATTCGCCTGCTGCCCCAGGTTTGAAGGAATGCTGTCGATTCTGGCTCTGACCGGATCTATCCTGGTCGCCCAAACAACCTCGCCTGAATCATCCGGGTTCAGCCGGACAGGCGTCATATCGAAATTCATGCTAATTGGGCCGGACCCTCCCTCCAGTGTAATGCCATTATCTTTCCAGGCATCGCGAGCAATATCCCATTTTCGTAATGCCGTAGCCGCTATTGCCAGGTTCCATCTTGCGGCTTCATCTTCCGGATCGAGCGCATAGGCCCTGGCATTGTATTCAAGAGACTTGATCCACTCTCCCCGATACTTGTAAATCAGGCCGATGTTATAAAAACTTTCGGATTTACGCGGATCAATTTCGATTGCCTTCAAATAGGCATCAATTGCCTCCCGGTCCTTTCCGTCATCGCTTAACGCCTGACCCTGATCATGAAATTTTTGTGCTTTCTTTTTACTGAGATCCGTCAGTTTCAATTTTCGGCTCCGAAGACGCTAACACCCAAATTCATCTTTGCCTGGCAGCCAAGTGTTATTGCTGTGGAAAAACATGGAGGCGATAAATGCCAGAGCCAATACCATCTCCACCTTCGTTTCTACAATTGCACTCTCTCTATGTATTTCTGTCTTTTGTGTCATTGATAAATCCCATCCACAATAGGTTCCGTTGTCAGATGACCTTCAATATTCTCTTTTGACTTCCAACATTTACTTTATCGAAAGTTTAGACATGTTTTGCATAATTATACTTTCGAGCAAAGCAGATGGCTTGAGCGTATCTGAGAGTACAATGAGTGAATATACTATGCCTCCATTTTGCACTGCATATATAAAACCTCTATGTTCACCGTCCTCACTGAAATCAATAATTTCACTATACTCCCCAATATTTCCCTCTCTGCCGCTTTTTTCATAATCATTGTTTCTAGCTATGCCAGAAGCAGCAGCTCGAATACCCGCCCATAAACCAGGGTCATCCCCCCTTGGTACTTGGGCCAAGTTTATAAGTGAAACTTTACAACCCTCAGTACTTTGCAACGAATATGAACTTATCTCTCCCATTAACAAATTAGATTTCTTCTGATATACCCCGATACTTGATTTTGGCTTACAACCTAACCTCTCTAAATCCTGAATAGAAAACAGCCCTTCTATTTTTTCACCCGTTGGCTGAACAACCTGGTTCTTGACAATACTTTGAGAGGGAGAATCGGTTTTTAGATAGAAATACAAGGCCGTCAATACGACTAGAATTATTGCTATATACTTCACGTACCTGTTTCTCATTAATAAATAGCGCCTGAGTTCAGCTGCATTCGACGGCGATCTGATTTCTCGGAAGAATAATTTTGGCGCAGTCTAATGACTGCTGCAATGATTTTCATCTTAATCTGCAACCAAGTTGAAGTCTGCTTTTAGCGATAATTTTACATTTCTTAAATTGTCTTTTAGATCAACTTCCACAATCCACTTTCCCGGGGGATCTCCCTTTTCTCCAATGTACTTTAGAATAGCTGAAGTCATTCGAACATCGCGTGGATTACCATTTAGCTTTCCTTTAGCACAATCTATATCTTCAGCAGATACGGATTGGCTGCCATCGGGCCTCGTGATTTTGATATTACACACTAAATGTACTGAGCCAGTATGATCAATCTTTGGATTTATGTAGAACGTAAGAATAGTGAGTTGCTCGCCATACTTAACAATTGAAGCTTCAGAATAATGGGGTACTTTTTCAGGAGGTGTATTCCATTTTGATTCCCAATCGTTGTCCTGAGTTACAATCAGCCAGCCACCAAATCCCTTTATAGTCTTAATCGAATCTGAGTTTGGAACAGGCTTTCCGTCTCTTGTTACCCATCCCCTTTCTTCAACAGTTGATGCTTGAGGCAGGCATAGAGATACTTGGGGTATGCATAGTAAAAAGAGTATTAGTAAACGATTAATCATATGGATTTTATTCCGGCTTACGCCTAGCTAGGGGCGATAAAAGCGAAGCTTCTGAGATCCCGCGGAGGGCCATCGGTCCGGAGTGATCCTGAGCCACCTGTTATGTGATTACTTTCAGGCATTTTGTCCAGAATAAAGATATACATTATCTCCCTTGTTACTTTACCTTGAGAACACCAAGTAATACACAAATAGCGCCTCCTACCATGCCGGCCCAAGCTTCAAGAGGCGTATCGCCACTGAGCGCTCTGCTAATCTGAGACCCGGCTGAATCATAAATGTTGTAACTCCACACAGCTAAAGCAACACCGACAACTATAAGCACAATTCCAATATATTTGTCATTCATATTCACTCCATTTATTCAAATTCCAGACTTGGCTTCGACTATTCACATAACGCCTCGCATCAGCGGCAAAGTGCGCGCGTAGCGGGCACTTTGTCCGTCTGCATGCGTTTGTTATGCGCTTCGTTAAATCTATTCATCTTCTAGTTCCTTTTTTGCTGACTTGATGAATCGCCCAAACTCTCGGTCTCTTTTGCGCTTTTCCGCATATGACAACAAATTGTGCTCGGACTCTCGTCGCAATTTGATAAAGTTGTCATAGTGTTCAGCATCGATCTCTCTTCGCTCCAACGCATTCAACACGGCGCAGCCTGGTTCGTTGGAATGAGTACAGTCCCGGAACCGACACTGCGATGCTAGTGCTAGAATGTCAGAGTAGCTTGCCTCGATTCCATCCTCTGCTCCGAATATCCCGAATTCCCTCATACCTGGATTATCTATTACCATTGCGCCATTCTCCAGGAGAACAAGCTCCCTTCGCACGGTGGTATGTCGCCCTTCACCGGTGCCGCTTACTACCTTTGTCTCCAGCACGTTTCGGCCCACAAGGCTATTAATAATAGTGCTCTTCCCAACACCTGATGACCCAACAAAACAATAAGTCTTACCGGGAGAAATAATACCCTTTAGTTCATCAAGCCCTTCTTTTGTAACGTTGCTTAGTGATGCTACTGGTTCAGTAATGCCTGCAGTTCTGATTTGCTCAATTTGATCTGCCAATACTTCCGATGTAACCAGGTCAGTCTTAGTTAGGAGAATTAGAGGCGTCGAGCCGCCATCCTTTATCATTACTAAATAGCGCTCCAGTCTCTTGAGGTTAAAGTCGTAGTTGCATGATTGTACGATGATGACGAAATCAACGTTTGCTGCAATCATCTGGTATTCAACTGAATCTCCGGCTGCCTTGCGACGCAGGCATGTCCTCCGTTCAAAAACCTTATGAACTACGCCAAATTGCTCGAACTGAGGTTTTTCCACACAAACCCAATCACCAACACATGGTCGTTCCGACGCCAACTTGAATTCATGCCTATATTTACCGGATAGTTTTGCGCGGAAGAATCCGATCTCACCCACCAGAAGCAACTGATCACGATCAACCGTCGCCACGCGCGCTACAAGTTTCTCTCCCTCACAAAGTTTTTTAACTTGTTGTTCAAACCAGCCCCCCCAGCCTAATGAGTCAAGAGTCAATTCCTTCATACATTTTGCTCGTTTATTGAATGGTCAGGGGCACGCTATAGTTGGTGCAAGCGCATAATAGTTAACTAGACAGAACGGGCTAATATTGTGATAGCCGGATTCTGAATATCACATATTTTCGGATTTTGGTTTGTCAAAAGTATACTATGCATGTGATTGATCAACAGGAATAAAATTGAAATCCCCTGTTCTCGCTCCCGCTCGGAACCACTATACTGCAGCACATAGGCCGAACGTCCAATGTCCCTCCGACAGCGGTGAAAATCGCCGCTGTCCATCCGGTACTTGGTTCTACTTACTGTGATGCGCCCGAATGGAATCATACCTCATACCTTCTATTTCGTAGATCGAATTGCATATAGTCGACACTCCCATGACAACCAGAACAGAAACAGACTGGATCGTGTCCGATAGCCGGCACCTCTGGCATCCCTACAGTTCCATTGACTCCGGCCTGCCGGTTTTTCCCGTGGAGTCCGCGTCGGGTGTGCGTATCAGGCTGGCGGACGGCAGGGAGTTGATCGACGGGATGTCCTCCTGGTGGAGCGCCATCCACGGGTACAATCATCCGGTGTTGAACGAAGCGGTCCGGGATCAGCTCTCCCGGATGGCCCACGTCATGTTCGGGGGCCTGACTCACCGGCCGGCGGCGGAACTGGGTCAGCGATTGATCGATTTGACACCGGCAGCACTGCAGACCGTATTTTTTGCAGATTCGGGATCGGTTTCGGTAGAGGTCGCCCTGAAAATGGCGATCCAGTACTGGCACTCCCAGGGGCTGCCGAAGAAGCAACGGTTTTTGACCATTCGCCAGGGCTATCACGGCGATACCTTCGGGGCGATGTCGGTCTGCGACCCGGACACCGGCATGCACTCCCTGTTCTCCTCGATACTGGCAAAGCAGCATTTTGTCGATGCACCGCTCAGCCGATTCGGTGAACCCTGTGACGAGGCCGACATAGCAAAACTGGAGCATCGTCTCTCAAAGGTCGGGAAAGAGATTGCGGCTGTTATTCTCGAACCCATCGTTCAGGGTGCAGGCGGGATGCGCTTCTATTCCGCGGACTATCTGAAGCGGGCGCGGGAGCTCTGCGACCAATACCAGGTGCTTCTGATCTTCGATGAGATCGCCACCGGTTTCGGCCGCACAGGCCGGCTGTTTGCCTGCAAACATGCCGGTGTCACACCGGATATCATGTGCCTGGGCAAGGCCATGACGGGAGGCTACATGACCCTGGCGGCGACGCTCACGACCACGGCGGTGAGCGGCGCCATCGCCTCCGGTGAACCCGGCCTGTTCATGCACGGCCCCACGTTTATGGCCAGTCCCCTCGCCTGCGCCACCGCTCTTGCAAGCCTCCAGCTGCTGCTCGACTCCCCCTGGCAGGAGCGGGTCGAACGGATCTCCCGCGAACTCGCTGCCGGACTCTCGGCATGCCGGGACATGCCCCATGTGGCGGATGTCCGGGTGCTGGGGGCCATCGGTGTCGTCGAGCTGTCGAAGCCGGTGGACATGAAATCGATCCAGCCGAAGTTTGTCGACGCGGGCGTCTGGGTCAGGCCCTTCGGCAAGCTCGTCTATCTCATGCCGCCGTATATCATCTCCAGCGAAGATCTGGGCTTTCTCACCCGAGCGGTCACGGACGTGGTGGGTGGCCTATCGTAGCCTGTGCTGAGGAACGAAACACGGGTTAATCAATCCCGCTGTTGTAGGGCCGAATTCATTCGGTCTGACAACAGCGGGATTGATTCAGATCGAGGATTGGTCGAATGAATTCGACCCTACCATATCAACTCGATTGACCTTAAACAGGATTAACAAGTTCACCCCGTTTGAACGCCTCGATGATATCCGCCACCTGATCCACCAACCTTTGCCTGGCTTCACGACTGGCCCATGCCACATGGGGTGTAAGGATGAGGTTCGTCCCGTCATAATCCAGCAACGGATTACCCATGCCGGGTGGTTCGGCGGTCAATACATCGAACCCCGCCCCTCCGAGGTTGCCGCGTTTCAAAGCCGCCACCAGTGCCGCCTCTTCAACAATACCGCCACGTGCCGTGTTGATCAGCAGGGCATCCGGTTTCATCAGGCCCAGCTCTCTCTCGCCAATCAGATTATGGGTATTATCGGCCAAGGGAACATGCAGGCTCACAACGTCGGAACGCCGCAACAGCTCATCGAGTGGTAGTCGCCCTGCCCGCTCATCACCCCCCGGCCTTTGAGCAATCACGACTTCCATATCAAAGGCCCGGGCAATCCTATCCACTCCTCTGCCCAGCTCTCCGTAACCGACAATGCCCAGGGTCTTGCCCGCCAGTTCCCGAAACGGAAAGTCGAAGACGCAGAACATGGGGCTTTGCGCCCAGGTCCCGTTCATCGCCGCCTGCTGATGCTCGGGCAGCCGCGTGGTCAACGCAAGGATCAGGCTGAAGACATGCTGAACCACGGAGGCCGTTCCATAAGACCTGGCATTGGTCACCGGGATTCCCAATTCCTTTGCCGCCTGCAGATCGATGTTGTTGGTGCCGGTGGCGGCCACACAAATGAGTTTCAAACGGGATGCAGCTTCCAACACCTCCCTGGTCAACACCACCTTGTTCGAAACCACCACTTCAGCCTTGGCCACCCGGTCTGCGACCTCATCCGGTGAAGTGAGTGGATACATCTTCCATTCGGCGAGCGTTCCTTTCAATCGACCGAAATCCAGATCGTCAATGGAAAGTGTATCCCTGTCGAGCAATACGCCTTGGTTAATATTAAAATTCATGAAGATCGGCCCTCACCGGATGATCAATGGAAGGTTCACGCATAAAAATCTATAGCCATACATAGCACATGGTTTATTCCCCGAAATCTCAACTACGCTAAGCTCATTGACTCCGTGGTTTTAACCATGAAATCACAAGTTGATTCAAGTTCATGCAGTGGCATTTTGCACCCCTCAAAAAATAACTGGAAGGGTGATTTCTCATAGTCGATACAGACACTCACATTTGGGAGGAATCTATGTATCACCATCTACGGACTTCCCTGGCTTTCGTTTTCCTTTTCACCCTTTTCACGAATGCACATGCCGATGGCATCGTAAGTAAAGTGGTAAGTTCACCGCTCTCGGTTGTAGGCGCCGTCCAGGGTGAACGAACAGGTATTAATATCTACCTCCAAAACGAGACAGCCCCCGGCGTGACTTACATGGACCCGGAAGTCATAGGCTATGGGATTGCACCAGCTGGACGTCTGGAGGTGGAACTGAATAACGGCTTCATGCGTGACAGTAAGCGCAAGCTTGATTCAACCGAACTGCGGGACGCGGCCATCATTTTGGTAACCGGCACACCCCAGCAGGGTCTGCTCGGAAAAAAGGCAGGCTATAAGCTGGCCGAAGGAGGGACACCCTACACTTTCATCGTTACCCCTACCAAGCCGGAAGGGATGCCGGCAGATAAGCTGATGTCCGGAGCTCCCGGTGCGAAACGGGACCCGATCCGGCAGCGTGGCATTAAAGTCATTCACGTCGGATTGAAAAGTGCTTTTTTCAACAAGGGTGCATCGGGCCATGTTCGGGTGCGTTTGTATGACGGCAGTGGCAAGGTGACACATGAGGGATCGGGTCAGATTGATTTTCTGGGTAAGCCTGTTCCGCAGATTTATCCCACCAACCTGGCCGATGGGCGACGAAATCACAACTGGCAGCGGATTGCATCCGGTGAAACACTCGGCCATGCGGCAGGGTCCGTTCCGCTTACGCTGATGCTCTTTGAAAAACCCGGCAAGACATCGTCCAGGCAGGGGATTATCGGGGCAGGAGTTCTCTCGACACAACAACTCAAGGCGATGAAATTCAAACTACCTAAGGAGCTCGCCCGTTATACAGGGGGGCTGATTGTGCAAGATACCGATGCCAATGGTCGAATGGATCCCACTGTCGATCGAATAATCGGGGGAGTCATTGGTTCAGCACCGAAGGGAGCCAAGGGACAAGAGGCCAGGAGCCTGATACGTGATGGGGTAGCTACACTATCCCGGCCGACGGCAGCGTTTGAAGCCGGCCCAGGTAAACGATTTGGTGGCGCCGTAATGCAGGTCGAGTTTACCGCCGGCAACAAACCGGGCCTTTACCGTCCCACGTTCGCGCTGTTGAGAGATGCTTCTGATCCAATGAGCGGCGATGGGTCCAGTTATACCTACACGATCGTCGTAAGGTAGATGCAATGGGTTTCACTGCTGTCCCGTTAACGCCCTCTCCTTCTGGGAGAGGGCGTTAACCTGGCATATCCTGACTATCCCTACCCGTGGTACTTGCAGATTCCCCGCTCGGAAGTCTTGATGAAATCCACTACCTCCCTGGCCTCGGGGAGCAGGTCTTCGGACTCCAGCTCAGCCAGAGTGTCACCCAGGTTCAATTTTCCCAGGTAAATCCTGCGAAAAACGTTCTTGACCGCACTGCGGGCCTGGGGGCTGAAACCTGCGCGTCGCAAGCCTATCGTATTGATTCCCGAAACAAGGTTGCCCGTGACGCCATGGGTGATAAAAAACGGAGGTAGATCTTTGCTGATCGCGCACAGGCCCGACATCATCGCAAGCCGCCCGACTTTGCAGAACTGGTGCACCATGGCGTTGCCGCTGAGAAAGGCACCGTCGCCGATGGTGACATAACCACCCAACAACACACCATTGGCAAATATCACCCCGTCGCCAAGGGTACAATTGTGCGCCACGTGGCTGTTGCCCATGAGAAAACAGCCGTTGCCGATGACTGTCCCGGTATTGTGCTTGGTACCGCGATGGATGGTAACGCCTTCACGTATGATGCAGTCGTCCCCGATTGTGACCGTACTGATGTTGTCGGGATCAAACTCCAGGTCCTGGGGAAGATCGCCGATTACCGCCCCGGCGTGAATAGCGGCGTTGGCACCGATGCTGCTGTGGGCATAGATGGAAACATGGCTCTTGAGCACGCTGCCGGGACCGATACTGGTATCGGATTGCACGTAGCAAAACGGGCCGATGGTTACATCGTCAGCTATTTTTGCTCCATCTTCGACGATGGCGGATGGGTGTATATTTGGCATGGAGGCTCTTGTTTGTCAGCGTGAATCGGCGAGAGGCAAAAAACCCAGGTTCATATCGGTAACAAGGTACCGGAAATCGGCCCAATGTCATCTTGTGTGCGGCCAAGAATAAAAGAAACTTTCCTCAATATCCACGTGTATTAGCCGGATGTATATTCTGTCGGAACCAGAGCTTACCGACTCTGTTCCCATAACGGCTGATTTCAATCGAAATGCTCCTGAAACAGATGAGAAATAGAGTCGCCCGGGTATCGAAAAGGAATCGGGTTCGCCCTGCCCTATCTAAAGAGAATGCCTGTTCTGCCGCTAACAGAGCAAATCTTTGTCCTTTAAGGGCATGAGTCATGAGCCTCGTAACAGCAAAGCAGCCACAGCGCCCAACGACTGAACAACAGGTCATGGTTGCGAGGCAACCGATCTATAACGACCGAATGGGCGTGTTCGGCTATGAGCTCCTGTTTCGGGCACCCGGGGGCAACCACAACGGGCTGAATCCCACCGAAGCCACTGCCCATGTCCTGGCTTCGACGGTTCTGGATTTCGGTCTGGATAAGTTCGTCCATAACCGAAAGGCCGTTATCAACGTCACCCGCGCCTTCATAGAGGTCATTCAGGATGTCCAACTGCCGCCTGAGCAGGTCATTCTGGACCTTCCCACGAACATGGCGGCTGATGAGAAACTCATTACAAAACTGAAAGAGATCAAAAAGCTGGGGTATGGGCTTTCGATCAGCGGTCTGGCTAACCTGAAGCAGCCGCAGTTGCTCTCGATTGCCGACATATTCCAGATCGACGTTCAAAGGGTGAATATCGACATCCTGGACAAGCTGATCAATTTCCTACGTCGTCACGAGGGCCTGTCCCTGCAGGCTCTCAAGATCGAGACGCTGGAGGAGTATCAGTCCTATCGGGACAAGGGCTTCGAATATCTTCAGGGCTATTTTCTCGCCAGGCCACGGGTATATGTGAGTCGTGATCTTTCCGGGAACAAGCTTGCCATACTCCAGCTGCTGGCTACTATCCACAACCTGGACACACCCGTTGAGGAACTGGAAACGCAGATCACCCAAGATGTGTCCCTGAGCTACAAACTGCTGAAGCTCGTCAACGCACCTTTCTTCGGCGTCCGGCAGGAGATTGATTCAATCAAACGGGCTGTTGTCTTGCTCGGCCGGGACGAAATACGAAAGTGGATATCCCTCCTGGCCCTGGGTGGAATGAGCGACGAACCTGTCGCTTTGATGGAAATCGCAATTCTCAGGGCCAAAATTTGTGAGCTGCTTGCCAAAAAGGCCGGACTGCCAACGGACAGCTATTTTACGGTTGGCATGTTCTCGGCACTCGATGTGCTGATGAAACAGCCGATCAAACACATTCTGGCCCAATTACCCCTGAGTGAAGCGATCAAATCAGCCATTCTCAATGAAGAGGGCATGATGGGCAAAGCACTTGCGTGTGCAAAAGCCATTG
The DNA here is from genome assembly GCA_030145425.1 of Chromatiales bacterium. Taxonomy (GTDB): domain Bacteria; phylum Pseudomonadota; class Gammaproteobacteria; order Chromatiales; family Chromatiaceae; genus JAHEHQ01. The sequence continues at coordinate 379 of JAQYVO010000154.1, read as the reverse complement.
AAGATGCGCAATGGGACAAGATGGAGTTTGCCAATCTGGATCAAAATGAGCAGACAGAGGTCTACCGTCAGTCAGTGGAGTGGACCGGCGAAGTGATGAGTCAGTTTTAGGCTGGGCAAACTACCGGAAGGGTGCCCTGTAGTAAGGTCTGTTTCAGCGCAGATATCAAGGGCGTTAATGAGAAATATAACAAAGCGTCGTCGTCAAAGCGCATTCACACTCATTGAACTGGTGGTCACTATCACCATCCTGGGTATTTTGGGTTTCACTGCCCTTTCCCGGTTCGTCAATGTCCATGATGCCGCACATACGGCCGTTGTCGATGGCGTTGTCGCCAACCTGCGCACCGGCGCCAGCTTTTATCGAAGCTATTGGTTCA
>JAQYVO010000275.1 GCA_030145425.1 Chromatiales bacterium | reverse complement strand
AGGAAAGGGTGTCGTATTCCGGATACAGGCTATTTTAAGTCAGGGTTTGTAGTATACAATTTCCATCGGCAATCCCCGCGCGTCTCTCGCCGGACTGACCAGCACCGTCCGATACCGATGAATGACCGGGGTGATGCCATGGCCGTATTGTCGCCGCCATTCACGTGCCACGCCAGTGACGGAAAAGATATAATAATCCTGCCCCCGTGCTCCCATATCACAGTATTGTCTACCCGAGTGACCAGCCATTAATAACGCATGACACACCCCCAACAGAAACATCGCTGGATCGCCCACATGGACCTGGATGCGTTCTTCGCGAGCTGCGAACAGCGCGAATATCCCGAATACCAGGGTCGCTCCGTCATCGTGGGTGCGATACCCGGCCACCGTGGTGTGGTCGCCGCTGCGTCCTATGAAGCACGACGATTCGGCATTCACTCTGCCATGCCGATATCCGAGGCCTTCCGGCGCTGTCCGGATGCCGTGTTCCTGCGCCCCGACATGGAGAAGTACCGCCGCAACTCGCAGCAGGTATTTCAGATCCTTGAAACCGTGGCACCCGTCGTGGAAGCCGCCTCCATTGACGAGGCCTACCTGGATGTGAGTGGACTCGAGAAGCTGCTGGGAACACCGGAGTCGATCGGGCGCGAAATCAAGCAGCGTATCTTCACAGGGACCGGACTGACCGCCTCGGTCGGTATCGGACCGAACCGGCTGATTGCGAAACTCGGCTCTGAATACCACAAGCCGGACGGTTTAACGGTGGTCTCCCCGGAGCAGGTCCTTGATTTCCTGGCACCCATGCCGGTGTCCAACCTCCGTGGACTGGGACGCCAGACTCAGAAGATCTTCAACCGTCTCGGGATCAGGACGGTGGAGCAGCTGCGCGCCGTCCCGCTGCTACGGCTGGAGCAACACCTGGGAAAAAAGGCCGCAGAGAGTTTTCACCGCCAGGCCCTTGGCATCGCCTCGGACCAGGTCGTGCCGGGACAGCGCCGCAAGAGTATTTCAAAAGAGACAACCTTCGAGACAGACATCCGGGATCACGCAATACTGCACGATGCACTGCGCAGACTGGCGGCCGATGTGGCAAGGACAGCACGCCGGGAGGGTTTGTCGGGCTCCATCGTGACACTGAAAATCCGCTTCGAGGGATTCGAGACCTGCACGCGGCAATACAAACGCACGACACCGACCTGTGATGAGCGCGAAATGCTCAAAACGGCATGGCGGCTCTTCCTCCATGGCAAGCTGCCGAATAAACCGGTGCGGCTCATTGGCGTAGGTATCAGAGGCTGGGAGGAACACCTGCCAGCGCAGGCGGACCTGTTCGATCAACCCGAACAGCAGGAAGACAATAAGCGATTGCTGAAAACAATCGACGCGGTTACCGAGAAATTCGGCAAGAATTTGCTGCAGGTTGGTGTGTCCCGCAAGCCGGGTAAATAAGGCATGAATTCCAGGGCAGTTTACTTAATTCCGAAGGATCAATGGGGGTCTGACACGAATGGCACTTACTTAAGCCTGGAAAGTCCGGAAGTGGGACTTTAGTCCCGCCCATAACGGGGCTAAAGCCCCATCTCCGGGAGAAAAGGGGCCTAAGTAAGTGCCATTCGAGTCTGACCCCATTGATTTTTACGATCCCCCGAGTAATCCGTTACATTGCGTTGTTTACGCAGAGCGTCCAGGATTATTACCGTTTGTTTCTCCAGACCCAGCGTCAGGCAAAGCGTCTGGATCAAGGTCATATGATGACCCGGCTTGCTGGTCAGCGTCCGGTAACCGTTTGCCTGCAATGATGCACTCGCCAGTTGCATAATTGCCTTGTAGGCCGCATCAAAACGATTTTCGGAACTCACCGCCCTGATTTTTGCATCTGTAATATTCCGTCTGGCCGCAGCCAGCAACCTGCCAATGCTTACAGAGTCTGGTTCAACCTTTTCAAGTGAGATACCAAGCAGATTTTCCAGACTCATTTTCTGAGCCTGTGACAAACAACTTCGGCTGCGCAAGCAGCTCTTTTATAAATGCATCCTTTTTTTCCAGCATCTGCTTCCATTCATCTACGCTATAAACCTTGGGATTGATTTCCCGGCCAAGCACCTCCTGTGCACTGTAGACGGCATCCACCACTTCTGAAAAACTCAGGTCACCAATCACCAGTAGATCGACATCGCTACCTGCGGTTTCCTTGCCACTCGCCATAGATCCAAACACGAATGCAGCTTCTACCTTGTCTGACAAATACGCCAACGCATCGGCAAGGACATCAACCACACCGGATGTCTTGCGAAAAATACTCGCCAGCTCTTCAAAGACCGGGCAATCCTTATTCGCCCCGTAAAGCACCTGGTTACCCACAGTATCTTTCAACAACAGGCCAGCGTCAGCCAGACGAGCCAGCTCTTTATGTAAGGTCCCTGCGACCGTACCCGTAAGCCTGGCGATCTCCCGCACGTGGTAGCGCTTGTCTGCCTGCAACAGCAACAGGCCCAACACCCGACGGCGGTAACCCTTGAACAACAACTCAGCCAATTTCGACACCATGCCAACCCCATTTGTTGCTTTATATGCTACGTTTGTAGCTTATTTGACTACATTTTTCAAGCATTCCAACAGAGACCCGGCTGCAGAGCGACCGGAAATCAATGGGATCAGACCCACTACTGTCCCATAAACCCGGATTGTTAAAGCCACAAGATTAAGAATAAACAGGTTTAGACAAGCTTAATTCGTAGACCAGACATGACAACAATCGCCATAATATAAACAGAGCATCCCCTCTCCCTTCGGGAGAGGGCCAGGGAGAGGGGGGTATATAATCAAGTAGCTACTTTTATTTTATCCTCTCCCCAACCCTCCCCCTGAACTCGTTATAATTGACCCCCTGCCATTACCCCTGCACAAAACGAACGGCGAACGGAGCCCACCATGAGTGAAACACTGATGATCCTGCCTGCCAGCGATACCAGGGACATCCGCCTGGTCCGCGTACCCGATGACTACGAGTCACACGAGGCTTTCCGCCATGTGACCGGCCTGATAGCCGCCGTCGAAGAACAGCACCCGGACTGTGAACCGGACGATATCGTGGAGGCCCTGGAGGACCATGGTTTCGAGACAGTGGAGTTCATCCTCGGACCGACCCTTCCGTAATATCCTGAGAACGCAGACGGATTTAACCCCTCGACGATCTGACACCCGGAGAGTATTCGATGGCCAATTCGGCCTATCCCTGATTATTCCAGCCTTTTCAATTGCAGCCGTCAATCCGACTTTGGCCGGTTTGCGTACGCACTATCAAAGATAGCCTCTAATGATTCGTGTGTACCGCGCAGCTGATCAATAACCTCTTTGGCCCAGTCAAAGTACCCCTGGCACCGCTCAAGAC
>JAQYVO010000254.1 GCA_030145425.1 Chromatiales bacterium | reverse complement strand
AATGTCCCGTCTCGATCTGCTGGGTGGCGGATATGATAGCCTGCAGGCCACTGCCGCAGAGCCGGTTCAGGGTGAAAGCCGGGGTTTCCACCGGCAACCCGCCCTTGACGGATGCAAGCCTGGACAGATACATATCCTGGGCTTCGGTGTGAACGACGTTGCCGAAGACTGTGTGGCCAACGTCGGCCGGATCGACCCCCGCCCGACTGACGGATTCCTTGATACAGGTTGCCGCGAGGTCAACGGGCGTTACGCCTTTCAAACTGCCTCCGTAGCCTCCGATTGCGGTGCGGACGGCGCTCAGTACAACAATATCGCGTGTAGTGCTCATGATGCTGTTCCTTGGTCTGGTCGATAGGAGAATAAGGGTTTGTATCGCTGCGACAGCGATGAATTCTTCAGCTGTTGTTACGATTGATGCTGCAAGTGTGCTGTCTCATACAGGTTGACTTTTTCACCAATCTGTAATGAGACAGCACACCAGAATCGAATCAGCACTTTATGGAGTTCCAGCCAACAATTCAAGTCACCACAGATATATTAAATACTTCTAATTTATTAACGTTAGCATACCCTGATTCTGCGGCCTGAAGGGTACGTTAAAAGATCTGTAACCTGTCCGTAAATGTTACCGGTGAGACGGAGACGACAAAAACGCCGTGAAACCGATTGCACGGCGCTTCCGTTCCTCCCCGTGGGACATAGATAGCAAGGAAGCTACGGTCGTGACAGGATCTCAAAAATCCCCGGCGGCGGCGCCTTCCATGAGGTCCCGCATTGCCCGTCGCACCCGCAAGGCGTCGGCCTTGAGTGCAGGCGGCAATTCCCTGGCACCATGGATCAGGAAATCCATGTTCATGGAATAGAGCCAGATGCTCCCATCCTCGTGCTCCACTACGCTGATCACGCAGGGCATGAACGCCGAGTAGGCGTTATTGTGGTTCAACATCGCGATGCCCACGCGCACATCACAAAACTGCATGAAGGCCACGTGTCGAAACTTCTCACCGGTCACGGCTTCCGCCTGTTTGTAGAAGGGCGATTCGGCCACGAACAGAAAATTCCGTTCCACCGCCAGACTCTTCAAGGAATCCTTGACGTCTTCCACCTCCACACCCTCGGCCACCGGCACAGCCCATACGAAGGCGTCGGCCAGGTCGCCGGTCTCAAGGAGCTTGGCGGCAAATTCCTGATACAGATTGAAGGCATCGGGGTCGAAGTCCCTGGTGGCGGAAAAAACATGGTAGAAGAGGGCTCCGATTGCAAGAACCGCAAACAGGCCGATGATGGCAAAAAGGTTTCTCAAGGTTTTCATTTATTGTCTCCCCGGATATGTACTGACGTCTTTTTATAACAAGATCGCATAACTTTTTCACGGAGTATAGGCCATTGGCATCCGTTTATAGTTGTCGAGCGGCTAAAGCTATACTTATTGCACAGTTACATGCCAGGATCACCGGTGCAGAATTACGCAACCTGATCTTGTATTCGGACCAGAATTATTGGCGTGGAGAGGGCCTGTTGATCCCCAGAGACTTCAAATTTCTCCGCCCCTGGATGCGGGGTGCACTGATCTGGTTTGCGCTCAGTTTGATAGTAGTGCTGGAACATCTGAAAACTGAATCGCCCGATCATCTTTTCGAGTTCTGCCTGCTGCTGAGCCTGCTTTGGATGGAATTCGGATTTGCAGGCATATTTCACAACCTTATCAAGGAACAGGGCCGGAGGATTGCGCCCCTGTTGCTGATAACCGTCCTGCCGCCCCTGCTGCTGTTTCTCGTCAGCTTCTACGCCGCCTGGCGGATGGGCATACCGCTTCAGGCATTTTTACCCTAATCTTCGGTCCCGGATTTCGGGTTCACCTGGACTGAGTCCACCGGCGGTCGCCGGAGCACCACACGCTTGATAACCCGGGGAGATGCCTGCTCGACCTTCACCTGCAAACCTTCGATCGTGAATGTCTCTCCCGCTTCGGGAATTCTCTCAATATCCTCCAGGATCCAGAAATTCAGCGTATCGGTAGGTTTTCCCGAAAGTTCCAGATCAAAAAACTCCTCGATGGCCCGCAGCTCGATGGTGCCGTTTACCGCAATTTCATCCTCCGATACCTGCTTGATGGCCAGGGGTGCATTGTCGCTTTCATCGTAGATCTCCCCGAACAGTTCCTCCATCAGGTCTTCAAGTGTAACGATCCCGCGCAGGACACCGAACTCGTCCACGGCCACCGCTATATGCCTTTTTTTGCCTCGCAGGGTGGCGAAGAGTTCGTCTATCCGTTGATTCTGGGGAACGAACTCAACGTCGTTGCTGATCTCATTGAGGGTTACGTCCAGTTTTCCCTCGGCCATCACGCCCAGCATGTCCCGCAGATGAAACACCTTCTGAATCTCGTCGGGTTCTTTTTCGTAAACCAGGACTCTGGAGTAGGAACCGTCCAGCACCTGCGGCAGAGCTTCGGCGACGGTGAGCGTGCCGTTCAGTGCAAACACTTGATCGTGGGGCGTCATTACATCGCCAACGGTCAATTCACTGAAGGAGAATACCCGTTCGATCAGCTCCCTCTCCTCGTGCTCGATGGTTCCTTCCCGGGCGCCATGCCTGGCCATGTGTATCAATTCCGATTCCGTCACCGTGGGATCGCCTTCGACCCCGGTGAGCCGGTGTACCAGATCGGTCAGATACTGAAACAGCAGCACCAGTGGATAAATCAGACGCATCAACAGCAGCAGCGGCGGGGCAATAAAAAGAGATATTCGCTCCGCGTACCGCGTTGCCAGGCTTTTCGGTGTGATCTCACCGAATATGAGAATCAGCAGGGTGAGAACCCCAACCGCAAGCCCGGGCCCCATGTCACCAAACCAGCGTGTGGCGACAACGGTGGCCATGGAGGCGGATGCGATGTTCACCAGGTTGTTGCCGATCAGTATGGTTATGAGCATCCGGGTGGGGTTTGTCTTGAGCCAAAGCAGTGCCTGAGCACCGCTGCGCCCTTCCTTGGCGAGTCCCTCGACGCGCCCAAGCGACAGTGCAACCAGTGCCGTTTCGGAACCGGAGAACAGACCTGACAGGATGAGAAGAACAAAGAGTACGGCAAGCTCGTTCATGGATCGCGATGAAGACTCAGGGAAACAAGGTCAGGGTCGCGGAAACCGAATACAACTTCCGGACAGTAGGTCATTTTTCGGTGTGGATCATTGTATCCAGAAGTGTCAAAGTCAATTGCCCGCCGGGGCTGGATAGCGCCTCCGGGCTGACAAACCCGAACATGAAAGAACCATATAGTAATGCCTCATATGAAGCAATAGTTCCGCATTCGTGCATAATAACCGATTCGGGAATCGGATCGGCACACAACCCGAGCAACGGATCCCGCGAGTTGTCTCCCACAGATTGACAATTCAAGCATTAGTGATTTTTATTCAATACAGTGAGGTACGGTACTCGGCATGTTGCTGATGATCGATAATCGTCATTGGCATCCGGCAGCATCCAAAATCAACCAATATCCAATATAATTCACTTCAATTACGGCATGTTAGCGCCCATTAGAAGCCAGCTTCGTCCATTGTAATCCGAGCAATATGCGGGTATCTTTGAGGGTATCAAAATAGGATACCCGCATTCATGCCCCTGACAAATTCCCAAATTCGCAACGCGAGGCCCGGCAAGAAACCCGTCAAGCTGACCGACGGCGGCGGGCTTTATCTGGAAATCCGACCGACCGGCGCGAAGCTGTGGCGCTACCGCTACCGCATTGTGGGCAAGGAAAACCTCTTTGCTGCTGGCAAGTATGCCCAAGCTCCAAGCGGTGAAAACAAAGCGCAAGCCGAGGCGCGGCGCAATGCCGGGCGGCTGACACTCGCCGAGGCGCGGATGGGGCGCGAAGAGTGGCGGGGACTGGTTAAGCAAGGCATCCATCCGGCACACCATCGACAAACTGAACGGCTGGCGACCAATGCCGAGAATCTCAATACCTTCGAGGCCGTGGCGCGGGAGTGG
>JAQYVO010000231.1 GCA_030145425.1 Chromatiales bacterium | reverse complement strand
TTGTAAGCTGGCCCGAAGGGAGCCTCTCTCATACGTCACGGCGGTGTTGAGGTCATTTGACATAGAGTGGCTATGCCTGCATAACCTCGCCTTGCCGTGACGTATGAGAGAGACTCTGAGCGTTACATTATTATCCGCGCGACCCACTATGTGCTTGGTTTATCGATGATGTCTGCCTGCCAGTAAATGCAGTATCTCTTCGAAAACCTGATTGCTCAACGTCTCCGAAAGATCAAGGGCCAGGCAGTTCGTGTAGTAGGGACTCAGGTCGAGTCCCACGCCTAAACCGTAAACTTCCACTTCTCTATTGCTTTCCAAACGGTTGACCACCTGTTTCAGGTGATTGTCCAAATAGTATCTGTCGTTTGCGAGGCCGGTAGCCGTGTCCATAGGGCAGCCGTCGGATATCACGATCAAAATCCTCCGCTCCTCGCTGCGCCCAATCATGCGGTGGCATGCCCACTCCACGGCTTCACCGTCGATGCCCTCACGAAACAGGTCTGCTTTCAACAGTGCAGCGATATCGGTGCGGGCGCGCCGCCAGGAAGTATCGGCACGCTTGAATACCATGTAGCAGATCTCATTCAGCCTGCCGGGATGTGGCGGACGTCCCTTGCCCAGCCATTCGAGTTGGCATCTGCCCCCATTCCACGCGCCTGTTGTGTAGCCGAGTATCTCAGTGTTGACCTCCGCCAGCTCCAGGGCACGGCCCAACACATCGACCAATACGGTCACGGGCTCGATATGTGCCTTCATTGAACCCGAACAGTCGATCAGAATACTTATCAGACAATTGGCATGAGGCCTGTATTGTTCCCGGCGGAACAGGCGCCGTTCCGCGGGAGAGGCAACCAACTGGCTGAGCCTGCGGGCATCTATGTAGCCCTCTTCCTCACCAAAGCTCCAGCCGTCAGCCCTTGGCGCCGACAGCAGGCTCGAAAGTCTGCGGGCCAGGCGCGGGATATTGATGCCCTGGCCGCGTATCCGTTTATCCAGTCTTTGACGAAGTTCCCTAAGATAGACCTCCCGGACCAGTGAGGCCGCTTCAACCTCCCTGTCATAGCAGGTGGTAAAAACCCGGTAAGTATTTTCCATGTCGGTGAATACGCTGCTTTCTCCGGTTGCAGCGGCGGCGATGACATCCGGATCGTCATCACTCTCCAAATCCAATATCGCAGCCAGTTCAGACGGCTCTCCCTGATCATCTTCCTTTACGCTCTCTCCCGGTTCCTTTTTGCTCTCACTGACCGCCATCTCAGCAATGACGCCGGTGATCTTGAGTGCGTGAACCGCGAATGCCCCCTGATCTCCACGGGTCTGTTTGAGCCCCGCCAGTTCCGTACCGATTGAGGGCATCAGATTGAAACGAGTGGTCTCTATCAGGCCGTCGGTCTCTTCCAGCACCGGATAGCCGTTAAGCTGTGCCCAGGCCACCTGCGCCAGGGTATAGAGCAGGATGCCGATGTGAGTTTCCGTCAATCCTGAATAATGTACGCCCAGGGACCACTGGGTGAAACGATGCCGAATATTCCGCTTCATCCCTGGGAATCTCTCCGGCACCAGGGATTCCACCCGAAGCTGCTCCAGCAGTTCGAAGACGAATCGTTGAATCTTGTCCTCGGGGCTGAGCCTCATATGCAGCTCGGGATCGCTTAACTGCAGACGAAGCACGATGCCGTCCGCGCTGCCCCTATATGACTGGAAATCGTCTTTACCGGGGTCGGTTCGCAGATGCGGAGTGCGTATGGGTACGGGGTTCAGGCCCTTGTGCAGCCGACGCCCCCGGTAACGCAGATCGGGCTGGCCGGTCAGCGCCCGTATGCAGGCACCGCAGAGTTCCTCAACCCGTTGCTGTTGGCGTTCTGCCTTCACCCGTTCGGCTCTGTGAGATCCAACTCCTGGTCAAAGCAACGCTGAAAATATTCGGCGATAATGGGGTATTCAGCCTCATCGCATTTGTTGAGAAAAGAGAGCCGGAAAGCCACCGCCGGATCCCTGAAGATCTCCGTATTTTCAGCCCATGAAATCACGGTCCTCGGCGACATCAGGGTGGACAGGTCGCCGGCGGCGAATCCCTGGCGCGTAAGATTGGCTACCTCCACCATGGCCTGAACCATTCGGGCACCCTCCGCATCGGCATATCTGGGCACCCTGCCCTGCACGATGGCCACTTCCTCTGACCTTGACAGGTAGTTCAGGATCGCGACGATGTTCCATCGGTCGATCTGCGCATGATTCAACACCTGGATTCCGTGGTACAGGCCGTTGAGATTGCCCAGCCCCACCGTGTTGGAAGTGGCAAACAGGCGAAAGAACCTGTGGGGACGGATCACCTTGTTTTGATCCAGCAGCGTAAACTTGCCGTCCCGCTCCAGGATGCGCTGGATGACGAACATGACATCCGGACGTCCCGCATCGTACTCGTCGAAAACCAGTGCAACCGGCCGCTGCAACGCCCAGGGAACAATCCCCTCCTGAAACTCCGTCACCTGCTTGCCGTCACGCACGACGATGGCATCTTTCCCAACCAGATCCAGTCTGCTGATGTGACCGTCCAGATTGACCCTCACACAGGGCCAGTTGAGGCGAGCGGCAACCTGTTCGATATGGGTTGATTTGCCGGTGCCATGATACCCCTGGATCATTACCCTTCTGTCATTGGTGAATCCCGCAAGGATAGCCAGGGTGACATCGGGATTGAAGCGATAGGCGGGATCGATCTCCGGCACATGATCTTCCCGTTCACTGAAGGCGGGAATGCGCAGATCTGAATCTATACCAAAGACTTCTCTGATCGACAGGCTGTGAACCGGTTTTATCTGCTTGATGTCGGTCATGGTCTGCTCCATACGTCCTCGTCGACAGTAGCACGCCTTGTGATGTGATTACACCGGAGCAGGCCCGGGAAATCTAACCGTTGCTCAGTATTGATCTGGCCCCCCTGAAACCCTCTCTCTGGTACTACCACGAATCAGACGCATTCCCTAAGTTTGCAGATCTACGGAGTTGGCAACCCTCCCTGTTGGTGTGTGGGAGGGTGAAAAGTACTGTCCTATTAAAGAGAAAACCGGGAGGTAAACCATGTTGATCGGAGTCCCTAAAGAAATCAAAAACCACGAATATCGAGTGGGTCTGGTGCCGTCAAGCGTGAGGGAAGTGGTCGCCCACGGCCATCAGGTCCTGGTGGAAACCAATGCCGGCACCGGCATCGGGGAGACGGATTCGAGCTACGAGGCAGCCGGTGCAACCATTGCCGCTTCCGCAAAAGAGGTGTTCGAGAAGGCGGAAATGATCGTCAAGGTCAAGGAGCCTCAGGCCGTTGAGCGCGCCATGCTGCGTCCGGGGCAGATCCTGTTCACCTATCTCCACCTGGCCCCGGATCCCGAGCAGACCAAAGACCTGGTGAAGAGCCAGGCTGTCTGCATCGCTTACGAGACGGTCACCTCTCCCAGCGGCGGACTACCTCTGCTGGCCCCCATGTCCGAAGTCGCGGGACGCATGGCGGTGCAGGCCGGCGCCCACTGCCTGGAGAAGGCCCATGGCGGGCTCGGCATGCTGCTGGGAGGCGTACCCGGGGTGGATCCGGCCAAGGTGGTCATCCTGGGCGGGGGGGTTGTCGGTCGCCATGCTGCGTACATGGCGGTTGGCTTGGGAGCTGATGTCTGGGTTCTGGATCGCAGTGTTGACGTGCTGAAGCAGCTCTGGGTTCAATTCGGCCGTTCCATCAACACCGTCTACTCGACCCGTGACGCCGTAGAGAAGCATGTTCACGCGGCGGACCTGGTGGTCGGGGGTGTGCTTATTCCGGGAGCGGCCGCGCCCAAACTGGTCAGCGCGGAGATGGTAAAGGCCATGAAACCCGGTTCCGTGGTGGTGGATGTGGCTATCGATCAGGGTGGTTGCTTCGAGACCTCCCATGCCACCACCCATGCCGATCCGACATACGTGGTGGATGACGTCATCCATTACTGTGTTGCCAACATGCCGGGCGGAGTACCGCGTACTTCCACCTTCGCGCTGAACAATGCCACCCTGCCCTACGTGCTGACCCTGGCGGACAAGGGCTACAGGCAGGCGCTTTCAGATGATCCCCATCTGCTGCCCGGGTTGAACGTCTACCGCGGTGAGGTGACCTGTGAAGAGGTTGCGGACAGCCTTGGATACAAGTACAAATCCCCAGCCGAAGCGTTGGGAATCTAGAGGAATCGATGCAATGAAAATGACCCCCAGTGAAGCTTTTGTGGAGACCATGGCGGCCAATAATGTAACCGACATGTTCGGTATCATGGGCTCGGCCTTCATGGACGCGATGGATATCTTTGCACCCGCGGGAATCCGTCTTATTCCGGTGGTACACGAACAGGGTGCCGCCCATATGGCTGACGGCTATTCGCGAGTCAGCGGCCGCCACGGTGTATGTATCGGGCAGAACGGCCCCGGAATCAGCAACTGTGTAACCGGTATCGCCGCCGCCTACTGGGCCCACAGCCCGGTGGTTATAGTCACACCCGAGACCGGCACCATGGGCCAGGGTCTGGGTGGCTTCCAGGAGGCCAACCAGCTGCCCATGTTCCAGGAATTCACCAAGTATCAGGGTCACGTAAACAACCCGAACCGCATGGCAGAGTTCACCGGCCGTTGCTTCGACCGCGCCATGGCCGAGAATGGCCCCACACAGCTGAATATCCCCCGGGATTACTTCTACGGTGATATCGACGTGGAGATTCTCGAACCCCGCCGTCTTGATCGCGGCCCCGGTGGAGATACCAGCCTTAATGAAGCGACTGAACTGCTGCGCCAGGCCCAATTCCCGGTGATTGTATCCGGTGGCGGCGTGGTTCAGGGGGATGCGGTGGATGCCTGCAAGGCACTGGCTGAACGCCTGGGTGCACCGGTGGTCAACAGCTACCTGCACAACGACTCCTTTCCCGCCAGTCATCCCCTGTGGTGTGGCCCCTTGGGCTACCAGGGTTCGAAGGCGGCGATGAAGCTCATCTCCCAGGCCGATGTGGTGCTGGCTCTGGGCTCGCGCCTCGGTCCCTTCGGCACCCTCCCCCAGCACGGCATGGACTACTGGCCCAAAGATGCCAAGATCGTCCAGGTGGATGCCGATCACAAGATGCTGGGTCTGGTGAAAAAGATCTCGGTTGGCATTTGCGGTGACGCCGGTGCCGCGGCCGGGGCACTCCTGGCCCGCCTGTCCGACCAGACCCTGGACTGTGACGATACCCGTAAGGCCCGTGCCGCCCGGATTCAGGAAGAGAAGGAGGCCTGGGAGCGGGAGCTGGACGAATGGACCCACGAAAAAGACCCGTTCAGCCTCGATATGATCGAGGAGCAGAAACGTGAAGGAGGTGGATGGCTGCATCCACGCCAGGTATTGCGGGAACTGGAGAAGGCGATGCCGGAGGACGTGATGGTGTCTACCGATATCGGCAACATCAATTCCGTGGCGAACAGCTATCTCCGGTTCGAAAGGCCACGAAGCTTCTTTGCCGCCATGAGCTGGGGCAACTGCGGCTACGCCTTTCCCACAATTATCGGGGCCAAGGTGGCAGCCCCGGACCGGCCGGCCATTTCCTATGCCGGTGACGGCGCATGGGGTATGAGTCTGATGGAGACCATGACCTGTGTACGTCACAACATCCCGGTAACCGCGGTAGTGTTCCACAACCGTCAGTGGGGAGCCGAGAAAAAGAACCAGGTGGACTTCTATAATCGACGCTTCGTTGCCGGTGAACTGGACAATCAGAGCTTCGCCGGCATCGCCCGGGCCATGGGGGCCGAGGGTGTCGTTGTGGACAAACTGGAAGACGTTGGCCCCGCCCTGAAAAAGGCCTTGGACCGACAGATGAACGACGGAAAGACCACTATCATCGAAATCATGTGCACTCGCGAGTTGGGAGACCCCTTCCGCCGCGATGCCCTGAGTAAACCTGTGCGCCATCTGGAGAAGTACAAGGATTACGTCTGATCCATCGGCTGGTGTCCCCCCTCACTGATACGGGAGATCCATAAAAACGATCTCCCGTATCAGTTCCCCGCAGTCATACACCCGCTTCTGTACCCTGTCGCCGGGAGGCACCCTGCAAGGTGGACTTAACAGCGGGCCTGGTATCCGGCGCCATGACCGGTCAGGATTTATAGTTGATTCGTTGGAACAGGGGAAAGCCACCTCGGGAAGACCCCCGAAGGTGGCTCACTGACCGGCCAGAATATCAGGACAGTCCGGTAAAGGCCGTATCCAAAGCTGCCAGAACCTCATCCAGATCGTCTTTGGTGGCGATCAGGGCCGGACTCAAAGCCAGGGTGTTATTGAATTCCCGGAAGCTCCGGTTGGTGCGTCCGATGAGAACACCCTGTGCCGCGCAATCCGCGGCGACCCGCATGGACACAGACTCGTCCACCGGTTCTTTGGTTTGCCGGTCCTTGACCAACTCCATGCCGACAAACAGGCCCTTGCCCCGGACATCCCCGATAACCTCATACTTGTCCTTGAGTTCATGCAGGCGCTCCATGAGATAAACACCCATATCGTTCACGTTCTGCAGCAGATTCTCCTGTTCGATGATGCGTATATTCTCGAGTGCCGCTGCCGGGCCGCTCGTGCAACCGCCAAAGGTGCTGACATCACGAAAATAGTGCATGCGGTCAGAGGGATCCGCCTTGAATTTTTCGAAAACCGCTTCCGTGGTCACGGTGCAGGAGATGGCGGCGTAACCGCTCGCCACGCCTTTCGCCATGGTCACGATATCGGGTTTAACATCGTAATGTTGATGACCAAACCATTTTCCGGTGCGGCCGAGACCGCAAACCACTTCGTCGATGTGCAGCAGAACGTCATACTTCCTGCAGATCTCGGAGATGATGGGGAAGTATTCAGGGACCGGAGGAATAACGCCCCCACCGGCGGTGATCGGCTCCAACACAACCGCGCCAACCGTATCCGGGCCTTCCCGCAGTATGGTGTCCTCCAGGGCGTGGGCGCACTCGATGTTGCAACTTCCGTACTCCTTGCCGAAAGGACAACGATAGCAACAGCAGTTCGGGAACTCCACGAAGCCGGGCACGAAAGGACCATACTGGTTTTTCCGCTCGAACTGGCCGGTGGAACTGAGCGCTGCGATGGTGGTGCCATGATAATCGCGATCCCGAAATATGATCTTGTGCTTTACACCGTCGCTGTTCAACGCGCCAATCTGCCGTATCATCTTGTAGGCTTTTTCGTTAGCCTCCGACCCGGAGTTGGAGTAATAGACCCGCCCCATCCCCGGCATTTTTTCAATCAGCTTTTCAGCAAACAGGGCGCCCGGCACGTTACCTGCCGTATTGGCGAAATAGCACATTTTGACAAGCTGATCGTAGACCGCTTTGGCCATGCTTTCCCGGCCGTAGCCAATGTTGACCGTCCATAAGCCACCGGAGGTTGCATCCAGGTACTCTTTGCCTTTGGCATCTTTGATGCGCATACCCTTGCCTTCCACCACAACCATGGTGCCGGACTCCTCGAAGGGCCGATGTTGAACCAGGTGGTGCCAGACATTGTTCCTGTCATCGTTGATGACCTCAGCATAGCTGATTCCCTCGACGTCATTTTTCATGCTCACCTCCGGTCAGGTCGTATCGTAAATTGGCAAAAAGAGATCCTGATATTTACATCCAGCCGGCTCGCCGGAAGTCGCCTATATCGACTTCCAATGGCCTGGGCAAATCGCAGTATCCTGTTATCGGTACACAGAAATATCTATTCTGGAGACAAAACTAGAGTGAATCGCCGGATCGGGATAGAGCCAGAGGGTGGCCGGCTATGATGCCAGTCGTGTCAGATGCAC
>JAQYVO010000230.1 GCA_030145425.1 Chromatiales bacterium | reverse complement strand
TGCCAGGAGTCGATGATCGCTGCCGCGAAGGATAAGCATTCCCGGCGTTGCTTTTCCTGTTTGACCTTCGCCGTTCGCTTGAGCCGATTAACCAGCGGTTGCAACCCGCCAATTGCGGCATCCGTGCCGGCGCCGCAAAGCACTGCAAAATGCTTGTCACGTGGCCAGATCACAATCGCGGCGCGATAATACCATCGCTCCAATGTCATGCCGGCGTTGCCCGTGAAGCCCTCGAAGTCTTCGCTGTTGGGGTCTCCGTCATCCAGCGGCGCCGCCGATACAATGTCTTCTTCGTCTAAACGGATCTCACCAAGACGCACCTTCTTCCCATGCTGGTCCGACCAGTGGTTGGCGGACAGGCTGTAATCATAGATCTCGCCCATCTCATAATCGCCGCCGGTCTCATCGTAGTCATCCTCATCCTCATCCTCGAAGTCGGAACGGCGATAGCCTCCATAGCCGCCTCTGTATGAGTACTCGTCGTATCCACCTTCGGCTTCTCCGCTTTGCCATAGCGTGACCAGGGCCAGATGTGCCACACAATCTGCTTGCGCTGCGGCCTCGAACAACACCTCTGCCCGCGCCCGATCGATCCCCTTAAGCGTGTCCATGCTCAGGCTATTCTGTGTGTAGCGGTGATCGAGGGTGACGGCGATCTTTTGTCTATCCTCATGTTCCCGCCAATCGGTGAGCAATCTACTAATGGCGGTAACGGCCGCGCCATAGGACGGAGCGCTGATACCCTTCCTGCTCCGTGACCTGGCGAGCGTAACGTTGTATGTCAGGCACAGGCGATACCCGCTTCGCAGCGGCTGGACCTCGTGCTCACAATCAGCGTAGAACGCGGCGTAACTCAACTCGTACCCCGAGGTAGCGCCCGTAAAGTCGATCTCGTACTGCCAGCCGTCATGCAAGACGATCAACTCGCCACCTTCACAAACCGAAGGTAAGACAATTACCAGCGTCGCCACCATCCGGTCGAGCTTCTCGCCGTCGCGGTGCGGCAGAAAAAACCCCCCTTTTTCATAAACCAGCAGCTTGTACAGATGAGCCGTCAGTTTGCGGTCCTCGAGTCCCAGTTCCCGTTGCACGTTGGTAACGATTTCCTCGACCAACTCCTCCCATTTCGGGTTCGTCAACCGGAACTGATCAGGGTCAAGTTCCCAGGTTCGCCGTACGTCGGTATCGACCAGCGTTTCCGTTCCCTTTCCGTAAGGGGCTTGGCGGCACAGCTTGATAAGCTTGCGGGCCTGTGTCTTGCCGAGAGGTAATGACAGCGCACCAAGTTCTCCGACCTCCAGCCCCGGAATCGTCAACGGCCGATCACCTGACGTGCAAACCGCACTCGGACGATCCACTTCGCCGAGAGCTTCGAGCAACTTGTCGTGAACATCTAACTGCTGGTTTTTAATGCTGGCCATGAAGACACCTTCCAGGTTTGAACATTTGATGTTGTTCGCTTCACAAACGGCGATATTACGTAGATTATCCCGTTTCGCAGGGTACCGGTATCGTTCGCAGATCCCATGACTGATGCTGTTCGTGCCTCACCACATCCTTCACACTTTATACCTGCCGGCGCTGTCATGGCGATACTGGATTTCTACTGCTATACGTTCTATATTGGTTCTGCATTACTCCAAGTAATGAAAAGCCCGGGAACAGTGGGTTAAGCACATCGGTTTGATGAAGCGTCGACTGTGGGTTGCGCAATGTCTGACGGGAGATCGCCATGACCATTGTTGTGGTCGCCGAAAAGCCGAGCGTTGCTCGTGACATTGCCCGCGTGCTGGGGGCACGCAAAAAGGCGCAGGGCTTCCTGGAAGGAAACGGCTATGTGGTTACCTGGGCGCTGGGGCATTTGGTGCACTTCGCCGAGCCGGATGAATACGGGCCGCAATGGAGCGGCCGCTGGTCGACCGGCCAGCTGCCCATGGTCCCGCAGCAGTGGAAGCTCAAGACGGCGCGCTCCACCGTAAAACAGTTTCAGGTGGTTAAGAAACTGATCAACGATGGAAGGACCGAGCAGCTCATCTGCGCTACGGATGCAGGGCGGGAGGGGGAGAACATCTTCCGGTTGATTTATGAGTACGCCCGCTGCGACAAGCCGTACCAAAGGCTGTGGGTCTCCAGCCTGACGGACGAGGCGATCAGCGAGGGCTTTCGCCGGCTGCGGCCCGGCAGCGCCTTCGATGGCCTGGGACAGGCGGCGCGGGCGCGGGCTCAGGCTGACTGGCTGGTGGGTATGAACCTGACCCGCGCCTATACGGTGCACAACAGGGTGCTGTGTACCATCGGCCGGGTGCAGACACCGACCCTGGCGATGATCGTGGGGCGGGACGAGCAGATCGCCAGCTTCCGGAAGACCTTTTACTATGAGCTGGCGGCAGCTCTGGAAGAGGGTTTCTCCGCCAAATACAGTCACCGGGGCAAGATACGCATCGATAAAAAGGCCGAGGCCGAGCGGCTGCACCGGGAACTGAATCACCACCGGACCGGGACGGTGCGCAAGATCGAGAAGAAGATCCGCCGCAACCGGCCGCCGGCCCTTTACGATCTGACCAATCTGCAGCGGGATGCCAACCGTCGTTTCGGTTTCACGGCCGCCCAGGTGCTGGAGTACGCCCAGGCGCTCTACGAAACCCACAAGCTGATCAGCTATCCGCGCACTGAGAGCCGCCACATCTCTGAGGACAAGGTGCCGGAGCTGCCCAGCATTCTGGAAAAGCTGGATCATCCACAGGCAGCCACAGCGTTGCACCGGCTGCATGGCGGGCACCGGCTGAGCAAGGCGTACGTGGATCGCACCAAGCTGACCGACCACCATGCCATCCTGCCCACCGGGAAAAGACCGTCACCGGGTCTTGCCCCGACGCTGCGCAAAATCTACGAATTGGTAGTAGCCCGCTTTGTAGGTGTCTTCCTGCCTGACCAGGTGGTGGAGGAAAAGGCGGTGACGCTCGATATTGGCGGTGCAGCCTTCGTAGCCAAGGGTTCGGTGGTGCTGGAGGGGGGTTGGAAGCAAGTGGAGCCGGGCGCCGTCAAAGGGGAGAACACCGCCGGTACTGAAGGCAGCAAGGAAGAGGGACGCCAGGTGTTGCCGCCGTTGCACCAGGGGCAGACGGTACATGTGCGGCGCATGGAGGTGCTGGAGAAAGAGACCCGGCCGCCCAAACCGTACAACGATGCCACGTTACTGGCGGCGATGAAGAATGCCGGGCGCGAGATAGAAGACGACAGCCTCGCCGAGGCGATGAAACAGACCGGGCTGGGCACGCCGGCGACGCGTGCCGAGATCATAGAGAAGCTGATCCGCACCGGCTACGTAAAGCGGGAGCGCAAGCATCTGCGCGCCGCGGAGAAAGGACGGGCGCTGATCGGCCTGGTGGCCGGGCCACTGCGTAGCCCGGAGCTGACCGCCGAGTGGGAGCAGCAGCTCAAGGAGGTAGAGGAGGGCAAGCGTCCAGCCGGGGAATTCTACAAGCGTATCGTCGGGTTCATTCAGGCATTGGTACCTGAAGTAGCCGGGGGTCCGGCGCTGTCCCCCGAGGAGGTTGCCGCGGCGAGGGAGAAGCGGCCCAGGCGCAAAGGAAAGGGCAGGAGGGGTGGTGGCGCGCAGCCTGCCGGGTTGAGCGGGTGTCCGTTGTGCAAGGAGGGGGAGATCGTCGAGACCGCCAAGGCATATGGATGCAGCCGCTACCGCGAAGGCTGCAAGTTCACCATCTGGAAGACGGTGGCGGGTCTCAAGCTGGTGAAGCAGCAAGTCGAGCAATTGCTCCGGGAGGGGCGCACGGCGCGGATCGAGGGTTTCACCTCGAAGGCGGGCAGGCCGTTCGCGGCGCGGCTGAAGCTGGGGGAGGGGTTCAAGGTGGAATTCGATTTTGCGGACGGGCCGCTACGGGAAGCTGTGCCCGGGAGTGATGCGGCCCCCGATCATGCAGGGAATACGGCAGCGAAACCCCCGACCCTGGCCGAAGCACGGCCCGCCCCGGCATCTATTACCTGCCCCAAGTGTGGCCAGGGGGGCATTATAGAGGGCAGGCGCGGCTATGGCTGCAATCGTTTTCGAGAGGGCTGTGACTTCGTAGTATGGAAGGAGATCAGCGGAAAACAACTGACCGAAAAGCAGATCCACGCCTTGATCGGCAAAGGGAAGACCCGCTTGATCAAAGGATTCAACGGCCGGTCGGGAAAAAAGTTCGATGCACGCCTGCGGCTGGACGCACAGTGGAAGGTGGATTTCGAGTTCCCCAACAGCAAACGGAACTCGACGTGAGCGGCAAAAAAAATGGTTTTATCGATGCGGTTGTGTCCATTTTGAAGAATCTGGAACAGGCCGTCTCCTGTCTGGTCGAGACCGGTCTCGGCGACCAGGAAGTCGCCGCTGTCTCCGGCCACGAGTCCATGCAGATGTTGAAACGTTATACTCACCTGCGAGCGGAAAATCTGGTCAAACGCCTGGATCAGTTGGTTGGCTGGTAGCAATAGGTAATGCTTTCAACATATAACGCGTTGCGTTATATAACGTAATACGTCATACTCCATATAATGATAGAAAGCTTCCAGGGTAAGGAAACGGGGAAGATCTGGGACGGGCAGAGCTCCCGGCGATTGCCGCAGGCAATCCAACAGCTTGCACGGCGCAAGCTTCGCATGCTGAACAATGCTCGTACCCTGAACGACTTACGGATACCTCCGGCCAACCGGCTGGAGCGATTGAAGGGGGACAGGGCCGGACAGTACAGCATCCGCATCAACGATCAATGGCGGATCTGTTTTAACTGGAAACGGGGCGATGCCCTCGATGTGGAGATTGTGGATTACCACTGAAGGTGAGCGAAATGGCAAAACTGCAGAACATACATCCGGGTGAGATCCTGCTGGAAGAGTTCCTGATTCCCATGGAGCTCAGCCAGAACCGGCTGGCGCGCGACATCGGCGTTCCGCCGCGTCGCATCAACGAGATCGTGCATGGTAAACGCGCAGTCACGGCGGATACCACCCTGCGTCTGGCGCGCTATTTCGGGACCTCCGAGGCATTCTGGATGGGCCTGCAGGCTGACTATGACCTGGAAGAGGCCAGAGACCGTCTGGGGGACCGCTTGGATCGGGAAGTAAGCACTCGCGCTGCCTGAAATAAAATCAATCAAAATCAATCGAGTCTGACCCGAATGGTACTTACTTAAGTCAAATAGTCCTGTTCAAATACCTTGATCGTCATCCCGGCGCAGGCCGGGATCCAGAACTGCCAATGGTGGCCGCTTTCATGGATCCCGGCCTGCGCCGGGATGACGGTGGTTTTGAGCCTTTAGTATGTGCCATTCGAGTCTGACCCCATTGATGTTGATTTGTCAGCCACCCCCATTTTACTTGAATAGCAACTAAATATAAGTTGCTATAGCCTCTTTATACGCTATACTATTTGCAACTGGAATGGAGTTGCAAATGGGAAAGCGGGATAAACTGATAGCCAGGCTCAGAACGGTTCCAGCAGATTTCACTTGGAACGAATTGAAGGCAATGTTAAAAGCTCTGGGTTATCGGGAAGTGCAGGGAAGCGGCTCTCGGGTAAAGTTCGATAACGGCGACGCTGATAAATTGATTAGCCTGCATAAACCACATCCGGAAAAAATCGTCAAACGCTATGCGCTCCGCCAACTGATCGAGAAACTGGAGCAGGGTGGATTGATATGAAACTTATGGAGTACAAGGGGTACTACGGGTCGGTCGAGGCCAGTGTGGAGGATGGATGCCTCTTCGGAAAGCTGGAGTTCATCGGCCCCCTGGTCAACTATGAAGGTGCAACCGTCCAGGAAGTGGAAGCGGCGTTTTGCGAGGCGGTTGATGACTACACGCAGGCTTGCCAGGATCAGGGCATCGAACCCCAGAAGCCCTATAAAGGCACTTTTAACGTCCGAGTGGGGCAGGACCTCCACCGCGCGGCTGTGATTGCTGCCAAGCAGCGAGACATGAACCTTAATGAGCTGGTGAAGCAGGCGATCGAGAGAGAAGTGGTGTCGCAGTGAAAGCCATATGCATGGGAAATTGATGGTCAATTCACTGCAAGAAGCCGATGGTGCCCTCAACAAGTAGCCGGAAACAACATTATGTCAGTTGCAGGGGAACGCTTTCCGAAAGGCCGGAATGACCGTTTGGCTTGCCGATGCTTTCAATGCATCCCTGTGGTCCAGGGCATACTCGATATAAATCTGTTTCAGGCGTTGAGTAATGATGACTGTCTCATTCGTTTCAGGCAGGCAGAACTGTGTGCCGTTCAGGGTGTCCGCGATCCCCTTCAGATATCCCAGGCATAGACCAAAGCGAACACTGGCGGTCGGATCGCCGGCCAATGCCCGCCGTTCGCTCAGGCAGGTGTTCAGTATCTCCGTGCCCACTTCCTCGACGGCCAGGGCACCCTCGGAAAAGGTTATCAGGCAGATCGACATCCACAGCAGTATTCTATGGCTCATTGCCGTAATCCCTATTTTTTCCTGATTCGATTTGACGGGTCTTTAGCGCCCTGAACGGCCAGGGCAATCTCCAGCGCCGTTTCCAGGCGAATAACCCGCCCCGTCAAATCCTCGATTCGGGCCTGCTGATCCTTAATGGTCCCGGCCAATCCTTCCACCTTGGCATCCATGCGGATAACGCGGGTTATCCCATCCCACATCTTGTCGGCAATTCCCATCAGGATTTCCGGCCTTTTGCTTTCTTCTCCATTTGTGCGATCCGCTTGTTGGACGCCGCGACAAACGCCAACGCGTCGTCGATGGCCGTCTCCGCGTTCCGGGTCGCCTTGTTCATTTCGTTGATCATGGCTTCCAGGGCTTTGTCGTCGTCAGCAGGCCGGTACCCTTCCGCCGCCCGGCGCATATACTCGCCGGTGGTCAGCCCGGCCTTGTTTGCCTTGGAGACCACGCGCTTCTTTTCCGCCGGCGTCATCAGCACCGGAACCCGCTCAGTTGCAGCTGCCATATGATTCCTCTATTGTGTGCATGTGCTGTACATGACCATAGTATGGCAAACGAATCCGATGATTTCAAATGCCGCTGGTCGAATAAATTCGACCCAATCCTGTCTTTCAGGTAAACCGTAGGGCCGAATTCATTCGGCCAACGGCCCAAGTTATAACTGCTCCACCAGGCTATCCAGGGCAAGCTTGGTCTTGGTCGCTTGTGCACCGTGCGGATCCAAACCGTGGCCGGCGAGAAACGCCTCGAAAACCTCCCTTGCCACCACGGCTTCCTCCGGAGGGCACTTGATCGACACCTCGAGCAGATGGGTGTCGTCGGGCAGCTTCCAGTACTCGGTGGTGATTTCGTAGGCCATGCCGGGGCGCTCGATATCGGCGCGCAGCGTCTGCACAGGGCCAAGTACGGTGAGATCGTCGAGCTCGAGCGGACCTTCATAGAACTCGGCGAGAAACGCTTTTTGTTTCTTTGAGAACAGGCCGGAAAGTTTCTCCTTGCCATCGGCCACTTTCGCGATGGCGTCCTTTTTCTGCTTGACCTTGAACGAGGCCGACATCACCACCTTGTCACCGACGGCGTCCGCTTCGATCTTGAATCCTTCGGTGGATTTCCAGTCGTCATCGACCTTGTCCGGTTCCACGGGACGGATCTTTACGACCGAGTCGTGGTCATCGTCTTCAATGGCACGCGCCCGCAGCACCACGCCTGCCTTGTTCAGAGTGAGCTCCGGTGTGTCGAAGAAATAGATATTGCGCCGGGCCGCATCGTCCCGACTCACGTCCAGGGCTTCAACCGCCTTCAGTTCGTCATTCTTTGCGACGGTGATCTTGATTTCGACCTTCTTGGAGCCTTCGATCTTCGATTCAAACGCCTTGCGCTTACGCTCGGTGACCTTGGTTGCCATTGATGTTTGTCTCCTGTGTGTGTCGGGGATTTCCAGGTAGTGTATGACATGTAACCCGAATGGCACTTAACTTAAGCAAAATAGTCGTCATTGCGAGGCACGAAGCAATCTCCAGACCCCCGGCACGATAAGAGAGATTGCCACGCTACGCTCACAATGACGGGGCTTTTAAGCTTAAGTAGTGTCCGTCCATAAACAGCATCTTCCGTCATTCCAGCGAAGGCCGGAATCCAGTAAGTCGCTGAATTCTCTGGATCCCGGCATTCGCCGGGATGACGTGGTTTCTGGAAAACATGCGTTTCTGAATGGATACTAAGTAAGTGCCGCTCACCCGGGGTCCTGGGAGAAAAACCGTTGCAGCAGCGGCTGCAGCTTTTTCCGCGAGACAGAGGCGTTCCCCTGGGTGAACATCATTATCCGGTCAGGATCCGTCAGACCCGCAGGCCGTATCCGCTCCAACTCAAGATCACTCGCCTCCAGCGTCGTCATCAGATCCGCCCCCAGGGCCGGGTCGGGCGCGTAAACCACGAGTTCGCGCCGAAAACCGCCGTTTGAATCGGTATAGGCCATCATCGCCATCAGGCAGGCAAGGCCCCGCGATCGTAAGAAGCTTTCCAGGCCCGAAACCAGGCCGGGGTCCTTGGCGATCCACTCCCCGATCGATATCAGCACGGTGCTCATCCCGTACCTCCCCGATGGCGTCTCCCAGGACTTGTAGTCCTTGCGCAATAAATCGCCGGTGCCGAGGGCGGAAAGGTTGAACTTCTCCGACTGCAGCCTCGCAAACAGATCGTCGGCATCCCAATCGGCCACCCTGCCAAGCCGGGCGGCGATGTCCCCATCCTTCGCCGTCACCCTCCCTGCGGCGGGATCCAGATTGACCGTATCGAGCAGGATGGTGCCCAGCAACAGCGTGGCCGAAACCGCATCGATCAGTGCAGGCCTGTCCCGCAGCACGGCTTCCGCCACCAGCGTGGCTGCCGAACCGACCGGCTCGATCGTGCGCGGCTCTGCCTGGGGATAAACCCCGCCGTCCGCATGATGGTCGATAACCCCATCCACCGCGTCCGTGTACTTTGCCTGAGCCGCGGACAGGGTATTGTGATCGACCAGGGTCAAACTCAGCCTTCCCGACCGATAGAGTGGTTCAAGGTTGATCTCGTCGATAAACAGCAACGCATCCACATCGACGTCCAGCGCAGCGAAGAGATACACTGCTTCCGTTCGCAGCGCGAAATCCCCGCGGGGACAATTGATGACGGGAACGACCAATGGCGCACCCGGCGCCCCGCAAGCCGAGGCCAACTGGCCGAAAAGGATCGCCGACACCATCGAATCCAGATCCGCAGCCTCGTTCCCCATGACGATAGCACCGGCATCGGCAGTGCCGACGCCTGCCCTGGCCCGGGAAAGATATGTGTTAAGATTTTCCATCGTATCTTCAGGATTCATGATGTTTGTTTTAAAATCTACCGGTCTGCGGATTTCAGAACTTTTATCTGACAGCAGTATACCGGTCAGAGCAAAATGGCACTTACTTAAGCCAGATAATGCTTTCCAAACGCTTTACTCGTCATTCCGGCGCAGGCCGGAATCCAGAGGGAGTAGCACTGGATCCCGGGTCTCCGCTGCGCTCCGCCCGGGATGACGCGGGTTTTGGGCTTAAGCAAGTGCCATACGGGTCAGCGCAGTTAAAACGATTCCACATTGAACACAGATCCGCAAGTTTTCTTGGATTTTACGACCCCCAAGCGCGGTCGTTGCCTCAGCAGTCACTTTTGTAGGGCCGAATTCATTCGGCCAACAGGTTACTGTCGGGTTGCCAGCTTTTTACACGAAGAGAATTTACCATGAAAAAAATCATGATCATTCTGATCCTCGCCGCGGTAGCCGCCGCCGTATTTTATTTCACCGTCTATGAGAAGGGGGGGGCGATGGAGGACTTAGGCCGCAAGATGGATGATACCCTTGACAGGATGCAGCACGGTGATGAATCCACCATGGAAAAGGCCAGCAGAAAGCTCAAGGAAAGTGCCGAGGATTTTCAGAAAAACTAGGGTAGTATCTGTCCATAAACTCGCGTTTTCCCGAAACCACGTCATCCCGGCGAATGCCGGGATCCAGGGTATTCAACACCTTACTGGATTCCGGCCTTCGCCGGAATGACGAAAGATGCGGTTTCTGGACGCTAACCAGGGTAGAAAACGCTCCCGACAAAAAGCTGGCAACCCGGTACAAACCCGGATGTGGAAACGGCAAATGTATAGTGACAGCATAACTCGAAAATCAACTGGTACTTGTGTCCGGTATAAACTTCCCCGCCCGAGGGCATGGCTGCCACGGAATCTCTTTCCATGGGTGCTGGCGGTCTCGGTGTTTACCGGGGCGGCATGGGCAGAGGAAATCTTCGATAGCCCGCTTGCACCACCGGATACCTCCAGCCCACGGGGCACCCTGCAGAGCTTCATTGAAAATGTCCGTGATGCCTATGACGTGCTGATGCCGGCGTACGCATCATACCTGGCAGAACCCGGCCTGTTTCCAAAGGAAAGAGCCCGCAAGGAGGCGGCGGTCGCCAAAGAGTCACTCGATCGGGCCGTACGCACCCTCGACCTCAGTGAGATTCCTCCGGCATTCAGAAAGGAGGTTGGACTCGAAAGGGCGCTGCTGCTTAAGGAAGTGCTCGATCGCATACCGATGCCACCCCTTGAAAGCATCCCGGGCGCATCGGCATGGGGGAAAGGAGAAGCCGCAAAAATCGACGCAGCGCCGGATTCGGGAGATGCGGATCAGGTTGCGGGGCAAGGTGAGGGTGAGGTGGAAGTCCTAACCGAGGTCCGTCGCTGGGTCCTGCCGGACACAGAGATCGCCATTGCCAGGATCGAGGAAGGTCCCCGGAAAGGGGAGTATCTGTTCACACCGGCCACAGTTGAGCGCGTCGAGGAATTCTATGAGCAAGTACGATCGCTTCCCTACCATCAGGGAGCGACGGAAGGATTCTACAAGTTCATCATTTCCTCTCCCGGGCTG
Organism: Chromatiales bacterium; assembly: GCA_030145425.1. Taxonomy (GTDB): domain Bacteria; phylum Pseudomonadota; class Gammaproteobacteria; order Chromatiales; family Chromatiaceae; genus JAHEHQ01. The sequence goes on along the minus strand of JAQYVO010000230.1, from coordinate 8,879 downwards.
CTCCCTCCACGGTGGTTCGAATGGATCAAAAGCCTGCCGGACTGGGTGAAGATCAAGATTCTGGGCCAGGCGCTTTGGCAGTGGGCAGGTTTGTTGCTGGCATTGTTTGCGGCGTCTCTGTTGCCCCTGGGGGTTGGTTATTGGCGGCGGCACGCGGCCGGCCGGGCGCTGGGCCGAACCTGGAGACGTTTTTTGATGCCTGTCAGCCTGATACTTGTCGCCTATGGTGTGCTTGCCTTTGTCGAAGGGCCGCTGAACATCACCGGTGACCTGCTTCAGCTGGCACAGAAATGGATTGAGGTTTTTCTGTTCGTCGCCGGATCCTGGGCAGTGGTGAGTTTCAGCGGTGTCATTGCGGAAATCGCCATCAGCTCGCCCCGCATATCGGAAAGAGGGCTCGACGCCAGCCTGTTGAGAATAGGTTTTCGTATTCTCGGCCTGGTCATCGCCGTGCTCATCATTCTCGAAGGTCTGACCAGAATCGGGGTGCCCATTGTGCCGCTCGCGGCGGGTCTGGGTGTCGGAGGTCTTGCGGTCGCCCTGGCGGCCCAGCCAACCCTCGAGAACCTCATCGCAAGCTTCACGCTGTATCTGGATCGGCCCCTGAAGGTCGGTGACTTTTGCCGGTACGGGGAGGATGCGGCTGGATTCTGGCGAATCGGTGCCGTGGAGGAGATCGGCCTTCGCTCAACCCGGCTGCGGGGCATCGATCGTACGGTGACGACCATTCCCAATTCGGACTTCGCGAAGCTGCAGCTCACCAACCTGACCCAGCGTGACCGGATGTTGTTGAAGGTAAATATCGGGCTGCGCTATGAAACGACGCCGGAGCAGTTGCGCTTCGTACTCACGAAATTGCGCGAGATGCTTCTGGCGCATCCGAAGGTCACGGAGGATCCGGCGCGGGTGCGGTTCATGGGCTTCGGCAACAGCTCCCTGAACGTGGAGATCTTCTCCTATGGCGACACCAAGGACTGGAACGAATTCCTCGCTATCCAGGAGGATGTCTATCTGCGCATCATGGATATCGTTGTTGAGGCCGGGACGGGTTTCGCATTTCCGTCACAGACGACCTACTTCAGGCGCGACAGCGGCTTGAGCAAAGAACAGGGTGAAGCGGCCGAGGCGGAGGTCCAGGCGTGGCGCGAAAGCGGCAACCTTCCCTTCCCCGAGTTTGCCCGGGAACACCGCGAGCGTGTCTGGAATAGTATTCAATACCCGCCCGAAGGCTCACCCGTCGATACCGTATCGGTTGGACCGCCGGCCCCCCAATCCCACCAGCGGACCGGCTTCAAATGGAAACGCGATAAACCTCCCGAGTAAACCGGGCGAGGCATCCGGCAGTAACCCGTTGGCCGAATGAATTCGGCCCTACAACTCCCCCAAAAGACACGTAGGGTCGAATTCATTCGACCACCGGCTGTTGTTGGCCGAATGAATTCGGACCTACAAGGGTAAATCAACGCTTTCGACCAAACGCATACCACCTGCCAGCAAAACCGTGGGGTCGAATTTATTCGACCATCGGCTGTTGTTGGCCGAATGAATTCGGCCCTACAAGGGTAAATCACCGTTTTCGACCAAACGCATACCATCTACCGGCAAAATGTTGGCCGAATGAATTCGGCCCTACAAGGGTAAATCAACGTTTCCGACCAAACACGTACCACCTGCCAGCAAAACGTAGGGTCGAATTTATTCGACCATCGGCGTTTCATCGCGATCTGTCATCCAGATGCAGTCCCAATGGGGGTAATCACCAATATCCCGAACCAGACCCGCTCGCAACGGGTTGGCAACGATATATCGGGCAATTTGGCGAATATCCTCATCCTTCCTGGTGGCATGGTCGTAATACGCTCGTTGCCAGAGACTGCCATGTTGGCACAGGTGGCGATTGATGGTGAGTGCTGAACGGGCTTTGAGGACCTTCACGATTCTGGAGAGGGGTGTAGGGTCGAATTTATTCGACCACCGACCGTCATCCAGCTGCCCTGTAGGGTCGAATTCATTCGACCGATGCTCGAGTTGAATCATCCAGTGCAGATGATCAGGCATCACAACCCAGGCAAGGGAAATAACATCGCCCTGTTCGTGCAAACGTCGGAGTTCGCGAACCAGCAGGCGTGCTGTGGTGATATCCGTGAACAAAGGATGGCGATCGCGGGTAACTGTGGTGATGCAATAGACTTGATGATGCAGGGAATGACGCCCCCTGCGTAATGCGTCGTAGGACATGGTGACCTCCTTGTCTCCAATGGTAATGATGGTATTGGCCGAATGAATTCGGCCCTACAAAGGTAAATTAACGGCCTCGATCACTGCCAGCAAAAACGTAGGGTCGAATTCATTCGACCACCGACCGTCATCCAGATGCCCTGTAGGGTCGAATTTATTCGACCATCGGCTGTTGTTGGCCGAATGAATTCGGCCCTACAGGGGTAAATCAACGCTTTCGACCAAACGCATACCATCTACCGGCAAAATGTTGGCCTAATGAATTCGGCCCTACATAGGGTAAATCAACGTTTTCGACCAAACGAGTACCATTTGCCAGTAAATTGTTGGCCTAATGAATTCGGCCCTACAAGGGTAAATTAACGGCCTCGATCACTGCCATCAAAACCGTAGGGTCGAATTCATTTGACCACCGACCGTCAACCAGATGCCCTGTAGGGTCGAATTCATTCGACCAAAAAACGGTAATCTACCCATTATCCATAGTATTCCCTGCGGAACGTTTCGATCAGCACGGTGGCTTTCTCTCCCGTGACCCCCATCCTGTTGAGTACGCCTTCCACGATATGCAGACTGGCTTCCAGTGTCTCCGAGATGGCGACGGTTGCCCCGGCTGCCAGCAGCTCTTCACAATGCTGGCGGTCGTGCCCCCGTGCGTGGATGGCGATGTCCGGATATTGCTGACGCAGGATATTGACCATTCGAACCGCGGGTACGGGCTGGTCGAGGGTGCATACGATGACGCCGGCCCGTCGGGCGCCTGCAGCCTGCAGTACATCGACCTGGCTGGCGTCGCCGTAGAAGACCGGGACACCATTATTTCTTCCTTCCAATACCCGGTCCGCGTCACTCTCGATGGCAAGATAGGGCACTTCACCCGCCTGCAGAATCCTGGCCACCCGTCTGCCCACCCGACCGAAACCGGCGATGATGACGTGGGAGTCCCCGGCTTTGATGTGCCCGGTGGTGACATCGTGAAGCCCTTCTTCTTTCGGCAGCCGTTTGCTGAAGTACTCGCTGAGTTTCGGTGCCAGGGGTGTCGTTATCATGGTCAGCGCCACCACCAGAATCAGAAGCTGAAAGAGATCCTGGGGCAGAACCCCGCTGGCGGCAGCCAGTCCGAACAGCACGAATCCGAATTCGCCGCTTTGGGACAACAGCAGGGCCACCCGCGTGGCGTTGGGTTCACCGATCTTCATCAGATGGCAAAGCACCCAGGTAATCGAGGATTTCACCAGCAGCAGGCCAATCACCAGCCCGGCGATCAACAGGCCTTCTCTGCCCAGTAGCCCGAAATCGATGGACATGCCCACGCCCATGAAAAACAGCCCCAGCAGGATGCCGCGGAAAGGCTGAATATCGGCGATCACCTGGTGCCGGTATTGGGATTCCGCCATCATGAGCCCGGCGAGGAATGCCCCCATGGCGAGGGAAAGGCCCACTTCCTCCATCAGCCATGCGGTACCCAGCACCGCGAATACGGCCGTGGCGGTGAACAGTTCGGCGGTTCGGCTCTTTACCACCAGACGCAGGGCCGGCGAAAGCAGGAAGCGACCGGCGAGGATGACCAGGCCGATTGCGAGTACGGCATCCAGAACGGCGTACTCCAGGCCCTCCATCAGCGTGGTCGATTCGGTGGCGAGCAGTGACACCAGGGCCAGCAGGGGAACCACCGCCAGATCCTGGAAAAGCAGCACGGCAAAGGCCGACTGGCCATGCTTCGTGCCCATCTCGCCCCGCTCCGTCAGTATCTGCAGACCGAACGCCGTCGAGGAGAGCGCCAGGCCGAAGCCGATGATCACAGCCACCTTGAGGGACTGATCGAACAGCAGGGCCAGACCGGCAATGGCCAGTCCGGTCACCATCACCTGCGCGGTGCCCAGGCCGAAAACCTGGCGCCGCATGGCCCAGAGCCGTGCGGGCCTCAGTTCTATCCCGATGATGAACAGCAGGAAGACGACGCCGAATTCGGCGATATGCTGGATTTCATCGACCCGGTTGATGATGGCAAATCCCCAGGGGCCGACAAGGGTGCCGGCGGCCAGGTAACCCAGCACCGAACCGAACTTCAGCCGCTGAAAGACCGGAACCATGATGATCGCTGCGGCCAGCAGTATCAGTATGTCTGTGAGGTAATGGGTTTCTGTCATATCAAATGGGCATTGGTTGTCGGGTGCAAAGCGAGCATAACCCACCGTATATAGGGAGCCAACCGTGTTCCCTGGATTCCACTTCGTTTTATCCGGGCTACGAATAGAAATGTAGGGTCGAATTTATTCGACCGATTAGGCTTTTCGGCCGAATGAATTCGGCCCTACAAGGGTGAATGCGGCGGGTTGTCTTTGGCTGGGTCCCCCCCCGTGCAATGTAGGGTCGAATTTATTCGACCGATTTGGCTTTTCGGCCGAATGAATTCGGCCCTACAAGGGTAAGTGCGGCCGGTTGTCTTTGGTTGGATCCCCCCGTGCAATGCATGGCCGAATGAATTCGGCCCTACGGCGGTGAATGTAGCGGGTTGTCTTTGGCCGGGTCGCCCCGTGCAATGTAGGGTCGAATTCATTCGACCAATACCCCCCCCAACCCCCAACATCACCCCAAATTGCGAATTGTCAATGACAGGCGATCGCCGTTCGTATTCGAATGGTCCGACGAGGGGGATTTTATAATTATTAGTCTGCCGCGAATGATGGCATGACGTACAGGGTGATCTCTCCGGCCGGGGGTGGTTGAGCCATTCACGGAGGGAAGATTGAGGGGCAGGGGTGCAATACCAACCCCGATGTTCTGCTGGCAGTCCTTGATCAAGATTTGAGTGCAGTATCGATTTCGACGGACCTCTTGAAAACAGGGGCTGATCGTTTCGCTCGCACCGAGTCTTTTTGCTGCGACTAAGTGGCACAAGCAGTGCAGTTCGCCAGGTTTTCTTGAGCGCATACAATAAGATCGCTGAGAGACGATTGATCTCTGCCGCTGATTCTTAAGAGGTTCTCGTTCCTGATTGGAGGGGAGAGAACCATGGCTTGGGAATTTCCGCGTCTGTCCAGGCGCAGTTTTTTGAAGACCTCGGGTTACGGCGGCGCCGCACTGACCTTTCTGCAGCCCCTGTTCCTGAACGGGTGTGCCTCGAGCAAGAAGGAGCCCGCCCGGGAAGATATCAGCTACACCATCTGCAACTTCTGCTCGTCCCTGTGTAACGTCCGTGTCACCAGTCACACCTCCCAGGGCGTCAAACGTGTCGTCAAACTCGACGGCAACCCCAATTCGACCCTGAACCGGGGCAAGATCTGTGCCCGGGGTCAGGCCGGTATGCGCCAGACCTACGACAGCGACCGCATCAAGACACCCCTGATCCGCGTGGAAGGCACCAAGCGGGGTGAATACGCATTTCGCTCCGCCAGCTGGGAGGAAGCCTGGGAGTACATCGCCAGGAAATCCCGCAAGGCAGCCATCCAGCCCTGGGAATGGACCATGATCGGCGGCTGGACTTCCTGTGTCTTCTACATGAACTGGTCGGTCCCCTTTGCGATGGCAAACGAAGTGCCCAATATCATTGCATCGCCCATGCAGCACTGTGTGACCACGGGGCACCTGGGCACCGATGCAGTCACGGGCAACTTCAACGTTCATGACGAGATACTGCCGGATTTCGACAACGCCAAGTACATCCTGCTGATCGGCAACAACGCCTCTATAGGTGCGGTGTCCACCTGCCGTATGGTGCGCTTCGCCCAGGGCAAGAGGAACGGCGCAAAGGTGGTGGTGCTCGACCCGCGCCTGTCCGAGACCGCCGCCAAGGCCGACGAGTGGATCGCCATTCGTCCGGGTACCGACCTCGATTTCTGTCTGGCCCTGCTGCATGTAATGCTCGATGAGGGTTTCTACGACGCGAACTTTCTCAGACGTCACACCAATATGCCTTTTATGGTCTACAAAGACGAAAAGGGGGAGTGGCAACTGGCAAAGGACGGCGAAGGTCATCCTCTGGTCAAGGATGACGGCGGAAAGCAGCAACTGACCGACGCACTGGTTGCGGGCGAGCATGATCTTCCGGAAATCATCGATATAACGGATGCCCCGATACGTGTTCTGCCGGCCTACACAAACGACAACCGCCAGGATATCGACGGTTATGCCTTCTGTCCCGCCCTGGAGGTTCCCCGGGGAACCAGATCGGATTACACAGGTGAACACGAACTGGTGACCGTTTTTCAGGCACAGATCGAGAAGGTCAGAGAATACACGCCGGAATGGGCGGCAAAGACGACCGGCATCCCGGCCGAGACCATTCGCCGTATTGCCCGGGAGTTCGGTTCCACCCGTCCCGCTATTATAGATCCGGGCTGGCACGGTGCACGCTATGGCAATGTGATGATGCTGCGTCGTGTACAGGCGATGCTGCAGGCCCTCAACGGCGGCATCGACAGGGAAGGCGGCTGGATCATGAGTGGTGAGTTTCACCATAAGGCAGCCAGGCAGTGGCAAGCCAAGCAAGCCGGCGAGAACATGGACAGTCAGTTGTCGACCCTTGCCGGCATGGACTTTGCCAACATGGTCATAGGGGCCTTATCCAGGGGAGAGAACTTTTCCCACGGCCGTCCGGGATTCTCCTGGGCCTATTCCCAACAGCAGAAGGCGGCCGGCAAACCCTGGGTCGCCCTGCCGGTGATGGCCGACGAGGGGCTCAAGGAGTCCGTGGAGGGAAAACTCCATTGGAAGGATGAGCCCTACAAGACGCGCGCCCTGTTCATCAACGCCGCCAATCCGGTGCGCCATTACTATCCGGACACCTACTGGAAGGAACTGATGCAGCACGAAAACATGGAGCTGATCGTACTGCTCGACGTGCTGCCCTCCGATACCACCCCGTATGCCGATGTCATCCTTCCCAACAGCACCTACCTGGAGCGGGATGAACCGACGCTCTACGGCAACGGTGTCAATCAGGATCTGGCATTGACCACCCGCTATGCCGCCATCGACCCCCTGTATGATTCCTGGGAGTCGCCTGATGTCCTGTTGAAACTGACCGAGATCATCAGCGGCAATGTCGAGGGCCTGTTCAAGAACATGGAGGGTCTGACGGGACTTCCTGCGGAGCCGGTCAAGGCCGCCTTGGCGAGAAAGCGCGAAGCCGGTGTAAAGAGTCCATTCAGTGCCGCCTGCCGTGAAGTCTCATATGCCGTGAAGGCCAAAGAGCTGGGTGTGCGGCCGGAGGACATCGACAACACCCTGCGTGAAAAAGGGGTCTATCACGAGGAGAGCTGGCACGAGATTCTGGAACACGCGGCGGTTCCCTACAAGATGCCCGCCGTCACCCCGAGCGGCCGCATCGAGTACTTCAGCGGCCTGTTCGACAGCCTGCGCGGTATGGGCGTGGAAGGGCCCAATTTCGATGTCCTGGCCACCGCTATCCCCGCCGACTGCCGGGACAATATCGGTATGGAGACACCGCTGGACACTGACGAGTTCTACTTCACCTACGGCAAGACACCGACCGTCTCCTACGGCTCCACCAACAGCAACAACCCTGTCTTGAGCGCCATCAACAACTTCAAGGCGGAGATCTACCGGGGCGTGTGGATGCACCCGGATCGTGCGGAGAAACTCGGCATCGGCAATGGGGACGGAATCCGCCTGACCAACACCCTCTCCGGACAGCAACAGGAGGGCCAGGCCTACCTGACCCGCAAGGTGCATCGCGATGCCTTGTTCCTGCACTCCTCGTTCGGGGTGGAAAATCCCCAACTGACCCGAAGTTTCGCCTTTGGCGGCATCGCCACCAACAAGCTGATCCCACACACGGTGGAGCCGGTCGTCGCGGGTTTCCGGTCCCAGGAGTTCACCATCAAGGTCAGCAGAATCAACAGCGCTGAAGGAGGTGCGGCATGACCCGTTATGCCATGGTTATCGATCTCAATACCTGTGTCGGTTGCAACGCCTGCATGGCCGCCTGTTCCATGGAGAACCAGACCCCGGTGTGGAAGAACAAATGGCGCACTTATGTACACGACGAGGAGATCGGTACCGGCGAAGATATACACCGGCGCTTTTTTCCGCGCCTCTGCAACCACTGCTCCAACCCGCCCTGCATGAGTGTCTGCCCCACCGGGGCCACTTACCAGATGGACAACGGCATCGTGGCGGTGGACGAGTACCTCTGCATGGGTTGCGGCGCCTGCGCCATGGCCTGCCCCTATGATGCCCGGTTCGCCGTCACCTACGCGGATGTGAAGCAGGGCAGGGATTTCTACGGGGCGGAGGAATTCCGGCGGCGCCGTCCCAGTATGGACAAGTGCAACTTCTGCGCCCAGCGGGTGGAGAAAGGTGAGCAACCGGCCTGTGTGGAGACCTGCGTCGGGTCGGCGCGGCAGTTCGGCGATCTGGAAGACCCGGAAGACCCCATCGCCAGGCTGGTGGCCAGCGGCACCGCCCGGCCCCTCCTGTCCTATCTGGGTACCCAGCCCAATGTCTATTACATCGACGATCTGAAAAGGAGAGGATGATGGACGTCACGACAACCTTTGCGACCCAGGACATCTGGACCTGGTGGCTGGCGCTTTACCTCTATTGCGGCGGACTGGGCGCGGCAACGCTGACCACTACGTTTCTCACCGATATGTACATAAAACCCCACCCACAAC
>JAQYVO010000221.1 GCA_030145425.1 Chromatiales bacterium | reverse complement strand
GGGATCGGCTACATGTTCCAGGATTCGCACGGCTACGCACTTTTCCCCACCATCGGAAAGGGCGGTTACGTGATCGGAGGGGCCTACGGCAAGGGTCGCGTTTACGAGCAAGGCGGGTACATCGGCGATACCACGATGTTTCAGGCCACCATCGGCTTCCAGCTCGGTGGACTGGGTTTCAGCCAGGTCGTCTTCTTCCAGGATGAGCGCGCGCTGAAGAACTTCACCAGCGGAACCTTCGAATTTGGCGCCGAGGCCCAGGCTACGGTGATTACCGCGGCGGCGGGCGCTTCCGCCAATACCACCGGCAGTTCCGCGACCATCAGCGGCGGCCAGAACAACGCCAAGACCACCGGCACCTATAACAAGGGCATGGCCACCTTCACCATCACCAAAGGCGGCCTGATGTACGAGGCCAGCATCGGCGGACAAAAGTTCAACTACACACCGCGCAAGTAAGTGGCCAGCAAAAGTCTCATCCAACAACAAGTTCCCTCAGTTTGTAACCTCTCTTGCCGAAAGGCATTCTCTTCGGTCCCCTCCATTTTCCTTAACTCATCGTCGGGTTTCATGCCGGACGGGGGAATCTGATACATTTGGCGGTTGATCACAACCCAAATCGGGACATCGGGCTATCTGCAAGCGCTTGTCCAGATTGTTACAGATATCCAGGAGTACCAGACCCCATGAGCTGCCGAGTAAGAACCCATCTTTTTGCCATGCTCACCCTGATCGCGGCCCTGTCGGGTATTGATAATCCGGCAATAGCGGCCCAGGGGAAACTGACAGGTGGCATCGCCTCGGAGCACCCGGACTGGTTCAAAGAAAGTTTCCTGGATATTGCGGAAGACGTGGAAGAGGCCGGCGAGTCGGGCAAGCACGTGCTGCTGTTCATGCATCTCAACGGCTGCCCTTACTGCCACAAGATGATCGAGGAAAACTTCAAGCACGCCGCCCATACCGGGTATCTCCAGCAGAATTTCGATGTCATCGCCGTCAACATCAAGGGGGACCGGGAGATCGCCTTCGACGAGGAAACCCAGGTCACGGAGAAGGAACTGGCCAACCTGCTCAAAGTCAGGGCGACGCCCACCGTCATATTCCTAGACGCGAAGAACAAACCGGTGGCCAGGCTGAACGGCTACCGGTCGCCGGAGGCCTTCCGGCTTGCGCTGGACTACGTGGCGGAAAAGGCCTACCGGAAAACCAGTCTGACCGGCTATATCCAGGAAAAGAAACAACGGTTGGTATACAGTTTTCGGGATCACTCCCAGTTTCGGGAAATCACCAACCTCCAGGAGGTGGCTGATCGCCCGTTGGCGGTTCTGTTCGAGGACACCGGCTGCGACGCCTGTGATGCCTTCCACGAAGGACATCTGAAGAGCCCGGAGGTCAACGGGGTCCTGGAGAATTTTACCCTGGTGCGTCTGGATGCCCTTTCAGATGACCCCATCATCGATGTCGAGGGCAATGCCACCACACCCAGGGCCTACGCCCAAAAGCTGGGCCTGAGCTACCGGCCAGGTATCGTGCTGTTCGACAAGGGCCGGGAGATCACACGGATCGACGGACTGCTCTACACCTACCATTTTCAGGAGTTGCTCCGTTACGTGGGTGAGCGCCACTACGAAACCTACCCTGACAGCTTCTTCGACTACCTGAGAGTCAGAAGCGACGAGATCCTGAAAAGCGGGAAGGATATCGACATCTCATCCTGAGGATTTGTCCTGGGTTCCACTTCGTTTCATCCAGGCTACGGGTTTGTGGCACAAACGTAGGATGTGGTGAGTGAAACGAACCGCATCGATCAGCAGGTGTAGCCGGATGCAGCGTGAGCGGAATCCGGGAAGCGTACCCCGCGCTCATCCGTTGTCAATCTTCCTGCCAGTCGAGTGCGAGCCGGTAGAGCCTGTTCTTCTTTTCCCCGGTTATCCGGGCGGCAAGGGAACTCGCCTGCTTTACCGGAAGTTCCTTCAAAAGGATGCGCAGCACCCTTTCCGATTCGGGAGACAGGTCTTCCGCGCTCTTGACAGTGCCCCCGATCAGTATGACGAACTCCCCCTTTCGCTGAACCGGTTCGTCCTCCAACCGGTCATGCAACTCCTTCAGGGTGGAAAACAGGATGGTCTCATACAACTTGGTCAGTTCCCGCGCCATAACCACCGGGCGATCGCCACCAAAACATTCAACAAGGTCGCTTACACAATGCTGTATTCTGTGGCCCGATTCATAGAAAACCAGCGTCCCGGTCTCGGTTGCCAGTGATTTGAACCGATCCCGGCGTGCTGCCTGGGTCCTGGGGGGAAATCCCTCGAAAATGAAGCGATCGGTGGGCAATCCGGCAGCGGACAGGGCGCATATAACGGCACTGGCCCCCGGGATCGGCGAGACACGGATGCCCTGCCGATGGCACTCCCGAACAAGGGGGAAACCCGGATCGCTGATAAGGGGCGTTCCCGCGTCCGATATCAAGGCCAGATTGCCGCCTTCACGCAGCCGGCCCACCAGATTGTCTACCAGCCCGCGTTCATTATGATCGTGCAGGGCCAGCATCGGCGTGTCTATTCCGAGCTGCTTTAGCAGGGGCCCGCTGTGACGGGTGTCTTCCGCGGCGATGAGTTCCACTTCCTGCAGCACATCGATGGCCCGTAATGAGATATCCTTACGGTTTCCAATCGGCATGGCAACAACATAAAGGACACCCTTCTCGATTGACACGAACATCCCCACACAAGATACTCTGGTCGGCTAATGTGCAGATTTTCTGCCCAGCCGGTTTCCGTCCATCGTGCCTTCCTAAAAGCCGCTATGCAAACATTTAAAAGGGAAATACTGTCAAGCCTGCTGTTGCTGGTGCTGCTCGCGGGTTGTGCGCCGGGTCCGGCCGTGCGACCGGGAGCCGAAGGGCCATCCGACCCCCGGGTGGAACAGGCCATATCGCTGGAATCCACCAGTGACTACCTGGCGGCGGCTGAGCTCTACGAACAGATCGCCGATTCAAAGTCCGGTCCTGCGCGTCAGCGAATGCTGCTGAGCGCGGCCCGGAACCGTCTGCTGGGCCAGGATCTGGAAGGTGCCACGGCCATTCTTTCCGGGATCGGTATTTCCGGTGTTGAAGATCTGGACTTTGAAGCCAGACTCCTGACCGCCGAACTCGCACTGGCGAGAAACCGCCCTGACGATGCGCTGGAACTGCTGCGGTCACCGGCGCCGGAGAACCTGCCCATTGATCTCCTTGTTCGCTACCACAAGGATCGGGCCAAGGCATTCCGGCTGGCCGGAAACCTGCTGGAAAGCGCAAGGGAGTTGGGACAGCTGGATTTTCTGTTGTTGGATCCGGATGCCAGACTGGAAAACCAGCTGGAGATCATTCAGACCTACGCCGTCCTGACCGATGCCGCACTGGAAAACCTGCAGCCAGATCCGCCGGGCGTTCAGGGAGGATGGATGGAACTGACCCGCATCATCAAGAGGCATGCGGGCGATCCGCAGGGTATCCAACCGCTGATCGCAACCTGGCAGGAACGTTTTCCCACCCATCCCGCCATGCCGGAGCTTCTTGAAGGCTACTTCGAAAGACTCAAGGCCCAGTATCGCCGACCCAATCATATAGCGGTGCTGCTTCCCGAAAGCGGGCCTTACGCGCGGGTTGCGGCCGCCCTGCGTGACGGAATACTCGCCGCATACTACAGCCAGGAATCCGATGATCGGCCCCAGCTGGCGTTTTACGACAGCACCAACCCGGATCAGACCTGGCCCCTGTATCAGAGGGCCATCGACAGTGGCGCGGACATGGTGATAGGGCCTCTGAACAAACAGGGTGTGGCCCAGTTCACCCGTGCCGGAGAGATCGAAATACCTGTATTGTCCCTAAACCAGGTGCAGCCTGAGGTGATGCCGCCCGCCGATCTGTACCAGTTTGGGCTCTCTCCGGAAGACGAGGCCCGTCAGGTGGCGGAAAGGGCCTGGGTGGACGGCCTTACCACGGCACTTGTGCTGACACCCCAGGGTGGCTGGGGAGACCGTATCTTCAATGCATTCAGAGAACGCTGGGACTGGCTGGGCGGCGTCGTGGCCGAGCATCAGACCTACGACCCGAAGGAGCATGATTTCGCACAGCCGATCAGGTCGCTGCTCAATCTCGATGAAAGCGACGCACGGCGCCAGGTGTTGCAGCTCAAGCTCGGGAAAAAGCTGGAATTCGAGCCCCGACGACGCCAGGATGGTGATTTCATTTTCCTCGCGGCCAAGACAAAGCTGGCCCGTCAGATACGTCCCCAACTGCAGTTTCACCACGCCGAGGATCTACCGGTGTACACCACGTCCCATATGTTTTCGGGACATGTTTCGGCAGACAACGACATTGATCTGGAGGGAATGAAGTTTCCGGACATCCCGTGGGTCCTTCTCGAGGAGGGAAACACCCCCCTGTCGCGCGAGGCGCTGACTGAGACGCTCGGATTGGAAAAAAATCCCTATCTGCGCCTTTACGCCCTGGGCATGGACAGCTATATGCTGCTGCCTCACCTGGCGAGACTGCAGTCCAGCTCCAGGGAATCCCTGGAGGGGAAAACCGGCAACCTGTACATGGACAGGATCAATCATATCCATCGCCAGCTGGTCTGGGCGCAGATCGAAAGGGGAACTCCCAGGATAATCGGCTTTGCCCCACGCCTGGATGACCCTCCACCCCTGGTGCTTCCCAAGGCTGAACCGGAGGATACGGAATCCTTCGATGTCCTCCCTGAATTGCTGCCGCCGTCGCAGGACACGGGCGAGGAACCCGCTCATGACCAGGTCACGCAGTGATGTCTTCTCTGCCGCCCGGGAATCGGGGCGCAGCATCCGAGGACCGGGCAAGGTATTACCTGGAAACTCAGGGTCTGAAAACGCTGAACAGGAATTTCCGAACCCGCAGGGGGGAGATAGATCTGGTGATGCTGGATTCGGACACCCTGGTCTTCGTGGAAGTAAGGTATCGAAAGGGCGACCGCTACGGATCCGCCGCCGAAAGCGTTACCTACACCAAACAGCAACGTATCAATTCGGCGGCTAAACAGTTCCTGCTCAGCCGGAAGCAATGGTGCCGGCATCCCTGCAGATTTGATGTGGTTGCCATATCGGGTGCGGGGCCGGTGCAAATCGACTGGATAAAAGACGCCTTCCGCCCCGAGGGATAACCCTGTGGATCTGATTGAAAGAGTCGAGTACAACTTCAATGCCAGCATCCGGGCCGGCATGGAAGCAATCCCCCTGCTTGCCGGACCCGTGGCAGAGGCCGCAGATCTGATCGTAAGGATTCTGCTGCAGGGCGGCAAAATAATGAGCTGCGGCAACGGCGGATCCGCTGCCGCCGCTCAGTATTTCGCATCCCTGATGCTCAACCGTTTCGAGCGGGAGCGCCCCGGGCTTCCCGCGATCGCCCTGACGACGGACAGCACGACCCTGACATCGATTGGGGCCGATTACGATCTGGACGAGATCTTTGCCAAGCAGATCCACGCACTCGGCCACGGTACGGACCTGCTTTTGACGATCAGCACCAATGATAATGTGGACAGCGTCATCGCTGCCGTCGAAGCGGCCCATGAGCGTGAGATGCAGGTCATTGCGCTCAGCGGCGGACAGACCGGCCGCCTGGCGAGACTGCTGCAGGGCGCGGATGTGGAAATCCGGGTCCCGAATGATGCAGAAAGCCGCGTGCTGGAAGTACACTTCATGACCATGCACTGTCTTTGCGATCTGATCGATCGGCAGTTGCTGGGCAGTTGATACTTTTTTGTTCGAGGATTATATCGAAGGTGGAAGTTCGCGAAATCTGTACGAAAAGCTTCGATCACATACGGGCCGTGGTGAAGATCTTTGAATACATCTGACAAACCGGGCGGCGAACTGTCGGGACAGGTCCGTCGGGAGCTGGCTGCCATCTTTGGTGATAAAGGACTGCTGACCGATGCCGGCGACTGCTGGCCCTACGGCTACGACAACAGCCGCCGGCATGCCCTTCCCCAGGCCGTGGTGTTCGCCACCAGCCAGGACCAGGTCCGAAAACTTCTGCTGCTTTGCAACCGGGAGGGTATTCTGGTCATCCCCCGGGGGACCGGGACCGGCACGACCGGCGCAACGGTCCCCGACCGGGGCGGTATCATTCTCTCCCTGGAACGAATGAACCGGATTATCGAGATCGATCCCGCAAACCGCTTCGCCCGGGTGGAACCCGGGGTTACCAACGGAGCGCTGAGAGAGGCACTGAAAGAACACGGCTTCTTCTGGCCCCCCGACCCGACCAGCGCCGATATCTGCACCATTGGCGGCAACCTGGCCTACAATTCGGCCGGCCCCCGGGCCATCAAGTACGGAACACCAAGAGAAAACACCCTCGGTCTGCGGGGGGTGACAGGTGCCGGTGAAGAGATCAGTACCGGCGTTATCACCAGCAAGGGTGTGGTCGGCTACGATCTCACCCGGCTGATCATCGGTTCGGAAGGTACTCTGGCGATCATCACCGAGGCGATTCTCAAGCTCACCCCACTGCCGGAGGCAAAGGCCACCCTGCAGGCAACCTACCGCGACGTGCATTCGGCCGCCAAGGCCGTATCCGCCATCATGGCCCAGCCGGTCACTCCCTGCGCCCTGGAGTTCATGGATGGCGAGGCCATTGCCATGATCCGCAACTTTTCGGACCTGGCGTTGCCGGATACGGTGGGTGCACTGCTGATGATCGAGGTCGACGGCCCCGACCACTGCCTGGAGGAATCCGTATCGGCGGTGGAACGTGCAGCCTCCGTGGAAGGCCTGGTGGAGATCATGTCGGCAAGCACGGGCGATGAGGTGGCAAAACTCTGGCGCACCCGCAAGGCGCTCTCCCCCGCACTGCGCAACGTGGCCCCCAAAAAGATCAATGAAGACATCGTGGTGCCGGTCTCACGAATCCCGGCCCTGATCGAGGGACTCGAACAGCTCTCCCGTCGCACCGGCGTGAAAATCGTAAACTTCGGCCACGCGGGCAACGGCAATATCCATGTCAATCTGTTGGTCGATCCGGAGCAACCGGGTCAGACGGAGCGTGCCGCAGAATGCCTCGACGCCATGTTCGACCTGGTGCTGGAACTGGGGGGAACCCTTTCGGGT
>JAQYVO010000217.1 GCA_030145425.1 Chromatiales bacterium | reverse complement strand
AGAGCAGGACTTTAATCTTGTTGTGAAGTTTTGGTACGAGCTGTAGATCGAGATAACCGGCATTATTAGCTGTCGCACGAACAGTACCTGGTAAATCAAGAACTTCTGGTGCGCCTTCACGGGCGAAGTGCCGCAACCTTCGCAGGGCGACCTTGATGTTCCGGGTACCCAGCTCCACCGAACCATCGAGGTTCTTAAACTCACGACGGTCCCAGACCTTCACTGCTCGGCGATGCCGCGAGCCATCCTGGCCGATACGGATCCCTTCCGGGTTGTAGCCGTTTGCACCAAAAGGAGAACGGCCGCCAGTGCCGATCCATTTGCTGCCGCCCTGATGGCGTTCCTTCTGTTCGGCCAGTCTCTTCTTCAACGTCTCCATCAGTTTTTCGAACCCGCCGAGAGCTTCAATCTGGGCTTTCTCCTCCTCTGACAGCACCAACTCAGTCAGTTTTCGTAGCCACTCCTCTGGAATATGCGTCTTGATCTCATCACCAAGATCAATAACCCCCTCAAAATATTGAGCGAAGACCCGGTCGAACTTGTCAAAGTTGGTCTCATCCTTGACCAGGCAGAGCCGAGCAAGATAATAAAAATCTTCGACATTCCCCCAGACCACCTGATGATCCAGTGCTTCGAGCAAGCTCAGATACTCACGGATGGTCACCGGAACCTTGGCTTGTTTAAGTTGTAAGAAGAAGTCGACGAACATAGAGGTTATTATATCGTCCCTAAGTCACCCAAACCGCTATAATCACTTGCTTTAAAACACATTTTTTGTGTCGCTTCTCCCCAGCGTTTGCATTCCGCAACAAGCTGCAACAAAAGCATGCCATCGTTGACAAAACGACCGCCCAGAACGTCTACGCCCCGGGCAAACAGAGGGTCAGGGAAATATCCGGCGGTAGGTCCAAGCACTGAAATATGTTGAGCATCCGTGCACTGCTGAAGTACCTCGTCAAGAGTATCATTCAACAGAGTCGTACTGGTGCAAAGAACTTTATTGCATGTATTCAACTCGGTGATATCGAGAGTCACGTGTAATTTCGGATAACGCTCTACAAGTTCCTGGTTTTTTTCAACGATGATGAGTTCAGCGTTGCAGTTCTGCATATATTTCAGAAGAGGCGGAAAGAAGCCCACCATCCCCACGCGATCACCATCCTCGACATTCATAAGGCCGAGAGAGTCTATGGCAGCATCAGGCACGCAGTCAGAGACTCGCATCACATGCTGACAAATTGCGTTGATACAAGCGAGGCCCAGCATGTTTTGTATGGGATCGGTGCAGTTAAAAGCTTCTGCATACTGCTCAGGACGGGCACCGATAAAAGCTTGTGGCTTTAAAGACCGGTATTCATCTGCACTGCTGTCAGGCAACAAAAGATAGCTTACCCCCCCTGCCCCACCTTCTAGCGCCAGGGCCATGAATTCACACTCTTTAGGTTGGCCACCTGCATAAAAGGGAGGGAAGACAATACCGGCAATTTTCGGGATTTGAAAACGTGAGGCAAGCCCCAGTGCCAGATCCCGCATTTCAGTCATAATACGCATAGGTCACAACTCTTTATCTCAGCGCCCGCGTCGCGACATGCCAACCAACCGCTCAAACAATCCCAGATCCTGCTCGTTTTTCAGAAGAGCACCGTGTAGCGGCGGGATCGACTTACCGGGAACCTTACTGTGCAGCGCTTCAGCGGGGATCTCTTCGGCTACCAGCAGCTTAAGCCAGTCAAGCAGTTCCGAGGTAGATGGTTTCTTTTTCAGGCCAGGCACTTCGCGCATACCGAAGAAGGTTTCCAGAGCACTCTTGAGCAACGACTGCTTGATTCCCGGATAGTGCACCTCGACGATCTGCGCCATGGTCTCGGCCTCAGGGAAGCGAATATAGTGGAAGAAGCAGCGTCGCAAAAAGGCGTCGGGCAACTCCTTCTCGTTGTTGCTGGTAATGATGATGACCGGCCGGTGTACGGCCTTGATCAATTGCCGGGTCTCGTAGACGTAGAATTCCATCCGGTCGAGTTCCTGCAGCAAGTCATTGGGGAATTCAATGTCGGCTTTGTCAACCTCATCGATCAACAGTACTGCGCGCTGCTCTGATTCGAAAGCTTCCCACAACTTCCCCTTGACGATGTAGTTGCCGATCTCGTGCACTCGCTCATCGCCAAGTTGCGAATCGCGCAGGCGGGAGACCGCGTCATATTCGTAGAGACCCTGATTGGCTTTGGTCGTCGACTTTACATGCCACTGAAACAGGGGCATGCTCAGACTCCGAGCCACCTCCTCAGCCAGCATGGTCTTGCCGGTGCCCGGCTCCCCTTTGATCAGAAGAGGACGCCCCAGAGTGATAGCAGCATTCACTGCCAAGTTCAAATCATCGGTCGCTACATAGGAATCGGTTCCGGTAAATTTCATCGTCGTCCAACCTTGCCTTTCTATTTAGTGAAGTTCACTTGTATACTACAGCCGATATGATTATGAATCCAACCATGTCGGTAGCGATTCAGCTCCTTTTTGATAATAAAATTGCCGCCCCACTTTCCCGAGCAGAAGTTCTTAAGTTCCTCATCGGGATTACTGAACTTCCGTCGTTTCATAATGGTAGAGGGCCTATCGATCGGCCATACGCCGTTAGCAAAAGGAACCGTCGAATTTAGCCCGGTATCCTTTCCTCACAGGGGATGCGGACCTGGCACAGACCGCAAGGTGTTGCCTCAGTTCCAAAAGTTTTTTGGGCATAGGGAGCCGTCACTTTCTGGATATAGTTGAAACACTTATCCTTGTCGTGTCCTGCTTCACTGATGGCATTAACAGGACACCGTTGAACGCAGGCCCCGCAAGTCCCCTTGGCATACCACAGGCACCAAGCCTGGTGATTATCGTAGGCATGTGGTGTGCCTGGCAGGTCGATGCGGGCGACGACCGACCCGAACCGCACCGCCTTACCGCGTGGGGTTATAAGGCCATCACTCAAACCGAAGGTACCGAGGCCTGCAATGTGGGCAGTGTGACGCTCTGACCAATTGGAAGCAATGCCGAAACGCCCCGAACTCTGGATTCCGAACTCAGGTAGACGCTCTGGTGCAACGGCCGGATAACCGGCAGTGGTTAAAGCGGCGGAGATATGCAGGCGCAGGGCACAGTTGAAACGTTCACCAAAGTCGCGCGAGCGGGCCCAACGCTCAGCGGGAAGTTCCTTTTCTTGGCTTTGATCTGCACGAGTCGTGGCAGTTTGCGGCAGCACCCAACTGATGATGCAGAGATCTTCAGCCTTCTCTGGGGACTCAGGAAACGCCAACTGAAAGGCTTGTTCCGGGGTCCAGTAGAAAGGGGACAGATCCTTCGCGAATTGACGAAATAAAGGATGGCTGGCGCGCGCAAAACCGACCAATGGCTCATCCCAAGCCTTTTCATCGCTGCCATTTTTGAGCCTATTCTGCGGGCTGGTCGCCCAATACTCGCGAATCAGCTTTTCTACCCAGGCAGCAGAACCGAAATCAGGCGCGCCCTTGTTTTTCATGCCGGCCTCCATATCATTTGCGTTATGTAGTTTTGTCCTTTCTTTTTTTGCGTCATCGGGACATCAATACTGGAATGGTCATGTGCTCGAGAAAATGTTTGCCAACAGGCCCCAGGAATGTTTTCCCCAGCCGCCGGTGGGCAACAGCCCCCAGAACCATCAGGTCGATCCCCAGGTCGCAGGCCTGGTTGAGCAGGACGTCTCCAGCATGAACATCCTCAACAGATAGCCTGTCAACAGTGGCCGTGACTCCATGATGCCCCAGGTAAGTGCAGAGGTTGTCGGCCTGTGTTACGAAATGCTCCCCGGGGTTTACCATCAAGAGGTTGACTTGTTGGGCCTGCTCCAAAAAGTGTATAGCATCATTGAGGGCACGGGATGACGCCTTCCCGCCCCGCCATGCCAGCATGATCATTTGGCCGATGGAGTTAAATTCGCCGAACCTGGGGATGACCAGTACCGGGCGGCCGGACCCAATGACCAAGTGCTCGGGAAGATCGTTAGGCGTGTTGAGACTTCCGGCGGTCGGATCTGCCTGCCCCACAATCACCAGATCGGCATAATACGCCTGTAGAATCAATCTCTCAGTGGCTCCGGCGCGCAGATTTGCCACATCAGTAAAAATCCAGTCAGCAGCAATCCCGGCGGCAGTGGTCCTCTGCCTGAAATGGGATTCAATCTCGGCGTTGAGTGACAAACCGGACAGCGGAGAGCCGTAAAAGGGGTGGGAGGTCGAATAGGCACCGGTTAAATGCGCCTGGTGACTGAGGGCCAAAGAAATAGCCACATCAAGTCTGGTCAGACAGCGATCGGTATTGTCGAGATGAACCAGGATCTCTTTCATGGACATAGCGATTTTCCTCCAGGCTCTTGTACAGGCACCTAAACACCCAAGTGCTGAATGTGGATTTCTGGGTTGGCTGCCAGCTCCTTCGAGCTCCCCTCGTAGACGATCCGCCCTTTGCTGATAATAATATTCCGATCGGCCAGCTCCAGCAGCGCTTTGATATCCTTGTCGACAATCACTGCAGCAATACCGCTCTGCTTGATCTGGCGGACCACCGACCAGATCTCCTTGCGGATCAACGGCGCCAGTCCCTCAGTGGCTTCATCAAGGATCAGCAGGTCGGGATTGGTCATCAGTGCTCGCCCGACGGTGAGCATCTGCTGCTCCCCACCGGAGAGGTGGTTGCCCATGTTGGTCATACGCTGCGCCAGGCGGGGAAAGGTATCGAGCACTCGCGTCAGATCCCAGTCCTTGCGGCCATCGGGTCCGGGTCGGGCAGCCATCACCAGATTTTCCCTGACTGTCAGATTGGGGAAGATTCCGCGGTCCTCTGGCACAAAAGCGATACCCTGTCGCACGATCTTTTCCGGCGGCGCCCCGGTCATGTCCCGGCCATAGATCTTCACCGTCCCCCTGCGGGGCGGGGTCAACCCCAACAAAGAGCGCAGCAGGGTCGTCTTGCCCATGCCGTTGCGGCCCATCAGGCTCAGGGTTTCTCCAGGGCCGATACTGACGCTGATGCCGTGGAGTATATGACTGTCACCATAATAGGTATGCAGTCCCTGCGCTTCTATGATCAGATCTTGCACTTGCCGCGCCATCAAGCCGTCTCCTCATCCACACCCAGATAGGCCTCTTGCACCGCCTGACTGCTGCGGATCTGTCCGACCGTCCCGGTTTCCAGAATCCGGCCATTGACCATCACGGTGAGCTGATCGGCAATGGAAAACACCGCGTCCATATCGTGTTCGATCAGAATCAGCGTATGATCCTCTGCCAGGCGGCGCAACAGCTCGATCACCTGTAACGATTCCTCGCTGCCCATGCCGGCCAACGGTTCGTCGAGGAGCAGAAGTTCCGGCTCGGTTGCCAGCATCATGCCGATCTCCAACTGTCGTTGTTCACCATAGCTCATCGCTGACGCCCGGCTGTCACGGCGCAGGCTGAGACCACAGAGTTCTAGTGCCTTCTCGGTTCGTTTCTCTACGGCCTTCAAGTTACTGGCGGGACGAAAAAAACGCATCGAGGTATTGATGCGCGACTGGGCAGCAACCCAACAATTCTCGAAACAGGTGAATTCGGCAAAAATATTGGTCTTCTGATAACTGCGGCCAATCCCCAGTTGGGAGATTTTATGTGGCGGCAGGTGAGTGATATCCCGCCCGTTAAAGAGAATGGTGCCATCATTGGGTAAAAGATCACCCGACAACAGGTTGATCAGGGTGGTTTTGCCGGCGCCGTTAGGGCCTATAATGGCGTGTATCTGGCCGCGCTCAAACTCTATCGTAATATTGTTGGTCGCGATCAGGCCACCGAAGCTTTTGCTCACTCGATCGATTTGCAAAATCGCATCAGCCATCGGCGTCCCCCTTTGCTTTTTCTTCCTGCGACAAGGAAATGCTTTTCTCCATACGGATGAGAGAGCGTATTCGCGGCAACAGGCTAGTTGCTCCACGAGGCAGAAACAGCACCACGGCAATAACAATACCGCCTAACAACAGCTGCCAATGCTCGGTAAATTCGGGCAGAAAGTTCTGCAGCAATACGATGATAAAGGCTCCGACGATGGGACCGTAGAGCGTCCCCACACCACCCAGAATAACGATAGCAATGCAGACTCCAGACTCGTGCCAGCTCATATAGGCCGGGTTGATGTAGCCGGTGTGGGCCCCCTCCAGAAATCCAGCCAGCCCGGCCAGAGTTCCGGCAATCACAAAACTCACCAGTTTATAGCCGTTGGTGGAATAACCCAGCGCGCGCACCCGATGTTCATTGACCTTAATCGCCTTGATCACCTTGCCGAAAGGAGCTTGCAGTATCATCACCAGGAACAGGTAACCAAGCACCAGGCAACTCAAGGCGAAATAATAAAAGTTATTCTCGTGATCAAGGTTCAGAATATCCTCTGAACCGACCATCAGTACCGGCTTGAGAAACAGGAAGATACCGTCATCACCGCCGTAGCGGGGCGACTCGAAGAAGTAGTAGAAAAACATTTGGGAAAGGGCCAGAGTAATCATGATGAAATAGATGCCGCTGGTGCGAATACTGACCCACCCGACCACCAGGGCGGCCAGGGCCGCCGCAAACAGAGAGAGAGGCAACGCCTGCCAAAGATGGATTACAGAGGCATCCTGGAAGGCGATGGCTAGTGCATAACCGCCAATGCCGAAAAAGGCAGCGTGGCCGAAACTGACCAGGCCGGTATAACCGATCAACAGGTCCAGGCTCATGGCAAAAATGGCAATGATGATGATGCGAGTCACGAGCCCGACGTAAAAACTTGAGCCGAACAGCGGAAACAACACGAGGGCCAGTAGAGCCGCAAGTAACGGCAGGGAACGAGTCAGTGTTGACATCTCAGGCGGCCCTTCCGAATAGCCCCTGGGGCCGCCACAGCAAAATAACTGCCATCAGCGCGTAGACCATGACGCTGGCCATTTCGGGCACCAGGACCTTGCCGAAAGTGCTCACCAACCCGATCAGCATGGCGCCGACAAAGGCCCCCTTGATGGAGCCGGTGCCGCCGATCACCACCACCACGAAGGAGATAATGAGTACATTTTCACCCATGCCCGGGTAAACTGAATCCACCGGAGCAGCCAGCATCCCGGCGAAGCCCGCCAGGGCCACCCCCAGGCTGAAGACAAAGGCAAACAGCCGATTCACATTGATGCCGAGGGCTTGCACCATCTCACGGTTGCTGGCCCCGGCCCGGATTGTCATCCCCAACCGGGTCTTCTGAATCACCCAGTACATGCCACAGGCGATGGCGATGCAGGCAGCTGAAATAAACAGGCGATAGACAGGATAACTCTGGTTCTCGGTGAGCTGAAACGATCCGGCTAGAAGCGAAGGGATCGCCACACTGTGAACATCTGACCCCCAGAGAATCTGCTGCAGTTCATTGAAGATGAGAATCAGGGCAAAGGTCAGCAGGACCTGGTAGAGATGATCCCGCTTATAGAGAAAGGAGATGGCGAACCGTTCCACCAGGTAACCCACCATCAGGGTAATGGGCAGTCCGAGCAGGATGCCGAGCCAGAGATTGCCCGTCACACCGGTCAACCAGTAGGCCAGATAGGAGCCGAGCATATAAAAGGAGCCATGGGCCAAGTTGATAATCCCCATGATCCCAAACAGCAAGGTCAGGCCGCTGGCTACAAGGAAAAGGAGAAAACCGTACTGAACGGCGTTGAGGAGTTGGACCAGGTAAAAAGATAATTCCATTCTCGACTCGTCTGGAGAGGGTGACGCCCAGCCCGGCGCACTGCGCCGGGCTAGGCGGGCAGGAACCTACATCGAACATCCTTCGGCAGGATCGTCCTGAGCTTTGGCGGCCACCCGAACAACACGGTTCTCCCCCTTGACCACTTCGCGCAAGTAGACATCGTGGATTGGGTTGTGGGATTTTGAAAAGCGCAGCTTGCCACGCGGACTGTCAATTTCGGCAGTTTCCATTGCATGGATCATTTCAGCGCGGGCTCCGGTATCTCCCTTCACCGCGTTCATCCCACGCAGAATCAGCTCTCCGGCGTCATAGCCCTGCACCGCATAAACATCGGCATTCGTCCCCGTTGTCTTTTTGAAAGCCTTACGAAATCGTTGATTAGCTGGATTGTCCAGGGTGTCAGCATAATGCAGGATGGTGCGTACCCCTTCGGCGGCATCGCCCTGCGCAGCACCAAGTCCCTCGGTCAGGAAGCCGGCACCATAGAGCTTGATGGAGTCTTTCAAGCCAGCAGCGGCAAAGTCCTTGACGAATTTTACGGCACCGCCACCGGCGTAAAAGGTGTAGACCGCATCCGGCTTAAGCGCCGCCAGTTCGGTCAGGTAGGCCTGAAAATCAACTTTGGGGAATGGAGTGGGGATCTCCTTGACAATGGTACCCCCAGCCGGCAGAAATGACTCTTTGAACGCCGCGGCGACCTGCTTGCCGAAACCATAGTTCCAGTACATCAGCACCACCCGCTTATGGCCATCTTCAACCATTGCCGGTCCACCGGGATAACCCATCTGGTAACTGGAGAAAGAGGTGCGGAAGATGTTGGGAGCGCAAAGCACACCAGTCAGTTGGTTGGCACCTGCGTTGGGGATTACGGTAATCGGGCCATCGCCCCTCGCCGTCTTGACCATGGCCATGCCGACCACCGAATGCACCGGGCCGACAAGAAAATCGACATTTTCCTTCTTGATCAGTTTGTTGGTTAACTGCTGCGCCTTGGCCGGCTTGGCTTCACTGTCGATATCGACAAACTCGATCGGCCGGCCGCCGAGCATGTTGCCGTCTTCAGCGAAGCGCAGCATCATGGCGTCTCGAATGTTCGTGCCCAGCTTGGCATAGGTTCCGGTGTAGGGCAGCAGGATACCGACCTTGACCTTGGCCTGGGCGCCGATGGCAAATTGTGCCGGAACCAATACGGAAGCTGCTGCCAGCCCGGCGGTAGCGACCGTCCCCTTGATGACAAAATCGCGTCTGGTGATTCCCTGCCAATTTTTATCGCTCATTTTGTTTCCTCCACAGTATGGTCTAACCGGGTTCACAGACTGGCCGACTGCCGGGCTGGTTCTTCGGTCGCTGGTGATGGTCAGGAGCGTAGCTTGAAGCGTTGAATCTTGCCGGTAGCTGTTTTGGGGAGTTCGGGAACAAACTGGAACCAACGTGGATATTTGTAGGGGGCTAAGCCCTGTTTACAATGGGCCAGTAGATCGGCAGCCAGAGCCTCATCCGCCTCAACCGGATTCTGTAATACGATATGGGCTTCAGGCTTGACAAGACCAGCATCGTCGGCCCTTCCGACCACAGCAACCTCAAGAACCTTGGGGTGTTCAATCAGCTTGTTCTCGATCTCGAAGGGGGAGCACCAGATGCCGCCCACCTTCAGCATATCGTCGTTGCGTCCGCAATAGTGGAAATAGCCCTCGTCGTCCTGAAGGTAGGTGTCTCCGGTGTTGAACCAGCCATTAACCATGGTCTGCGTCGTCTTCTCGGAGTCGTTCCTGTAACAACGCGCCGTGGAATCTCCACGGATCCACAACCTGCCATTCTCACCAGACGGCACTGCTTCTCCGCTATCATCGAGAATCCTGGCCTGATAGCCGGGCACCAGCCGACCGCTGGAACCAGGCTTGATATCGTCAACGCGATTGGAAATATAAATATGCAGCACCTCGGTGGAGCCGATTCCATCGAGGATGGTCAGGCCGGTCTGCTGACGCCAGCGATTAAAGATATCCGCCGGAAGAGCTTCCCCGGCAGAGGCGCAGAGCCTTACTGAAGACAGGTCCCGGGACTCAGTTTCGAGCGCCTGCAACTGAGCAGCGTAGATGGTCGGGACGCCGTAGAACAAAGTCGGTTTGAACTGCTCAATGGTCTCGAAAGTGGATTGGGGTGTGGGGCGTGCATCATAGAGAACGGTGCTGGCTCCGACCCACAAAGGAAAGGTCATGCCGTTACCAAGGCCGTAGGCAAAGAAGAGTTTGGCGGCAGAAAAGCAGACATCGTTCTCATGAATACCGAGAACCTGAACCCCGTAAAACTCGCTGGTCACCACCATGTCGCGGTGGCGGTGCACAGCCCCTTTGGGACTGCCGGTCGATCCTGAGGAATAAAGCCAGAAGCAGTCATCCTCGGCCTTAGCGGGCACCGGCTCCAGTTCAGCTGAGGCTGCCAAGATCAGAGTTTGTAGGCTGTCACCATCCCCTTCGACACGAAGACAATGGTCCGGCCGCTCATCGAGCTGATCCAGGGCCGCTTCGACCTCGTCAGCGAACTCGGGGGAATAGACGATCGCAGAACAGCCGGAATCGCCTACGATATAAGTGAAATCCTTGGCACGCAGCATGACATTGACCGGCACTGGTATCAAACCTGCTTTTATCGCTCCCCAGAAGCAGTAGAAGAACTCGGCACAATCCTTGACGATCATGATGACGCGTTCGCCACGGCCGATGCCCAGACCAAGCAGTGCGTTGCCGCAGCGGTTAACATTTTCAGCCAATCCGGCGTAAGTGACTTCGACGCCCCGGTTGGTACGGATCACGACCTTATCGGCACGGCCTTCCTGCAGATGGCGGTCGATAAAAGGGACAGCAGCATTGAAGACCGGGGAAAAAGTCAACGCTTGATCCCCATGAGCTACTTCCACCTCAACGGTATGGTTCTGCATTACGTCTTCTCCTTATCTAACGCAGGCTCGAAAAGGGGGCACATTTATCACCCTACACTGCTTTTCAGAGCCAGCCGGAGCCGGCTACGCCTGCACTCGATGCCGTCAAGGTCTACGTAAAACGTTGTTTGTTTTATCTAAAAACATGCAGCAATTCGGTATAATGTTTGCTCACAAAAACAGAAGGTCATACAAAACAGTGGAAAAGACAGTTTCTTCGTAACGGCTTTAAAACTCGAAAGGGAGCAGGCTACATATTGAAAACCCAATGTCATTATTATATAGATTCACTATATAATACAATGTTCTATTTGGTCAAAGAACTTCTTTAATATTTTTTTCTCATCCAACCCAGAAGAACAGCTATTTCAACCTACCCTGCTGAAGAAGGAAAGTCGTCTGCGGGGCCGAGCCCTAACAGAACTTCACTCCTCCGCAAGCCCTTTCAGATCACAAACACCCCCGCGCCAGGCGGCTCGGCATACAGCTGCTCGACCAACGCACTGCGCCTATGCAGCGCCGCACGCTGGTTGATGTAACCCTTGTCGGTGATTTCGTTGGCGTCGCTGTCCGGAGGTTCGCTCATTAGCATGATGCGGCCGATTCTGGTTGAGGAGCCCAGCTGTGCGGCATTGTACCGCGCCAGAGATTCGCGCAGGTGTGCTTCAACCGCTGGATGACATAGCAGTAATTCCGGAGCAAGCTCCTCTGTGAAGTCTTTGCACAGTTTCCTGCAGGCCGCGATGTTCGGCCAGCCGAGAATAGCTACATATCCCCGGTCATGGCCGGTCACCAGTGCGAACTGCAAAACCGGTGCAGCTGCGGCTAACATTGCCACCCGCAACAGGCCGACTCGGACCCACGTACCGCTGGTCAGTTTGAAATCTTCAGCAACCCGGCCATCGAAGGAGATTCCTTTGCTCGGGTCTTCAGAGTCAACAAAGCGACCGGCATCACCGATCAGGTAATAGCCGTCCTCATCGAAAGCGGCAGCAGTCAGATCGGGGCGGCGAAAATAGCCGGGGGTCACGTTGGGCCCCTTGACACGCAGTTCGTAACTATCACCATTCGGCAGCATTTTCAGAGAGACACCGGGACATGGGATACCGATAACACCGGCCTTTTCCAGAGTAAAGTGTGCGGCAGTGGCCAATGGTGAAGTTTCTGTCGAGCCCCAGGATGAGGTCATCACCACCTTCTTGCCGGTAGCCTGGATTGCAACCCGTTCCAATCGTTCCCACAAATCCTGTGGCAAAGCCGCCCCGGCATAGAAGATCAGCTGTAGATGCTTAAAAAAATTGTTACGTAAAAACTCATCCTGCTCGAGATGCGGCAGCAACATGGCGTAGCCAACCGGCACATTGAAATAGATGGTCGGTGAGATTTCAGCCAGGTTCCTCAAGGTCTGCTCCACAAATC
>JAQYVO010000250.1 GCA_030145425.1 Chromatiales bacterium | reverse complement strand
CGGTAACTGTATCTGCGCCCATATTGAGCAGCAACAACCCCATTACCGCTTCCGTGGTTCCTATCCCTCCGGGAACAAAGGAGAGGGCGCCGGCGAGCAGGCTGATGGCATAGATGGACATGGACGAGTAGAGGCTGGCGTCGACCTGCAGTGTGGTGAGAATGTAATGGAAGGCCAGCCCCTGAATGGCCCATGCCAACAGACCCAGTGCGAGACCGGTATAGAGCAGGCGCCAGGCCAGCAGAGTGCGGGCGGTCTCCAGAAGATGGGCCAGGTGCAGGGTCAGCCTTCGGATTCGGGCATAGGGAAAATGGGGAGCCAGCCGACGCAGTCCGGACACCAGGTGCCGGCTGCGCAGCAGCGGCAGCATAAACAGCAGGGCGACCGCGGCGGTGACTACGAAACGGCCATAGCTTTCGAAAGCGAGCACCGACAGGGCGGCCAGCAGCGTCACCACCACCACATCGAGAAAACGTTCCGTAAAAAACATGGCCAGGCTGTGCGAATACCTGACCCCGTGGGCCTTCAGGTAGACGGAGCGAATCGTTTCTCCGGCCTTGCCCGGGGTGGTGGTCAGGGCGAAGCCGGACATGTAGTAGAGAAAGTTCTGGCGCAGCGGCAGATGGTAATCCAATGCCTTGAGATAAAAGGCCCAGCGCACGAACCGCAGCAGGTAGTTGCCGAGGGAGCAGCCCAGGAGCAGCAGCCAGCCCGTCCAGCCGAGCCGGGCGGTGGCAAGCGCAATCTCTTCATAGCCGGTCCAGACGATGAAGGAGATATAGAGCGTTGCGGCCATCACCAGCGACAGGGCCAGGCCGCGTTTATGCTTTGCGCTGAGTTTCAACATCGAAATCCGCGGTTCCTCGCTGCACCGCCTGAAAGAGCGTGGAGGCTATCACAATTACGGCAGTTTCAGTGAAGCCGGTGCCCCTGTGGAATAACCCGGCGGATTGGGGGAAGATAGACGAAGATCGTTGCCGGATAAGAACGGCGTTATCCGGTTCACTTTTGAGTATCTGGTAGAAAACTATCGTAGGTGGCGCGGTGAAGACGTTTGCAGAACTGCTTAAAGAAGCCCTTCCGGGGGTGGAGGAGATATTCCCCTGGGACCTGGAAGAGCAGATGCAGGATGGCAGGGATATATTGGTCCTGGATATCCGGGAGCCCTATGAGTTCAACGTGATGCACATCGAGGACTCCGTCAACGTACCCCGTGGGGTACTGGAGTCCGCGGCGGAATGGGATTACGAGGAGACGGAGCCGGATCTGGTCCAGGCCAGGGATCGCAACCTGGTGGTGGTATGCCGCTCGGGCAGCCGCAGTCTGCTCGCGGCGGTGACTCTGAAAATGATAGGGTTCAAAAACGTGGTCAATCTCAAGACCGGGCTGCGGGGGTGGAACGAATACGATCTGCCCCTGGTGGACGAGGCCTATCAGCCTGTAACCCTCCGGGAGGGGGACGCCTACCTGGCGAACAAGATACTGGCGGAGCAGCGCAAACCCGCGGACTGGGTTGATTTCCCCCGTTGACGCCCATGTCGCCCACGAGCCGGATACCGCAGACCCCCGTTGAAGCAGAGGAGGATTTTTATACGTCCTTTCTGAGATTGGATGCAGACCGCATGGAAAGCATCTGGTCGGAATCTCCGGACCTGTACTGCATTCACCCCGGAGGCGAGCTTCTCCAGGGAAGGGATGCGGTGTTGAACAGCTGGCAGAACATCTTCACCTCCGCGGATCCTCCCAAACTGGAGTACCGCCTGTTGTACAGCCGGCATGAGGAGAAGATTGCCATTCATCTGGTGGAGGAGAACATCCGGCCCAGCGGCAGCAGCCACCGGGCGGCAGTGGTGCTGGCGTCCAATGTCTATGTGCTGGAGGGGGAGGGTTGGAGACTGTTCAGTCACCATGCGTCCCTCCCCATGATGAAGCGGGGCAGAACAGAACCCGACCGGAAGATGCATTGAACGTAATTAGTTTCCGTCCAGAAACACGTGGTTTCCAGAATCCACGTCATCCCGGCGAAGGCCGGGATCCAGGGAATTCAGCGATTTACTGGATCCCGGCCTTCGCCGGGATGACGGTGGCTTTGAGTCTTAAGTTAAGTACCATTTCGCTCTGAGGGAAACTGAATGCCGCAACTGTTGAATCTGTCCCGTGCCGCCCGTCTTGCGGGGGTAACCCGGGGTGAGTTGCAGAAAAGGATCCGGAAGGGTGAGCTCAACACCTTTGAGGGAGAGATAGCCATCAACGAGCTGCTGCGCGTCTATCCCAATGTGGAACTCGAAAACAACGAGATGCTCGATCGGGTGACCATGATCAAGGAGACGGCTGTACCCAGGACGGATTTCGGGGATGGGGCACAGCCTATACCCAAGGTCATCGCCACCCGCCTGGACAATCTCAATACCACCCTGGCCAAGGTCAAGAGTGCCCTCAATGTCTCCGAGGACCTGATACAGGAAGCCATCAATCGTCTGCGGGCTCTCACCGAGCAGAATGCCCCGGTGGATCCGGACAGGCTTCGGGCACTGGCGGACTGGCTGGAGTCCACGTCGGACAAGGATACTGCCAAGCCGGACAGGCGCGCCCGGATGTTTGCCAAGGATGCCTTCCTGAGGATCATAGCGGCCAGCGTGAAGATGATCCCGAGCGGTCACGAATACTTCGTGGAAGGGACCGAATCCATTCTGGATGCGGGGCTGCGCGCGGGATTGAGCATGAACTACGGCTGTGCCAGCGGAAATTGCGGTTCCTGCAAGGCCAGGGTGGTCAGCGGCGAGGTCTGGAAGCTGCGGGGGCACGATTATGTGCTGGGCCCCACGGAGCAGGATATGGGGTATATCCTGACCTGCTGCAACACGGCAGTCACCGATGTGGTGCTGGAGGCCTCGGAGGCGCTTTCACCTTCTGATGTGGCGATTCAGGAGATTCGTGCCAGCGTCCACAAGGTGCAACCGCTGGACGAAGACCTGATGCTCCTGCGGCTGCAGACGCCCCGCACCCAGACACTGCGTTTCCTGGCCGGACAGAAGATCAGCCTGATCCTGGAAGGGGGAGGCAGCACGGAACTCCATCTGGCCAGTTGTCCATGCGACGGTCGAAATCTGGAATTTCTCGTACGGCGCAATGATGACGATGCGTTCTCCGCGGCCATATTCAGTGAGACGGCCCCCGCCGAGGTCGTCACACTCCATGGCCCAACAGGCGAGTTCGTACTGGACGATGATTCTGCGGCGCCCATAGTGCTTGTCGCCTTCGGTGAGGGTATCTCACCCATCAGGAGCCTGGTGGAACAT
>JAQYVO010000172.1 GCA_030145425.1 Chromatiales bacterium | reverse complement strand
CATCAGCTTTGAAAAGGCCAGGTTGGCCAGCACCACCTGTTCCTTGCGGTCGAGAACCAGCAAACCTTCCGCCATGGTGTCCAGTGCAGCTCTGACGCGTTCCGGGACAGCCTCGGAGGGATCCAGATGTTTAAGCATCTTGCCGAGGTAGAAGTAGAACATGAAAAAACCAGCGACCGCCATGAACGTGACCAGCTTGACCAGCGGATTATCCAGAAAACCCCACCACTCCCCGGATTGCAAGGGTTCGAACCGGAGTTCCACCTGTCCCCACCGGGTCTCACCACCCCAGATCGGTACCTGCACCCTGGATTCCGACTCCTGGATCTCTCGGGTCTCGTCCCAGTTCACTGCATGCTCACCTATTTCGGCAACTATCTTGCCGTCATCCTGTCTCACGGCCGCGGAGAGGATGTCCGCATTGCGTTCGACCACCAGACCCAATACAGCTTCCATGCGGCGGTAGTCCCCCCGGGTGAGGAATAGGGTGCTGTTTGCAGCCACTGCCTCCGCAAGGGCAGTGCGCCCTTTATGCATGATGCCGGCTTTGTCGGGAATGAGATCGAGGAAGCTGGCTGTCAGCATAAGGCTCATGATCAGACCGGTCAGCCCCATCGTGATATGGAGTTTCGAACTCAGCCCTTTGAAAGATCTCTTAGCCAATTTTTTCTCTCCTCTGAAGGATCCGGGCATCGGCTGAAACAACCAAAGTTGTGGCTCTATCGGTTTTCATGGTGTGGTAAACCGGGTTGGGGCTCTCGTGCATTTTCAGTTTTTTCTTCCTGCGATGTATTCACCATGGATTCAAGGGAATCGTCATCGTCCTCGTCTTCTTTGGATTGCTTCTTGACGAATGCCAGAACAGGCATGGGGTCAATAAGCTGCCAGGCGGGCAGAGAGGTCAGCAGACCGCTGAGCAGTGCTCCACTGCGTATCAGCCAGGCCACGTACCCGACGGAAAGGCCGGTGGACAACGCGACGGTCGAGCCGACTATTGCCTTATCGAGGCTCAACCTGTCTTTGGCATCGTCGCGCATCTCATCAAGGCCATCGAGAAAACCGCGCCTTGCAAGCAATTCCAGGGGGTCACTGCCTGAAATCAGACTGACCAACGATCTTTCCCTTTCGGCTGCCGGCTGATTCGGGGTATTGGTATTGGCCGCGTTATCGATCTTCAACGGAAGAGGTGGTTCGGAAAAGTCGCTATCGGTATCCGGTTTTTCCGGCAGGATCAAGCCGGAGCCAAACCCGGATGGGGAGGTGCCTTCCCGTTCCCGGGGAGGTTGTTCAGCGGTTCCAGTCTCTTCGGTTGACCCCTCGGCCGGGGTATCAGAGGCCTCCGCTATGGGTTCCTCCGCAGGTTCGTTGGAACGGTCGAGTGACGGAAGATCGACCCTTATGATCCGGTTATCTGTCTCTATATCCGGAATGGACGGACTCTCGTTTTCAATCGGTTTCGGCGTGACGATGACGGTGAGCGGCTGGCTGACGCTGTTGGTGCCGTCACTGACGCTGACCGTGACTGTATACACATTGTTTCCATCTGAATCGACCGGGGCTTCGTAATCCGATGCGGATTGGAACGATAGTGCACCGGTGACAGGATCGATCTCCAGAACCGCAGCATCCGGACCGCTGATAGAGTAAATCAGGCCAGCGCTATCGACATCAGTGGCATCCACGTCGATGATCTGGGAAGTGCCTGTAGTGACAGAGAGCGTGTTACCCGGAATACCCAGGTCGATTTGCGGTACTTCGTTCACCCCTGTGACGGTGACATCAATAAGCTGCACGGTGGTGTAGAAACCGTCGGAGACCGCTACGCCTACCTGGTAGCCGTTGTTGCCGCCGGTGTCGGCGGGCAGTTCGTAGTCGGGTGCGGTGATGAATCTCAGGTTGCCGGCGGTGTCGATGTTGAACAGGGCGTTGTCGGCACCCCTGTCGGCGATACTGAAGCTGAGGGGGTCGCCGGGCAGGTCGGCGTCGCTGGCGGTGACCTTATGCACTGCGGTGTTGTTTTCGGCAATACTGGCGCTGTTGGCGCTTGTGACTATCGGGGCGTTATCGTTACTCGCCGATCCCGTTACAGCGGTCCCGGCGCTGAACTCTGAAGTAGCGGATAGATTATCGGCTGTAGCTATGACGTAGTGGCCGTTCGGTACCTCGGTGCTCAGCTCGAAAGACTGGGATGCATTGCCGGACCCATCCGTCCCAAGCGTTACCGTTCCGAGATAGACTTCTCCTTCGGCCTCATTTGTGGGATTGCTGAAAAGATCCACCGTGTAGCTGGTGCTGGCGTCGGCGCCACTCAAGGATACCGTCACATCAGTTTTACCGCCTCCCGATGTAGCTCCGCTGACCGATGGTATGGCGGCGCTGCTGTTTCCGCCGGTTAACTTGATGTCATTTGCAACACCTTCGTTGTCGAAGATCTCGTTGGCAAGTATACGGTTACTACCGCTCCCGATATTTACTCCCTCCCCGTCATTTAACGCAATAAGGTTACCCTCGCCGGGGTTGTGGCCACCGATGAGATTCGCTGTCGCACTTGCCTTTACATTTACACCTCCGGACAGGTTCCCCAGATCCCCGGTGCCATTGACATCCGTTCCAATGAGATTGCCGAATACCTCGTTGCCGGTGGAATCGTCGTGTTCAATTTGAACACCCCACCAATCATTACCGGAAATCAGGTTGCCGGTGCCTGGTGTTGAGCCGCCGATTCGATTGTTCGGGGAGTCGTTGACCCAAACCCCGTTCCTGGCATTCCCCAGGTCAACCAAGCCGTGTACGTCGGTACCAATGGTGTTGCCTTCCAGGATATTTCCTCCGGCACCTCCATGTAGCTCTACCCCGTGTCCCTGGTTACCGGAAATCAGGTTTCCGACAATACGGGTATTGCTTGCGTCGTATATGATGTGAATGCCATGGCTCTGGTTGCCGAGCGCTGACGTTCCAGTTGCGTCAACGCCGATATAGTTCCCCGATATGAGATTACCCGTGGCGTTTGCCGTATAGATATAAAATCCCTCGTGGTCGTTGCCGGAGACGACGTTGCGATCGGCCTCGGTCGTGCCGCCGATGACATTGTTGTCCGATTTGAGATTGAATCCCCAGTTGTTTCCCAATGCCTTTGTCCCGGTGACATCGGTGCCTACGTAGTTGCCGGCAATCGTATTTCCACCGTTGATCTCAATCTCTATGCCATCAGCATCGCTGCCCGCAAAGCGGTTGATGACAAAACCGCGGACTGTCGAATCGCCACCCTCGATCGTCAGGCCGTTGGAGTCGCTGCCCGAGACAGATGTTCCGTCGAGCTCGATGATCGGTTTGCCTGCAAACCCGGCCTGGGTCGTGCCGTCGAGAACGACTGGGTCGGTAATCGCCGGCAAAATGCTGGTAGGTTTGATCGAGAACCAGCTATAGGATGCATACGGATAATCCGTGTCGAAGTCGTTGATATCGCCATCATCCAGACTGGTCGTGGCAACCAGAGAGAGGGAATTCGCGGTGCTGTCATCTTTATAGTAATAGTGATTGGGGTCGTTCTGCGAAATATTGAAGTGAATCTCGTCGGTATCCCCGTTACCGTTGGCGTTATCGTTGGCCAGTGTAATGGCCTGGCGCAAGGAGCCGGCTCCGGCATCGTTGGTATTGGTGACCGTATACACAGCGAGCAGCCCTGACCAGTCATGTTCGAATTGAGCATTCAGGGGTAGGTTGGACTCTATCGAGCCAGTGGAATGTTCCAGTACCCAGTCCCCGCCGAACCGGGCGTTTCCGGTAAGATCATCGCTGGCGCCCACGTCCGCACCCGTAAGACGATTGAGACTGTCAATCAGTATCTCGCCATCAGTGGTGGCCGCCAGGTTGCAGCCATAAAGCAACAGGTCAGCTTCCGTGGACAGGGTCTCGCTCCAGCCCTTGATTTCGGATGCGTAATCGGCAAGGTTATCCCGGGACAGCCAGCCGTTGCCAAGCTGTAGTTTCCCGGCATCCCCGTGGGAGATGATATGGATCGCGTCGATCGCGGAGCGGCCGGCTAATGCATCGCTGATCTGCCGAATGCCGTCACGGTCCGAGTCCAGCAGAATGATCTCTATGTTGGTGTCTTCGGACCCGCGTGCTATCCCGTCCAGCAGCTGCTGATGGTTCGGTATGCGAGTATCGACAAAGAGAATCTCATTGCGTTGTTCCGTGGCATCTGAGCCAGGGTCCCCACTATCCCATTTTTCCGAATCGGAGAGCCATGTCAGCAATGCATCCGCGGCAGGTTCAACCGGTGCGTTCGCAGCCGTCAGACTGGCAAGGGATTCCAGGTTAACGGCGTCGGGTAAAGGGGTCGGAGATCGGTCCTGCGCAGATTCGGCCGTTGGCTCCTGGTCGAGGAAACTGACCAGTGCTTCCAGGTCTTCGGTATCTTCCTGCTGTTCCCTGTCAAGGATACTCAGTACAGCGCCGTCGCCGACGATGGCGCCGACCGAGTCGGCGGAGAGAAGCAGCCTCTGCTCAAGGGGTTCCCAAAGAAACGGATCGCTGTCCCAGGGGGATTCCGCGCCTGTTTTCCTGTTACTCCGCTTGGATAACATACGTCAAATCCAGGTAAAGCCTTTGTGATTAAAGGTGGGCTGCCAGTTCGTGCTCGATCTCGTTGAGCGTGAAACTCTCCCCATCCGGCAGTATCTGCACACTGCGCATGGGGCTTTTCTGATAAATCAGCTCTAACAGATTGCCCTCATCATCCAGCCGGAATCTCAGGGTTTTGCCGGGCTTGATCCGGGCAAGTTTTTTCGCCTCTTTGCTACTGTGGGTGATCCGGTGCAACACACCGGCTGAGAGATTATTTCTGGAAAAGATCCTGGCAAGCGAGTCGCCCGACCTGACCTTGACCTCGACCCATGTGCCCGGCAGCGTGGCAGGCGATGGTGGCTTGACGGTTTTGGCAATCTCGATATTCGCTGTAGCATCCGAATTAGTCTGTGCCGAGGAAGCCTCAGGGGTATTCGCCTTTGTCTGTGCAGTATGCTTGGTTATCACCGGATCTTCAGGAAGTACGTCCGGGGTCTGCTGCTGGCCCGGGACGAACTTGAGCTGGCACTTCAATCCTGCCGGTAACTGCTGTTCCGGGTTTGAGAGGGTCAGACGCACACCAAAGGTGCCGCTGCCAGCATCCCCCATCTTGTCGATGACGGAAATCTGCGCACGCCGCGGGCCGGTTTCGGAAAACTCGGGATACACGTCCGCTTCCATGCCGGGTTTGATTTTTCCGAACAGCTCCATCGGTACGATGGCTTCGACATTGAGCGGGTCCAGCTGGGCGATGCGCAGGATCGGCTGATCCTCTACGTATTCCCCGGCCGTCTTGAATCGTTGGATCACGAACCCGTTTATGGGGCTGTAAACGGTCTTTTCCTTTAACTGCTCTTTCGCCTTGCGAAGCTCCAGCTCTCTCAGCTCAATCGTGTCCTGTGCTCTTTGTAGTTCCCATTGTGAGAGGGCCAGTTCGCGCTGTGCGTCATCCCTGTCTTGGAAAGAGGCTACATTCTTGCTGTGGAGTAGTTTCAAACGATCCAGTCTTTTCTCGTCGAAGACCTCGTTGACCTGCCTCAGTTGCTTTTCCGTGGTGAGTTTGGCCCTTTTCTCCGCGTAGGCCACAACGGCCTGCTCCACGCCGGCGTGCAGCCGCGCAACCACCTGTCCCTCTTCGACCCGGTCGCTGCGATCGACCTCGACTTCTGCTATCAATCCCGGAGTGGCGCTGCTGATGTCGGCAATGACATAAGGCGTGATTACACAGTCTACGGCGGGGAAATCGTCCCCCATTGCGCCGAAACCACCGGTCAGCAAGACAGGAAGGAGCAAAAGACCGACTGACAGCCTGCTGATTTTGTGATGGCGTGAAGGGTGCATCGGAATCGTTGCTCCTGCTGTAAGCCGCTCCCTCGACAAAGAAAAATTGTTTCCGCATATAGCGGCCGAAATGGGCTTTTCTAAACCTCAAACCGTGCCAGAAACAACTGCCTGAGGCTGCGCAGCCACTGATGGGCCAGGGGCTCGGCACTGTGGTTGAAGCGGATATGGACCCGGCTTCCGATGAACCGGTGCTGGTCGTGGCTTGGTAGAGAGATTTCGAGCTGATACACGGGCTCGATCGATTTTAGGCCCGCTTCATCGCGGGCATCCACCGCAATGGTGCCGCCACCCTGTGTACCCAGGGCGCGACTTGGGAGCCGGTTGGATACAGAGGGCACCTCGTTGCGAATGCTTGCCGTTATGGTTAAAGCCGGCTCGCCGGGAAGTCGGACTTCCACACCTGTGGTGTCGTGACGGACCTGATCGAGCGCGGTCTGCGGTACCACTACCCGAGCCGTCATGCCGGAAAAGTCGACGACATGACCGAGTAAATCGCCCCGCTTGACGAATCGCCCCGGCAGATCCTGGGCTCGTGAAACCCGGAATTCACCATTTAGCGGGCTTCGCAGCGTCAACTGATCCAGCCGATCCTGCTGTTCCCGCAATTCTTTAACGAGGCGTGTTATCTTTTCTTCGAGAATGCCCACCTGGACCCGGTCGGTCATGAACTCCGCCGTTTGTCGGGCCTTGAGTTCATCGATGCGACTTTTCAGCACCTCGATCCGGGGAGGCAGCAATGGGTCCTCGGTTTCGAAAAGAGGTTCCCCCTGATTTACCGGCTCCCCGTTGCCTTTCAGGGATCGAATGACGAAACCGTCTTCCTGTGCGCGTACCTTGGATCGTTCGGGCAGTGTCAATACCCCCTCGGCACGAGTCCAGTTCGGCACCGGAACAGTCAGCAGGGTAATGATAACGGCTGTCAGGAGACCTCCGGCAGTCAACAGTGCCCGTCCCCGTTTTCTCTGGCTTCCAAGGGAAGGATCAAAGAACAGGAATTTCAGATTTCTGAACAGGGGAAGCAGCAGCTGTGCCCCCAGGGCCCAGATGGCAAGGATCACCCCGAGGACAAAAAACTTGCCGGCAATGAACAGTGCGATGGAGAAACTGATGAACAGGCGGTAGAGAAAGGAGGCCAGGCCGTAGAACAGAAACCAGCCCCTCTCCCCCGGTGCCGTGACGGGGGATAGCAGTTCCTGCATGCCAAACAGATGTCTTTTAACCAGGTAGCCCAGATAGCGTGTCGATCTTGGTCCGAGATTGGGGATCTCCAGCCAGTCGGCAAGCACGTAGTAACCATCGAATCTCAATAGAGGGTTGCCGTTGAAGAGCAGGGTTGATATGCCGCCGATCACCATTACGTCGAACGCGATATCACGCACGATACCGGGCTGTATGTTGATCCAGAGAATTGCCGCGACGGCGGCCAGGAGTACCTCGACCATGATGCCGGAGGCGCCTGTCAGGATGCGCTGCCATTTTCCCGGGAAGGCGTTGGCCGAAGTGGCATCGACGTAGGGGATGGGCATCAGCACCAGCAACATGATACCCATCTCGTGCACCTCGCCGCCCCAGTGCTTTGCCGACAGCGCATGGCCGAATTCATGCAGGGCCTTCACAAAGGGGTAGATAAAGAGCATCAGCAGGACATTGCTGGGATCCAGGGCGCGGCTGACTGCGTGGGTGGAGAGCCCCTGCCAGTGTGCCGCGGCCGACACCAGGCCTGCACACACCAGGATTGTCCAAATCACCAGCCCTGTTTTACCGAACACGGGTCGGAACCAGGGAGTGATTCGTTTCAGCAGTCGATCCGGATCGGCCAGCGGGATGCGTATCGAAAGGGGGCGCATCAACCGTTGACGCCGTTTCATCCGTCGCTGTTTGCGATCGCGCCGGGCCAGTTCGGTCCCGTCCGATGGCATGTCACCCTGCAGCAGGTCCGCATTGTGCAGCCTGGACAGCAGCCCAAGGATTTCCTGTTCTGAGGGCGCCCCTTTACCGCGTTCTTCTTTCAGCTCATCCAGGATCTGTCCTACGGTGCTGTTGCCGTCGAGGCGCT
Organism: Chromatiales bacterium; assembly: GCA_030145425.1. Classification (GTDB taxonomy): domain Bacteria; phylum Pseudomonadota; class Gammaproteobacteria; order Chromatiales; family Chromatiaceae; genus JAHEHQ01. Next base: position 8,107 of record JAQYVO010000172.1, on the reverse strand, counting down.
CGACGAAGGACATGACCCCCGGGGTAAACCGGTAGTAGCGGGTATTGGCCCGGTCCTGAAGCACATGCCAGGTGCTGCCGCGATAGGCGTGGGTGTAGATCCGGGTGTGTATTCTCAATTTCGGCTTCAGTCGCGCCGCCTGATCCCAGGGGTTATGGCTTGGCATCACGGCAGCCAGGACCAGAGACGCAACTGAACCCAACCCACCAGGCGCCGGGTCCATATCCAGAGGTTATTCCTTTCTCCGATCATGACCTTGCCGATACCCAGCATGCCCGGGCGCAGTGTTCCTGTGTCAGCCTCGTTGGCTATGGTGCCTTCCACGCGAAATGCCTGCCCTTTCTCCTCAGGCAGGATGATGGAGGCCACACTCTCCACGGAGAATTCGATGCCCGTATCGGGCATGGCCGAAAGTACCAATATGCCCTTCTGACCCGGCTCGATCTCCTGTATGTCGCGTTCATCGATCTGGAGTGCGATACGATAACCGTCCAGTGGCGCCACTTCGAACAATACCTGTCCCCGTTCCACGGGCGTGCCGACCGACTGGCTCAGGTCACCGGAGATGATCAGGCCGTCGAACGGCGCAACCAGCCGTGTCCTGTCTATTTGTTCCTTAAGCAGGGCGAGTTGGGCATCGGCCTGGGCCTGCTGGGTTTTGAAAATGTGTGCTTCGGAATGGTCCAGGCTTGCCAGTGCCTTGCGGTAATGTTTGGCATACTCTTCCCGTTTACCGCGCCATTTCTGATACTCCAGATTCAGTTCCCTGTCGTCGAGCCGGGCCACTACCTGGCCGGTTTTCACGGTTTCGCCGGCCCGGATATGGGTCTGCGCAAGGTAACCGTCGAAGGGTGCGACGATAACCTGCTGTACCACGCCCTCGAGGCCCGCGGGAGCCGTGACCCGGAAATCACCGGTGCTGAAGCCGGCCAGGCCCAGCAAAAGTAACAGGATTAACACCGCCAACTTCATACCCAGGTTTCGAGCGCCGAATAAACGCCTCAGAGGGGCGGCTATAACTTCTTCGGCCATGCGCGTAAGAAAGGAACGGCTTTCCCTTTGTCTCAATCCGATGACGGGTCCCAGAAGAAGACCGATCTGTTCACAAAGCGCTACGGTGGATTCGTCGAACGGTGAATCCACGACGCGTTCAAAGCAGGCCGCACCGATGACTTGGGCATCTCTTCGCAGGACAAGCGTGCAGATACATTCTTTCTCTTCCAGGGAAGCCAAATGCGAGTGGGCCTCCAGTGGGCGCCCCTGCTCGTCATTGAGGGGTGGGAAGGAGAGGGTGCCGCCTTCGGTGACGGCCTCCTGCATCGCCGATTCGATTGCACGGATGAAATTCGAGTGGGGTGCGAAACTTGCACTGTGGGATAAGGCCGTCGCCTCGACTCTTCCCCGCTTCAGCGTTCCTATGGTTACCCGCTCACAGGGGAGTTCCCGGGCGAGTACCGTGGCGGCTGATTTAAGAGCCGACTCGGTATCCGGGGCAGTCAGTGAGGAAGAGAGGCATTCAAACAGGGCGGGCGGCACCATTGTATCGGACTGTACATCGAGCCTCGCCAGCATCTGCAGCCAGGCAGTGCCCCACTGAAGCAGTTGGATCACAGCGCCTTGCTGCTCCTGCCTTGCCGTCAGCCTGACGCCCACCACACCCACAAGTTCGCCGTCTTCCAGCAGGGGATAGGCAATGATCAGATTGGGGTTTTTTGACAGGGGAGCGGGCGCCTCCCGACTACTGATCACAGATGCCCGGCGGGCGATGGCCAGATCGATGGCAGAGGCCAGCTCGGGGTCCACCTGGTCCTGATCCGGCCAGCAGGGGGTAAGGCCGATATTGTGATCGTCCGTGATGTTGAACGCGGCCATGCCACTGGCGATATTGGGTATCATCCGGCACTGGAGCGCCAGCCAGGGTGATGCGAGTGTCTCTGTTAAGAACACGATATCTCAGTCGTTTTCTCGATTAGTGTCCATCCGGAAACTCCCTCTCCCACCGGGAGAAGGGATCAGTAGTATTTCTGGCCAAATACCAGTTGATGCTTTAGTTAGGCCCCCGGATCAGATAAAAATCGCGGTCGCCGATACGTGGGCACACGCCCCGTACAGTTGTTTATCGACACTTTTAGGATTTTCTTTTGTGGGAACCGGGGTTTCCCGTCAAGGTAACCCGGTCAAGGTGAGATGACCGTTTTCCATACTGGGTGCGTGTTTGCCCTCCAGAACCTGCAGCAGCGTCTCCCCGGCCAGGGCCCGTCTCCAGCCGTGTAGGAGATCGAGATCCCGCACGCCGACGACCAGCGCCTCCAGTTCCTTGCGGTTGCAGATAGCTGTGGGGGTGATCTGGTTCTTCTCAGCCAGCAGGCGCAGGCTGCACATGAGCAGGTCCACTTGGGCATCCTGGTTCGGGGAGAGCCGGGGCGGCAGGTTTTCCTCCCCGGGCCATTGGGATTTCGGCAGACGGGCAGCCTCGCCTATCAGTTCCAGCAACTCGTTTCCGTGACGCTTCAGGGTGCCCCCCTCCAGTCCCCGGATCCGATCCAGGCCGTCCGTATTGCGGGGTTGCCGGCGGGCCAGTTCAACCATGATTTCGTCTTTCAGGATCCAGCGTCGCGGACGGTTGGCCTGTATGGCGCGCGTTTCGCGCCACGAGGCCAGGGACTGCAGTACGGCCAGTTGAACCCCTTTCAGCTTTTGCCGACCCTTGATCCGCTGCCAGGCGTCCTCCGGTACATTGATGTAGGTGGAAGGGTCGGTGAGGGCGGCAAAATCATCTTCGAGCCATTGATCGCGCTGCAGGTCCCTGAGGCGACGGTCGAGGTTCAGGTAGAGTTCACCCAGGTAGATTACATCGTCGAGGGCGTAGCGCAGCTGGGATTCCTCCAGCGGCCGAAAGGACCAGTCAGTCCGGGTATGCCCTTTGTCCAGGTTGTGGCCAAGGACCGAACCGACCAGGTTGCCGTAGCCCACCTGATCGCCGAGCCCGAGCAGGGTGGCTGCCAGTTGGGTGTCAAACAAAGGGGAAGGGGGCTTCTTCCAAAGGTGGTGAAAGATCTCCAGATCCTGCCGCGCCGAATGCCACACTTTCAGGATGGCGGGGTCGTAGATTATTTCCAGCAGCGGATCCAGGTTTTCCAGGGTCAGGGGATCAATACTCGCCGCAATCTCTCCATTACACAGTTGCAGCAGACAGAATTTTGGATGGTAGGTCTTTTCCCGCATGAACTCTGTGTCAAGGGCCAGCCAGCGGTTACCGCGAATGCGATCGCACAGGTCCAGCAGCTGTTCCGGGGTTTTAATGTGAAATTCCTGCATAGGGTGTACCTTCACTGATATTGGCTCTGTTGCTTAATTCCGGACCCTCGATACCGGGCGGGGCCAATTATAGCGCCCTTGCCCTGTCCATTTCTTTGGCTTCTTTTATTTAGATGCCGGCAGTTTTTCAACCCCGCGCCAAAGGGTATGATGAGAAATCTACTGGATCACAACGATCGGCGGGCGCATCGTGGGCAAGTTGCTCAATTTATTTTTTGATATCTGTTTGTTGAGGGCGGGGCCCCAGGCGCTGCCTTCATCATCCTTTCTGTTGTCAGCCACGGCCTTGATGGGACTGCTGACCGGAACGGTCGTGATCGTCGATGCCATGGGCAATGTCTTCACCGCCTTCATGGCGCAGCTGCTCGACCTGCTGCTAGTTGCCCTGTTGCTGCTGACATTGCTGCGTCTGAGGGGACTCGAATCGAGGTTCATGCAGGCCGCAACGGCCCTGTTCGGGTGTGGCGCCCTGATCAATCTCGTCACCCTGCCTCTGCCGCTGTTGAATTCGGAAGAGGCGGCAGGCCAGCAGGCTGGCGGGCCGGCATTTCTCCTTTATCTGGCCCTTATCATATGGGCGCTCGTTGTGGTGGGGCATATATTCCGGCATGCGTTGGAGATCCATCTCGTCCGGGGCATCCTGATTGCACTGGGATACTTTTTCGCGGTTAATCTCGTCGTGCAGCTACTGTTTCTGCCCGAGGGTTCCTAGGGCCTGTTAACACTATGCGGGTATCCGACTGACATGCATATTCATATCCTGGGTATCTGCGGCACTTTCATGGGGGGTATCGCCTTGCTGGCAAGGGCCAGGGGCCATCAGGTCAGCGGCTCTGATGCCAATGTCTATCCACCCATGAGCACACAGCTGGAGGATGCGGGCATCACCCTGCTGGAAGGCTATGATCCGGCGCATCTGCAGCCTGCCCCGGATCAGGTCGTCGTTGGAAATGCCATGTCCCGGGGAAATCCGGCCGTTGAGTACATGCTCGATGGCGGTTTGGCCTATACATCGGGCCCCCAGTGGCTTGCGGAGCATGTGCTGCAAAACCGTTGGGTTCTTGGGGTCGCCGGAACGCACGGCAAGACCAGCACCGCCAGTCTGCTTGCCTGGATCCTGGAGCAGGCTGGGCTTTCTCCTGGATTCCTGATCGGGGGGATCCCAAGGAATTTCGGTGTATCCGCCAGGCTTGGGGATGAGCCCTTCTTCGTTGTGGAGGCGGACGAATACGATACAGCCTTCTTTGACAAGCGTTCCAAGTTCATCCATTACCGGCCGCGCACCCTGATTCTCAATAATCTGGAGTACGACCATGCGGATATATTCGATGATCTAAGTATGATCCAACGCCAGTTCCATCACCTGGTAAGAACGGTTCCCGGCAGCGGCCTCATCGTGGCCCCGGCGTTGGACCAACCGTTGGAACAGGTGCTGGAGATGGGTTGCTGGACGCCGCTGGAACGTTTTTCCGCGGATAGACCAGGAGGTCATTGGCGGGCCGAAAAGGCGTCTCCCGATGGGCGAAGCTTTGACGTCGTTTATCAGGACAACAACTTCGGCAGCGTCAATTGGGAGTTGTCGGGGGTCCACAATGTGAACAATGGCCTCGCGGCAGTGGCTGCCGCACGACATGCCGGCGTGACGCCCACAGCCGCTGTTGAGGCCCTCTCCGGGTTTCGCAACGCGAAGCGGCGCATGGAGTTGATAGGTGAAGTGGGGGGTATTCGGGTCTTTGACGATTTTGCCCATCATCCCACGGCTATCGAGACCACGTTGCAGGGTTTGCGCGCCCAGGTTCCGGCGTCACGCATCATCGCCATCCTGGAGCTGCGCTCCAACACCATGCGCATGGGTGTTCACGGTGATCGGCTGCCGGTTTCCCTTAAGACAGCGGACAAGGTGCTGATTTTCTCCCCACCCGGTCTGGAATGGAATGCCCGGGAAGAGTTCGCATTGCTCGGGGAAAAATTGGTGGTCTATGAGGCTGTCGAGGAGATCGTGCAATGGGTTGTCGATGCCGCGCAAGCCGGAGACCAGGTGCTGATCATGAGCAACGGTGGCTTTGGCGGGATTCACCAGCAACTCCTGGATGCTTTGAAAAACAGGTAGGGAGTTTTGAGTTAGGTTCTTTCAACAATGACCAATAATACCCAACCCATCGCCCTGGCCATTACCGGCGCCTCCGGCAGCCCCTACGGTTTTCGGTTGCTTGAGTGCCTGATAGAGGCGGGGCGGCAGGTGTATCTGATGGTTTCACGTGCCGGGCAGGTGGTGGCCCGCATCGAATCCGACATCTCCCTGCCCGCACAACCCTCCGCCCTGGAGTCCATGCTGAGAGAACAATACGGCGCGTTGCCCGGACAGCTGCGGGTGTTCGGCCGGGACCAGTGGACCGCGCCGGTCGCCAGTGGCTCGAATGCACCCGAAGCCATGGTGGTTTGTCCCTGTTCAACGGGCACCCTATCCGCCATCGCGGCCGGCGCCAGCGACAACCTGATCGAAAGGGCGGCGGACGTTGCCCTCAAGGAACAGCGCAAGCTGATCCTGGTGGTCCGGGAGATGCCCCTGTCGCCGATTCACCTTGAGAATATGCTCAAGCTGGCCAGGTTGGGTGTGCTGGTCATGCCGGCGAGCCCGGGTTTCTATCATCGGCCGAAACAGGTGGAGGATCTGGTGGATTTTGTCGTCGCCCGGGTTCTGGATCATCTCTCGGTGGAACACCGGCTGGTGGGCCGATGGGGTGAGCCGCAGGAGGATCTGCCCCAGGATTGATTGTCAGGGTTTGACGGCCCGGGATGAATCCGGGGCATCTTCCGAGAGTAACAAAAGGCTGCCGTCCATCGTGACCCGATGGAGTTTGAAATGCTTCGTGTCCCGGACCAGAATCTGAAAAGCTGCTTCGAACTGTTGAGAGGTTGCGGCAAAGGTAAGCAGTTCCAGCAGTTGCACCTGGTGCTGCTGTGAAACCTGACCGATCCAGAGCGGCTCGTCACTGGGGTTGAGGTGGATGTGGGCGGGCCAGAGACGCAGTATCAGCCGCTGTCCGTCGGGAAGCGACTTTTCAAGGGCCATTGTCTCGTGCTGGCCGTCGTGCACCTGGGGCAGCACCGGCAGCTGCTGGAGTTCAAGGCTGGGCGAGAGCAGTTTCAGCAGGTTTGCCGCCTCCAGCATGGGGGCGGGTCGCCACCCTTCCTGTTCAATCAGCGTCTGAAAATGATCCAGCGGCCCCGCGTACTGGATGTTCATGGGGTGATCCTTTATTCCCCTGCTGTCCAGCCGCTTCCCGGGCAGCGTTTTCCAACCTGTTTCGATCCATTGGGATGCATGCATCCGGGTGCTTGGCCTGAATGGGGCGTAGCGTTCCAGATCGACATCCCTGTAAAGTCGATCCTGCATGATCATGGCGCCCGAGACCAACAAGACAGCAGTCAACGAGAGACTGCGCCAGTGGGTTTCAACCTGGGTGTGCCGGTGGTAGGCGATGCTCAGGGTTGTAATCCAGACCAGGCCAAGAGTGATACTGCCAAGGATATCCGATAACCAGTGAACGCCGAGATACAGACGGGAAAGGGCGACCGCGGTAATTATGCCGCCCGCCAGGCTGTAGGGCGCCCAACGCCAGCGCAACGGCAGGGCCCGCGCGACGATTACCGCAAGGAAACCGTAGAGCAGTACCGAGAGCAGGGTGTGACCGCTGGGAAACGAGTAGGACTGGGGCTGCAGGGCGACAACCTCCGGGCGGGGAATTTCCAGCAACCATTTCAGGAAAGCGGACCCCACCAGATAGAAGGCCATCGCCGAGAGCCAGTACAAGGCGGTGCGCCGGTGCCCGCGCCATAAGAGATACACCAGGATGCCAGTGATGAGCACAAGGCCAACCCGGATATCGGCAAGCCAGGTCACCGAAATCATGAAACCATCTGCCCAGGGGGTTCGCAGGCTCTGAAATCCCTGCAGCACCGCATCATCCAGCCCAGCCAGACCGGTGCCTCCCAGCACCCCCAGCAGTACCAGGGAAAACAGGCCCGTTGCCAGGATCAACAGGCTGGCGAGTATGGACAGTCCCTTGGCCTCGGGGTGATTCGGGTCCGACAGGGCAGCCGTAATCTCGCCGGCCCAGGGATGTAGACGGCTCCAGCTGAATGCCGCCTGCACCAGCGCGGTGGCATGGGGTTGAATCAATAGGAATACCCTGCGCACCAACCATGCCGCCACCCAGATGGTGATGGCCATCAGCAGAATCAGGATCACCAGCCGGAACGCAACCTCGGAGGCCAGCTCCAGCGAAGCACCGAATACGATCCCGGGCAACAGGTAGGCGGGGGCCCAGACCAGGGCAGATGTGATATTTGCCACCAGAAAACGCCAGGTGGGCATGCGCATCATACCCGCCACCAGGGGTATGACCGCCCGCACCGGGCCAAAGAAACGGCCGAAGGCGACACTCTTTCCGCCGTATTTTTCGAAGAAGGCAACGCCCCGGGTCAGGGTGTCCGGATAGCGTGTAAAGGGCCAGATGCCCGTGAGACGATCCTGAAAGTGACGTCCCAGCCAGAAACTCAGTCCGTCCCCGACAACGGCACCCGCCACGGCCCAGATCATCGCCGACCAGAATTCAATGGAACCCGCCGCTATCAACGCGCCGATACCGAACATGATGACGACGCCCGGAACGATCAGTCCGACAATGGCCAGGGACTCCGCCATGGCCACCAGAAAAATGATGGTCCCGGACCAGTAGGGGTGGAGGGCCACCCATTCGAGGAGATGCCGGAAAAATTCAGTCAT
>JAQYVO010000114.1 GCA_030145425.1 Chromatiales bacterium | reverse complement strand
TTAACGATGCGGGAGTAAGCCTGCATAACCCAGGGCGTGCCATCGGGATCATCGAGAATGAAGACGGTCGTTCCCTTATTGTAGCCCTGCTTCGATTCGCGGTGGACCGTCGTCGTCTTGTAAAACGTCGAACCTTCCTTGCCGAAACCTTTGGGCAGTTGCACCTCGCCCATCCATCGTGCTTTCAGACCATTTAAGTCGCGTTCGGCGCCAACCGGCAATTTGAGCCAGTCGTACATCCAGAATCGGGGACCATTCTTGAACACACCCAGGAGGTTGTACTCTTTCTTGAGCGCATCTTTATCAACCTTGGCCCACAGCTCATCAGAACAGCTGTCATGAGTGCTGGCGCCACCGTTGCGGTCCGTGGTGTTGTAGAACGCTGCCTTGAGATCCTTGGTGATCGGATTTCCCCCTATCAGGAAAACCTCGCAATAGCGATAGTTGTTGAGATTTTCAAAGCTTGTCATTTGGGCATCCTTGCCATCGTCCGGAACCGGCTTCGTGCAGCCCGTGAGAACCAGCGCCCCGACGAATAGAGCACCCGTTAGTTTCAACATCGTTGTGATAGGTAGTTTTGTTGTTGCTGATTTCATTGGTTGTCTCCTTGTTTAAGTTAGCGTAAACCTATTCGCGATATTTTTATGAAAGTGAAGGGCTGCATGTATCAAGGCACGTAGTTACACGCCGCGTCGTAACCGCAGCCCTGGTACGTGTTCTGAAACTCGTCCATCGTCACCCACCCCAGGTGGCCCGGTGGTGGCGGCGCCACAGTCAAGTCGCGGTCGAGCACCTTTGTCCGGAATTTCCAGCCAGACGGGAGCTTCTTGAACTGGCTGCCCAGCTCCTTGAGGTTATCCGCCGTCTCGCCCTTGTTCACGTAAGGGGTCCAGGACTGCATGACCAGGACCTTTCCGTCGGGCATATCGAGCAGATAGACTCGGGTTCCCTTCTTGTACAAGAACTTGTTCTTGCGATAGATCTGAGCGGGATTGTAGGAGCCCTTGCCGACGGCTTTTTCCATCGCTTCCGTGGGCACGACAGCCATCCAGACCATCTTGACCGGCCCGAACATCCGCTCTTCGCCGACCTCGTCAATCTCGAACTCGTCCCACGTCCAGTGACGGCTGGGATTGAGAAAGACGTCGATCGCACCGGTTTCCTTCATGATTTGTTCCTTCTGGGCCACGATCTTCGCGAAGTCCTCCGCCGTGCAGTGGGCGATGCCAGTCGGGTTGTAAAAGTTCGCCACCGCGTTCTCTTTCGACGTGCCCATGATCGGTGCGACCTCGCAGAACTGATAGTTAGGTCCCTTCGCCTTGAGCGTTTTACCCGGGATGATGTGCAGCTTGCGCTGCTCGTCCATATTCTGCTCAGCGGTCCTCTCCTCCGCACTGGCGTATCCGGTTATGAACACGGCGCTCAAGACTGCAACCACAGCTATGAAGTTTAAGTGTTTCATTTTGCTTTCTCCTATTAATTCTTAGAGTCGTTAGATCATCCTGAAAAATATTACTCTACGCGCTTCACCGGCGGCGGCGTCCAGCTACCGTCGAGAATGGTCGGCGCAGATTTCGGCGGCCCGTACAGGCGTAATACCAGAGTGAAGTTACCCTTTGGCGCCGGCAGCCAGTTGGCTTCCTTATCCTTACCCGGCGATTCGGCCTGGAGATAGAAATCCACTGAGCCATCTTCGTTGGTGATAAAAGTATTGCGTTGACTCAGATTGTAGCGGTCGATGGAGTTGGGCACGAAGAAAAGGTTTTCGTCGTACAGGGTCAACGACCAGAAGGCGTCAACCGGTGGCAGCCCGCCTTTATCGAAGTGCATCACGTACTGATACTTGGCGCCGTCATATTTCTTGCCGTCGGCATCTTTTTGCGAGATCGGATACACCGCATCCTCTGGACGGTTCCACCCCGGGCCGAGAAGATTCGCCATGCCCCGCACCACATAATCGGTACCAAAATTACCGACGCCCTCGGTGAAGTACAACCAGCCATTGGTTGTCGGTTGTTGCTTCATCCGCCGCGCCATCTTCAGCAGCCCCAGCTTGGGTACAAGCCTGATCGCCTGCTTGTCCAGGGACCCGAGTTTGCTGGTGTCGAAATACCGCCCCTGTGGCAATCCCACGCCCTGGGCGAAGTGTGGCTTGACTGACTTTGGCTCCTCCATGCCCATTTGTTCATGCGCAGCGACAGGTACGGGCACGACAGCTTGCTCGTCAAGGGATCTGAGCACGGACGGATCAAAGTCCTGCCCCGGCACAAGACCGATTTTCACCAGTTTCTCTACCATAGCGGCATCCTCAGGCTTGGGAGGATTGGTTTTCAGCAGCTGCGCGAGATAGTTGAAATACGCGTAGATATCCAGGCTGTTGACCTGCTTGCGTACCGACGTTTTCATATCGAAATCAGGGTCGACGCTGCCTGGCGGTGGCGTGTAGGACTTGCCGTAGGCGCTGAGCGGAACGATTGAGAAGCGGTCTTGCAATGCGTGCAAGACCTCGTAGTCCTCGGGCGTGCCGGTACTGTAGATGCGGCCCAGGATCCACACGATGGCAGTCTGTGATTCAACTTGGGTCACGCCTTCCGGTAGTGTCCCCGACCAGCCCGGGCCGGTGATCGCATAGGTCTGTGGCTGGCTGCCTGTGGCACTCGGGCTAGCGACCATGAAAACTTCCGAAAAGCCATCCAGCATGGGCATGATGTAATACCGGTCACCCATGTCGGGAATGCTGAATACCCAGGCTTCGTCGGAGACATCCAGCCACACCAGGGTGTATAAGGTGTCTGCATTGGGCGCGGCGCAGCAATGGTTGTCCACGGCCGGATAGTTTCGCATCTTGATCAGCTCGCCCATGGGCGCATGTTCGGCATCTGGCGCCGCCACGTTGGTCTGCTGCCTGCGGGCCATGTCGAAAGTGACCAGGGGATAACCGTAGATGTAAGCATCTACAGCGGTTCTCACCGCACCTTCTGTATGCAGCGACGGCGTACGATTGACGACCATCAAAAAAGCAAGCATCGCGAGACCAGCGATGACCACTCCGGTGACTATTGTGCGCATCCTTGATTTCATCACTACTCCTCGTTACCAGTGGCCTATGACCCGATCAGCGACGTGAGTCAGAGTGCCGATACAGTGTAGATCAATTTTATTCGTGTTCTCCCGGGCTTTCAATGCTCCCGATACGGCTCAAGGCTTCGCCGTCACATAGACTAGATTATTGCCTTGAAACACCGCACGATAAAAGTTCCCGCCACAGTAGTAGTAGTCCACACCATCCACCGGTGTAGAAGTGCAGCCCGCAGGCAGGCTGGACACGACAGTCCCCAGTGGCAAGGGCTTGCCGCTGGCCGCTGGTGCTGGGGCTGGGGCTGGTGCGGCGGCTGGCTGACTCTGGGCGTTCGCCGCACTCCCTGCTGCCATAGTGCTGCCGATGATTACACCTCTGCGGACGGCGCGGCGTCGAACGCCCAGAATCGCATGCGCTTCCGAAACGAACTCGATGTGTGGCGGAAATTCAGGTGGCACATCGAGTATGAACAGGAGACCCGCACAAACGCTGAGAACCGCAGTCTTGAGAATCGTCTTCATTTACTTGCTCCTGATGCTTTAGTGCCGCCGCTGCTTGCGTCGAGTGGCATGAACGTGATCGCCATGGACCCTTCGGGCGGTACGAAGTTGAAACTGGCATCGGCTGCAGCCGGCGCGACATTCCAGTCGCTCATGACCGTTGAGATACTTATCAGCGCGGGCGTGCTTGTATCAGTGACGACATACTTGCACGGCAGCGGCTGGTCGCCGTCCGCGACCCAGACCTGGAAGTCGACATCCGGGCGGCTGAAGGCCAGGTGATCGCACGTCACCCCGTTGATTACCGCCTTGCCAACCACCGTCGCAGAGGTCACGCCCTGCATCAGCAACGGGTAGGCGTTGCGATAGACCAGGTCGGCAGCCGGAATAATGAGTCCCAGTGACTCGCGCGTGTAGTCGAGCATCTCCTCGATCGATGTGGGTGCGGGTTCCGTCGCAAAGACCTTGCCGGACGGATTGTAGAGGGTCAGGGTCTTGCCGTTGTAGTAAAATGCCTGGTCGATCAGTTCACCCTTGCGCTCGGCGCGCAGCTTGTTCGGCCGACTGATAGTCACGCTCGCCGAGATATCTGTATCGATCCGCTGTCCCGAGTCAAGCATATCCTCAAGGGTGTTCTGGGTATGCACACTGAACTGTTTCAGGCTGCCGAGGTAGTCGGTCATCCGCTGCAGACTCTGTGTGGCGGCCGGATCCACCGCTGCTGCCTGTGCCCGAACCTGCAGGGTCACAGTCATCGAGAGCGCGAGCACTCCGAGCACAAACAGCGCTGAAGCCATCCTGGAATTTACTCTTGTCATCTTGGTCTCCTGTTACTCAAATTGCTTCAACTGAACTGAGGTGCAGCTGCCGGCTAATGTAGTCGGTTCATTGCATGATAATTATATTGCAGTTTTATTACAGTTTTATTGCAATGATGGGGGCACTTACCGAACGCCAACGCCGCGACGGCCGACCCCTACACCGCGAACACCGGGGCCAACGCCACCTCCCAGACCGATCCTGTCAATGAACAAGGC
>JAQYVO010000092.1 GCA_030145425.1 Chromatiales bacterium | reverse complement strand
TCGAAAGTCCGAACCGTCGGGTTCGTGAAACGGGAATAGATGTTTCCCGGTTCGTCCCCGGAGAATCGCGCGGCCGCTTCCGCGGCACTTTTGAAGACATAGCTCGAGGTGGCAAAAATGGGCTCGGAGTTCTCACCTTCTGCGGTGCGCCGGTGCCCTACCCTCACGGCGCGAGTGGCCTGTCCCCAGTCATCATGGTTGTCGTTCACGGGTACTCCGTTGGTATTTAAGGCTATAAGCTGTCAACTGAAATCTGCCGGACGCCTTTCGTCCGTAGCCCGTGTTTCGCAAGCTCAACACAGGCTACATCAGCATGGATAATCGCGATGTCTTGTTCGGATTGACCACTAGGGTTGATTATGCAGCCCTATCACGTTGTTGCTTGCGATATCGCGTTCCTGCTTGGCGGAATCGTTGCGCAGGAGTTCCAGCTGCTCCAGGTACTGATGGCTTACGTCACCGGTCACATAGTGACCGCTGAATACCGACGTATCGAACTGCTCCACTTCCGACTTGCCCTTTTTTCTCACCGCATCGATGAGGTCATCCAGATCCTGAAATATCAACCTGTCTGCACCGATCATCTCCTGGACTTCCTGATCTGTTCGGCCGTGTGCCACCAGTTCGCTGGCTGAGGGCATATCGATACCGTAGACATTGGGATAACGTACCGGTGGCGCGGCTGAGGCAAAATAGACCCGCCGCGCCCCCGCGTCCCGGGCCATCTGCACGATCTGATGGGATGTCGTACCCCGGACTATGGAGTCATCGACCAGCAGCACATTTTTGCCCTTGAATTCCGACTCGATGGCGTTGAGCTTCTGGCGCACCGATTTCTTCCTCACCTGCTGTCCCGGCATGATAAAGGTGCGTCCGATATACCGGTTCTTTATGAATCCTTCCGTGTACTTCAATCCCAGGCAATTGGCCAGTTCCAGGGCGGCGGTACGGCTGGTGTCCGGAATGGGCACGACTACCTCGATGTCATGGTCCGGCCAAACCCGTTGGATCTTTTTGGCCAACCGGTCCCCCATCCTCGAACGTGCTTTGTGCACGAAGATATTGTCTATGCTCGAATCCGGACGGGCGAAATAGACGAACTCGAAAATGCATGGGGAATGCATCGGGTTGGCCGCGCACTGGCAGGTATGGAGATTTCCCGCCTTGTCGATGAACACCGCCTCGCCGGGCCGGATGTCCCTGATAATCTCAAAGCCCTGGGCATGAAGCGCCACGCTCTCCGACGCGATCATGTACTCGGCACCCTTATCGGTCTGGCGGCTGCCGAATACCACGGGGCGGATACCGAAGGGATCGCGAAAACCCACCAGACCATAGCCCATAATCGTGGCGACGGCAGCGTAACCGCCGCGACAACGCCGGTGGACTGCGGCAACCGCTTTGAACACATCCTGTGCATCGATGCGCATCTTGCCCAGAGACTGCAGTTCATGGGCAAATACGTTTAACAGAATTTCCGAATCCGATGCGGTGTTGATATGGCGCCGATCCTCGCGGTAGAGATCCTGCTGCAGTTCCTCGGCGTTGGTGAGGTTGCCGTTGTGCGCCAGCGTGATGCCGTAGGGGGAGTTGACGTAAAAGGGCTGGGCCTCTGCGGAGGACGAGCAGCCTGCGGTGGGATAACGGACGTGGGCGATTCCGATGTTTCCCTTCAATTCAATCATGTGTTCTGTACGGAACACATCCCTCGCCAGACCGTTGGCCTTGCGCAGGTGCAACTGCCGGTTCTCCAGGGTCACGATCCCCGCAGCATCCTGGCCACGATGCTGCAAAACCAGCAGCGCATCATAAAGGACCTGATTAACCGGATTTTGACCGTATACTCCGACGATGCCGCACATAATCCAGCTTCTCCAGAAATTACCGACCAGTCGGCTTCAAGGTCCCGACTCGGGACCTACGAATCTGAACTTATCACCAATATCCGCGGGAAGCAGTGATTTCAGCCATATTACGAGCTCCTGAAAATAGCTTATCAGCTGAGACTGCTTCCACCAGGGATCATCCGGCAGGGGTGTCAGGCCGGCCAAAAGTACCAGAACCGCCACCAGCAGCGCGCCCCGGGCCGCACCGAACACCATGCCGATCAGGCGGTCGGTTCCGCCCAGGCCGGTTTTGTCCACCAGCTGTCCTACCAGATAGTTGACCAGGCCGCCCACGATCAGCGATACCACGAACAGGGTGGCGAACGCGATACCCAGCCGGACCGACGGTACAGAGAGCCAGTCGAGATGAATCGCGAGTTCCCTGAAAAAACTCCAGCCCACCCAAAAGGCAAGCACCCAGGCCGCCAGGGACAAGGCCTCCCTGACAAACCCCCGAACCAGGCTAATCACCGCGGAAACACAGATGATGCCGATAATGACGTAATCAACCCAGATCATTCAGCAGCAGCTCCGAGTGCCAGTCTGGTACGGATCTGTACCATCTGTGCGAATTGGAAAACAGGCATTTTACCAAAACCGTTCTGGCAGCTGAAGTGATAGCGGTATTCAATAAAAAGGCGCCCTCCGGAGGCTACAGGGTATGGAAACAAAGAACAGCTAATAATCAAGGATAGCGCTTGAGCGCACCCTTCAACTTCATTGGCTTCAGTTCCCGATTCAGCCCGACAAGCATTTTTTCCGCCTGGCCGTGATCCACGACAGGTCCCACCCTGACCCGGAATACCTGTTTACCGCCTATCTCCGCCTGCTCCATGAATGCCGAAAAATCCTTTTGCCGCAGTGTGTTGACCAGGTTTTCCGCATTTTCCTTTTTGGAAAAGCTGCCGACCTGAATAACCCATGCGGTCAGTCCCACCCTGGGTTTCACGGCCTCGGCCGGGGCCTTGGATTGCGGACTCTGCCCCGGGACTTTACCCGGACCGGTTCCCGCAGAGGTAGCTGGCGGATCATCGCGCCGCAGTGGTGTGACCCGCTCCTCGGGCAATGAGAGCTGTTCGGATTCCAGCGGCAAGATCCGGGAAGTAAACTCACCTTCCGGCCTCGGGGGCACATTCGTCCTGTCGATGCCCTTTTCCATTACCGGTTCATTTTGCAGCAGCATGGGTACAAAGATCACCACCAGCGATATCAGTACAGTTGCACCTATGAGTCTTTTTTTCAGGCCCTCATCCACGGTCCGCTCTCTTGCCAGCATTTACCAAACGGGAATTATAACAGGGCACAGTGGGCCGCGCGGATAACAATGTAACACTCAATCAACTCTCAAGCCCTATCACAATAGCTTCCTTGCAGGACCTGCATGGCATCAGCCGCGAGCCGGAAAGAACCGAAAACGATTACCCGGCCTTCTTGTCCAGATTTGGCCCCGGCGGAATGCAAAGCGCCGGCCGTATCCCGGTGCCGGCTGATTTGCCGTTCATGCACCCCCGCACCTGCCACCCTGGCAGCCAAAGCAGCTTCGGACATCCCTCTGTCTCCTTCTACGGAAACGAGGCACCAGTGGTCTATCCATGGCTGCATGATACTGATCACACCCGCTATATCTTTATCCTCCAGCATGGAAAAGACCGCAATTGTGCGTCCCCTGCATGCCGTTTCGGAGAGATTGCCGGCCAGTGCACGTGCTGCCTGGGGATTATGTGCCACATCCACAATGGTAAGGGGATCAGACGCAATGACCTGAAACCGGCCGGCCGGGCGGGCATTCCGCAGGCCCGCATCGATCGCAGACCGGGCCACTGGTAATCTTTCTCCAATCAACGCCAGCAACATCAGCACGGCAGAGGCGTTCATTAACTGGAAACTACCCGACAACCCGGGATGGGGCAGCGCATCGTGCCAAACACCACCGCCTTGCCAGTTCCAGCCCCGGGCGGTCTCCTCGTAGCTGAAATCCCGGCCCGCAACGTAAAGCGGGACCTGTCCAGTCCTTGCCTCTTTGATCAGGGCTGCCGGGGCATCCAGGTCCCCGAATATGGCAGGCCTGCCGGGACGCATTATGCCCCCTTTTTCCAGGGCGATCGCATCACGGGTTTCCCCCAGCCATTCGGTGTGGTCGATATCAACGGTTGTGATCAGCGCCACATCCGGATCCAGGATGTTGACCGCATCCAGGCGCCCCCCAAGACCCACTTCGAGCAGAATCACGTCCGGTGCATGCCTTGCAAAGAGAGAAAGGGCGGCAAGCGTGCCGAACTCGAAATAGGTCAGGGGCACCTCACCCCGGGCCCCATCTACGCTCTCGAAAGCACTGCAAATGGATTCATCGGTTGCCTCTTCCCCATCGAGACGAATGCGCTCGTTGTAGCGAATCAGGTGTGGAGATGTATAGCAGCCGGTACGGTATCCGGCGGCCAGCAGGATTGACTCCAGCATGGACACGCAGGAGCCTTTGCCATTGGTTCCCGCCACCGTGAGAACGATACCGGGCAGGGGTTGATTGAGGAGACGGTCCCAAACCTCGGATACGCGCTCCAGTCCGAGGTCAATTTTTCGGGGATGAAGACCGGACTGCCACTCCAGCCATTTGTCGAGTGTCTGAAAACGCATGGGCACAAGCCCGAAGTTAAAGGCCCCGTCAGATTCCGGGTTGGCGGGTAAGGATGCTCAGGAGGTTGGCCAGCCTTTCACGCATGTCCCTTCGATCCACAATCATGTCGATTGCGCCGTGTTCCAGGAGAAATTCGCTGCGCTGAAATCCTTCCGGCAGTTTCTCCCGCACCGTCTGCTCTATAACCCTGGGACCGGCAAACCCGATCAGGGCATTGGGTTCCGCCACATTGAGATCGCCGAGCATGGCGAAACTGGCAGAGACCCCACCCATCGTGGGGTCCGTCATGACGGAAATGAAGGGGATCCCGAGTTTCTCCATCCGCGCCAGCACGGCGCTTGTCTTGGCCATCTGCATGAGAGAGAACAACGATTCCTGCATGCGAGCGCCACCGCTCGCCGAAAAACAGACCAGGGGGATATGGCGTTCGATACTGACGTTGGCGCCCTCAACGAACCTTTCTCCCACCACTGAACCCATGGATCCGCCCATGAAGTTGAACTCGAAGGCGGCCACGACCAGGTCCATGCCTTTCAACTGCCCACTCATCACCACCAGGGCGTCCTTCTCACCACTGGTCTTCTGAGCCTGGGATATGCGATCCTTATATTTCTTGGTGTCCTTGAACTTCAACGGATCCGTGGGTGAGAGATTTTCGCCGATTTCCTCGCGGGGTTCCTGATCAAGGAAGACGTCCAACCGGCGTCTGGCATCGATCCGGTTGTGGTACCCGCACTTGGGGCAGACATCCAGATTTCGCTCCATTTCCGCCCGGTACAGGATGGCGCCGCATCCTGGACACTTGGCCCAAAGGCCTTCAGGCACAACCCGCTTGCTTCCGCCCTCGGTCCGGATCCGGCTGGGCATCAATTTTTCAAACCAGCTCATCTAAATTTCCCAATTAAATACTGATGCAACGGCGTGAATTATCGGATGGAATCCATCGCACTTCGCATACCGGCAAGCAGTTCGGCCACCGCTGGCACTATGCTCTCCGGCGTCTCTAACCTTTCCTCGATCCGTCTTATCAGGGCGCTGCCCACGATGACCGCATCGCCGATCCGCCCTATCGCCTGTGCCGACTGGGGATCCTTTATACCAAAACCCACACCAACGGGCAGCCCGGTCAATTTCCGGATCGCCTCCACCCTGCGGGTCACCTCATCTATCGCTAGATCGGCAGAGCCGGTGATCCCCTTTACCGATACATAGTAGACGTATCCGCTTGCGGTTTCACAGATTCTCTCAATCCTTTTGTCTGTACTCGTGGGCGCGATCAGAAATATTGGATCCAGCGCCTTATCCTTCAGGGCCCTCAACAGATCATCGGCCTCTTCAGGGGGAAGATCCACCGTCAGCAGACCATCGACACCTGCCGCCGCCGCCTCACGGGCGAAATTCTCATAGCCCATCGCCTCCACAGGATTCAGGTAGCCCATCAGGATAACCGGGGTCACGGGGTCTTTTTCCCGAAACTCGCCCACCATGTCCAGAACCTTGTGCAGACTGGTATGGTGCTGCAGCGCCCGTTCGCTGGCGCGCTGTATCACCGGTCCGTCCGCCATGGGATCGGAAAACGGAACACCAAGTTCTATCATGTCCGCACCCGCATCTACCATGCCATGCATGAGTGGCACCGTCATATCCGGATTCGGATCCCCGGCGGTAACGAATGGGACCAGCGCCACCCGGTTCCTGTCCGCCAGGTCTTTCAAGTGTCCGCTGATTCGACTCATAACAACGTTCCATCCAGCGCTGCAACCGTATGCATGTCCTTGTCCCCTCTCCCGGAAAGGTTGACCAGAATGATCTGCTTGGGATCCATGCCCGCCGCAAGTTTCATCGCGTAAGAGACGGCATGACTGGACTCAAGTGCCGGGATAATACCCTCGCAGCGCGTCAGCGTATGGAAAGCCGCGAGTGCCTCTTTATCGGTTGCCGCCACGTAGTTGGCCCGACCCGACTCCTTGAGCCACGCGTGCTCGGGCCCCACACCCGGGTAATCGAGGCCGGCGGATATGGAATGGGTCTCGGTGATCTGACCATCTTCATCCTGCATGAGATAGGTGCGGTTACCGTGCAGCACACCCGATTTCCCTGCACACAGGGGTGCCGCGTGGTGGCCGCTTTCCAGCCCCTCACCCGCAGCCTCAACGCCGTAGATGTCAGTCTCCAGATCGTTCAGAAAAGGGTAGAAAAGACCTATGGCATTGGATCCACCGCCCACACAGGCCACCAGGGCGTCGGGCAGACGGCCCGCCTGTCGCAGGATCTGTTCCCTGGATTCCCGGCCTATAACGGTCTGGAAATCCCGCACCATGACCGGGTAAGGGTGGGGCCCGGCCACCGTACCGATGATATAGAAGGTATCGTCAACATTCGTGACCCAGTCTCGCATTGCCTCATTGAGTGCGTCCTTTAATGTCCTGGATCCGGACTTAACCGCCACCACGCTGGCACCCAGCATGCGCATTCTGTAGACATTGGCCTCCTGCCGGGCGATATCCACCTCACCCATGTAGACGACGCACTCCAGGCCCAGCCGGGCTGCCACCGTCGCGGTTGCCACACCATGCTGACCCGCACCAGTCTCCGCGATAATCCGGGTCTTGCCCATGCGTTTGGCCAGTAACGCCTGGCCGATGGTGTTGTTTACTTTATGGGCCCCGGTATGATTAAGATCTTCGCGCTTCAGAAAGATCTGGGCTCCACCGGCCTGCTGACTCAGACGTTGGGCGTGATAAAGGGGACTGGGCCGCCCCACGTAATCCGCCAGATCCCTGTCCAATTCGGCCAGAAACACCTCGTCCCGCATATATTTTTCGTAGGCCAGACGCAGCTCATCGAGGGGCTCCATGAGGGTTTCTGACACAAACATGCCGCCAAATCTACCGAAATGGCCTTTATCATCCGGCATCTGCGTATAATCTGTTTGACTACTCACTGGCACTTCGCACTCCTCGCATGAATGAGGCCATCTTTGCGGGATCCTTGACACCCTTTTGTGATTCCACACCACCGCTTACGTCAACGGCAAACGGCCGGACCTGTCGCACCGCGGATTCAACATTTTCCGGCGAAAGTCCTCCCGCCAGTATGATACTCCCGTCCAGATCCCGGGGTATCCTGTCCCAGTCAAATCGGTTGCCGGTGCCGCCGGGCACACCTTCGGTGTAGGCATCGAGCAGCAGTGCCGCCGCGCCCGGGTAACGCCTTCTCAATGCGGGTAGATCAACACCTTCCCGCATTCGAATCGCCTTGATGTAAGGCCGACCGTAACCCTCACAGGCTTCAGGTGATTCGTTGCCGTGAAACTGGAGCAGGTCGATGCGCGTTTGCGACAATACTGTCGCGATCCTGGATTTTTCCGCATTTACGAAAAGCCCGGTTACCGTTATAAACGGTGGCAACCCCTCTACTACGCGGCTGGCCTGTTCGATGGAAACGGCTCGTGGACTGGGCGGATAAAAAACAAGACCGATCGCGTCGGCACCCTGTTTTACAGCCTCCAGGGCATCTTCCCGACGAGTGATGCCACAAATCTTAACCCGGGTTCTCATTGGGCCGTAAAAGATACAGCATAGTTCCCTAAGGAGAAAGCCCAATGGTTAATCCCGGCGAAAAAACGGTATCTGAAAAAAAGTGGGTAGCCTGTGTTGAGCTTGCGAAACACGGGTTAAAGGTGGTACGGATCCCTGCGTTTTTCTACGATCGACGGTAAGTCAGATCAGAGTATGGAGTTGTCGGGCAAATCGAACGCTTTCGGATAACCAACGTGCAACAGGTATAGCCCCTCCGGCGGGGCGGTAACACCTCCAAGCGTGCGATCCCGATGCTCCAACACCTCTTTGGACCATTCCACAGGGCGATCACCCTTTCCGATTGCCATGAGAACCCCCGCGATGTTGCGAACCATATGATGCAGGAAGCCGTTGGCGGTCACATCGATCAAGACCTTCTCCGACTCACGCCTCACCTCGAGACTGGCGATCGTCCGTACGGGACTTTTTGCCTGGCAGCCCAGAGCTCGAAATGAAGAGAAATCATGGGTACCGACCAGGCATCCGGCCGCCTCCCGCATTCGCTTTTCGTCAAGGTGCCGGTGGACCCAGACCGCCCGATTCCGCCAGATAGCGGAACGTGTAGCCCTGTTTAGTATGAGATAACGATAACTCCGGCTGATCGCCGAGAAGCGTGCGTGGAACTGGTCCGATACCCTGAGGGCCCAGTTGATGTTGATTTCACGGGGAAGATTGGCATTGCAGCCCAATACCCAGTTTCTCGCCGCGCGGACGGCATCGGTGTCGAAATGCACCACCTGCCCTACCCCGTGAACCCCGGTATCGGTGCGCCCGGCGCAAATCACCCGGACGTCCTGATCGGCCACTCTGGAGATCGCATGCTCAACCTGTAACTGGACGGTATTAAGGTCTTCCTGGACCTGCCAACCATGGAAGGACGAACCGTCGTATTCCACCCCCAACGCCCATCGCATCGGCATCATCCAGCCTGCCGTGGCAGTGCGGTCCTGTCAGTTGAGACCGACCATCATCTTTTCTGCTACAGCTTTCTGCTCCTCATTCCCTTCCTTTAACACCTCGTCAAGGATACTGCGTGCACCGTCCTTGTCCTCCATATCCACATAGGCGCGCGCCAGATCGAGCTTGGTATCCACTTCATCCAGGAGAGACTGGTCTATTGAATCCAGATTGAATTCCCCGTCATCTTCGGACAATTCGAGCGCCGCAATACCGGACTTGGATCCTTCCCCTTTTTCCTGGCCGGCGGCAGTCAACTCCTTCTCCAGATCTTCGAGGTTGAGATCGGACAGGTCCTCATCGAGACTGATGACCTCCTCTTCCGGTTTTGCCCCATCCTGTTCAAGACTGTCCAGCATCGACAGATCTGCTTCTGATATTGCCGGTTCGGACGCTTCAGCGGATTCCGCAGTTGGCTCCTGATCAAGTGCGCCAAAGTCCAGATCAGCCTCTTGAGAGATCGAACCGGCCTCTTTTATTTCTTCGGATATCTCTTCTGTGCCCACGTCCAAAGAAAAAACATCATCTGTCTCTGCCTTAGTATCACTGCCGAGGTCGATGTTGAATTCATCCTCCGAGGCGACGGAGCCGTCGTTCGCGTCAAGCTCTTTCTCCAGACCATCGAGGCTGAAGTCCCCCGCCTCCAGCTGGGGCTCCTGCGAGCCTGTCATGTCCGTTGCTGTATCCAGGGCGTCAAGATCCAAATCATCTATATCGCCGAGACCGTCACTCGGAGCTTCGGATTCCTGCTGTATATCCAATGCTTCGCCACCGGCCGTAAACAGGGCGTTGCTGGGAGCCATCTTGGACCCCATGGATACCACCCGGCTCCATATTCCGGGATCTGAATCGGGCAGACCTTCACCAGCCGACTGCTCGGCAAGTTCTATGAATCCGTCCTTATCCTTGATTGCATAGAGTATCTCAAAGAGCTTCGCCTTGAGCTCCAGCCGCTCGGGTTCGCGCTCCATGGCCTGGCGAATGAGTTCCTCAGCCTGCCTGTAGCGACCGTAAGCGACATAGACATCCGCCTCGGCAAGCGAATCCACTTCGCCGGATTCGCCTTGAAGCGGATCGATATCGCTCGGTGAGAAATCGCTGAGAAAAGATGTCTCTTCCTGAGAATGCGACACGCTCTCCTGAGCAGTTTCCATCATCGGTTCAGCATGGTCCTTTCCGTCGATCGTATTGATCAGTATGCTTTCCTGGAACTCATCCCTGTCCCGTCTGCGCCGGCTTGTCACCAGCCAAAACAGTCCCACCAGGATTACGATGACGGCACCTGCTGCAATTCCCATTAGGGTGGTATCGCCCAAGAACTTTTCAATCATGCCCTTTTCGACAGGCTTGGATTCCGGTTTAGCCTCAACAGCGGGCTTGGGTTCTGGTTTGGCCTCAACAGCGGGCTTGGGCTCGAGTACCGGTTCGGTTACGGGGCTGACTTCCTCTGTTGCCGCGGTCGTGACTGTTTCCTGAGAACCAGCCGTCTCTTCCAGTTCAAGCTCCAGTTCCTCTTCAACCGGTACCTGGACAGCCTCGGTCTCCTCCGGGAACGCAGTCTCCGGCTCTACCGGGGTCTCAGGCGCCGTAGCGGTTTCGGCTTGTGCCATCTCCGGTTCTGGCGTTTCCGGCTGCACAGTGGGTGTTTCGACAGCCACCATGCCTTGCATGTCGGCCAACTGTTCGCTCTTGAGTGTGAGCAAACGCTGCAGATCATCGAGCTGAGACTCGAGATCCTCTACACGCGACTTGAGCTCCTGACCCTCTTCCATGGCGCTCTCGGTCGCCTCATTGGCCATGATAAGATCGTGCTGCAGCTGCGCCGACAACTTCTCTGGTTCTCCGCTCTCACTGCGCGCCGCCTCTTCCTCGCTTCCGGACTCGGCGGGAGCGATCTTCAACTCGGATTCCGGCTGCATTGGCGCAGCCCCCGTTTTGGGTGCCGATCCCGACATCTGTTGTCCGATCGCCTGGGCTCCCCCCGCGCTTGCCGCACCACTGGCCCGGTCGGCACGCCATTCGTTCATCTGGGCACGAAAGGCGTTATGGGCATCCGAGTACTTCAGCCCCATTACCTCTTCCCGGGAAGGTATGCGAAGTATTTTGCCGACCCTCAGGTTATTCACGTTGTTTCCGGCGAACGCCTGAGGATTGGCGTACAGCAGGGACATCACCATCTGCTCCATGCTGGTGCCTTCGTGGCGGATTTTTTTCGCTATGCCCCACGAGGTTTCGTTTCTGCGGGTTGGACCGTAGCTGCTGCCGGCACCACCCGTCATAGACATCGTCGATGACGCTGAGGCCGGCTGCGCGGTGGTTTCGCGCTGTATGGCGGGCACGCCTGCGGCTGGCCGTTGAACCGGCGCCGGCCTTTGCGCTGTGGTTACGGGTGGATCCAGCAGAACCGTGTATTCACGGAGCATCTGGCCGTTGGGCCAATCCACCTCTATAAGAAAGTCGAGAAAGGGTTCGCGGACAGGATCAGGACTGGTAACTCTTATGACACCGCGACCATCGGGCATCAATACCGGCTCGAACTTCAGCCTCGACAGGAAATGGGGGCGATCGATACCTGCCTTGACGAATACCTCCGGCGAAGCCAGTCTGACATTGATGTCAGCAATCTCAGCTTCTCCGACGGAATAAAGCAGGATGTCCGCATTCAATCTCTGGTTGAGAGCAGATTTGGTATGTATATCCCCAAGCCCCAGGGCCTGCGCACCAAACGAAATAACTCCCAGTACCATGGCTATCGCCAGAGACAATTTTCGAACCATGTATCCCCCTTCCTTGTTCAGCCCCTTTCAAGGCTGCAAAGTGTTCTAATCACTACGATCCCCGCTTCGTAAAGTTCCCGAACGAAGCGAACGAAAAGATTATCCGTTGAACTATAGCCCAATACCTGCCCTAAACTGAACACCTCAATTTCCAGATGTGACCGGTTTAGCGTTCCAGCAGAATGCGAAGCATGCGACGCAGCGGTTCTGCGGCGCCCCAAAGCAACTGGTCACCGACTGTAAAAGCCGCCAGGTACTTTTCCCCCATGGCCAGTTTTCGCAGCCTCCCCACCGGCACCGACAGGGTGCCTGTTATGGCTGCGGGGGTCAGCTCGGAAATCGCCGACTCCCGATCATTGGGAATAATCTTCACCCAGTCATTGGCAGATGCCAGAATCCCTTCGATCTCGTCTATCGGCACATCTTGGGCCAACTTGATGGTTAAGGCCTGGCTGTGGGATCTCATTGCACCGATTCGCACGCAAATGCCGTCTATGGGTACAGGATTGTCCTGCCGCCCGAGAATCTTGTTGCTCTCGACGGAACCTTTCCATTCCTCCCGGCTTTGCCCGTTCTCCAGTTGGGTATCGATCCAGGGAATTAGGCTCCCTGCGAGAGGCACCCCGAAATGCTCCCTTGGAAACGACTCTCCGCGCAGGGTAGCTGAAACGCCGCGATCGATGTCCAGTATGGCAGACGCGGGGTCATCCAGCATGGGCTGCACTGCGCCATGGATCCGACCCATCTGGGCCAGC
This sequence comes from Chromatiales bacterium, assembly GCA_030145425.1. GTDB lineage: Bacteria > Pseudomonadota > Gammaproteobacteria > Chromatiales > Chromatiaceae > JAHEHQ01. Next base: position 7,128 of record JAQYVO010000092.1, on the reverse strand, counting down.
AGTTCCCGCATGTTCTTGGCGCCGGCTCCGGAGGCTGCCTGATAGGTCATCGCCGTTGCCCACTCGACCAAGCCCTGCCTGAAAAGCCCCCCCAGGCCCATCAGCATCAGGCTGACGGTGCAGTTGCCGCCGATGAAGTCTCTCACGCCCTTGTTCAGGGCATCCCGGATAAAATCCATATTCACGGGATCCAGAATGATGACACTATCCGGCTCCATGCGCAGGGTGGAAGCGGCATCGATCCAGTAGCCTTTCCATCCGGCGTTGCGCAGCCGGCCGAACACGGACTTGGTGTAGGCTCCTCCCTGGCAGGAGACGATGGCATCCATGGACATCAGCTGATCCAGATCCATGGCATCTTTGAGGGGGGGCAGGCCTCTGCCGATATCCGGCCCCTTCTGCCCCACCTGGGAGGTGGTGAAAAAGACCGGCTCATTGATCAGCCTGAAGTCATCTTCAGCCAACATGCGTTCGGTCAGCACGGACCCAACCATTCCACGCCAACCTATAAAGCCTATTTTATTCATTTAGTTAGGCCATTCATTTAAACTTATTTCTATACAAAAACAGGTCACCTGCAATCCCTGTTCAAGCGGCCCGCAGTGCTTTCACGACGGCATCACCCATCTCTGAAGTACCCACCTCCACCGTACCGGGGGAGGCGATGTCCGGGGTTCTCAACCCGGAATCAAGCACGCTGTTTACCGCCTGCTCGATCCGTTCCGCCAGGCTCGGTTCATCCAGGGAATAGCGAAGCAGCATGGCCACCGACAAGATGGTGGCCAGTGGATTGGCGAGCCCTTTGCCCGAGATGTCCGGTGCCGATCCGTGAATGGGTTCGTACATACCCTTTCCATTTTCGTCCAGCGAAGCAGAGGGCAGCATGCCGATGGAGCCGGTGAGCATGGCGGCACAATCCGAAAGGATGTCTCCAAACATGTTGGTGGTGACCATCACGTCGAACTGCTTCGGCGCGCGCACCAGTTGCATCGCCGCATTGTCGACATACATGTGGGACAGTTCCACATCGGGATAATCGCTGCCCGCCCTGATGGCGACCTCCCGCCAGAGTTCCGTGCATTCGAGCACGTTCGCCTTATCGACGGAGCAGACCCTGCGACCGCGCTTCATGGCGATATCCATCGCTACCCTGACAATTCTTTCCACTTCTGATTCTTTATAAATCAGCGTGTTGTATCCCTCTTTTTCACCGTTTTCGAGATCTCTTACACCCCGTGGCTGACCAAAATAGATACCCCCGGTCAATTCTCTTACTATCATTATGTCCAACCCCGATACCACTTCGGGCCTCAGGGTGGATGCCTCCGCAAGCTGAGGGTAAAGGATTGCGGGACGCAGATTGGCAAAAAGACCCAGTTCCGAGCGCAGGCCCAGCAAACCCTTCTCGGGTCTGACCGATATATCCAGGGGTTCCCACTTGGGTCCACCCACGGCACCCAGCAACACCGCGTCCGCCTCCCGGGCATACTGAAGCGTTGCCTCGGGCAGCGGGTGTCCGATGGCATCGTAGGCAGCCCCGCCCACCAGTGCCTCGTCCATGTCCACATCCAGGCCGTAATCATCCCGCAGGCAAACCAGCACCTTCATCGCCTCGCTGACGATCTCCGGACCTATGCCGTCTCCCGGCAGGATAAGAATGTTTTTGCTCATTGCCTTGCAATCCTCGGTAATGCCGCGGCTCGTTTGAAACCCCGGACTTCTTGTCTCAGTGCCGAATGGCACTGACTTAAGCCAAATAGTCCTTTTCAAACACCTTGATCGTCATCCCGGCGCAGGCCGGGATCCAGTACTGCCAATGGCGGTCGCTTTCCTGGATCCCGGCCTGCGCCGGGATGACGGTGGCTTGTGCCTTAAGTCACTGCCATTCGTCTCATTCCCCGAATATCCATGGCGCCCTAGCGCGACGCTTCTCCTCGAAGGCGCGGATCCTTTCACTGTGCTCCAGTGTCAGGCCGATATCATCCAGACCCTCGAGCAGGCAGTGCTTCCTGAAGGGGTCGACATCGAATGTTATCTTTTCCCCGCCAGCCACCGTCAATGTCTGAGCGTCGAGATCAACCGTCAATTCCAGCGCCGTTTCCCCGTCTGATTCCCGAAACAGATTATCGACATATTCGCTTTCTAAAACAATGGGTAATATTCCATTTTTAAAACAATTATTAAAAAATATGTCGGCGAAGCTCGGTGCTATGATGACCTTGAACCCGTAATCGGCAAGGGCCCAGGGGGCGTGTTCCCTGGAGGAACCGCAACCAAAGTTGTCTCTGGTCAGCAGTATCTGCCCATCCCGGTAGCGGGGATCATTGAGCACAAACCCCTTGTTGAGCGGCCGTGAACTGTTGTCCGTATCCGGTTGGCCCTGGTCCAGATAACGCCATTCGTCGAAAAGATTGGGACCGAAGCCGCTACGCTTGATGGACTTCAAAAACTGCTTGGGAATAACGGCATCCGTATCCACGTTGGCCCGATCCAATGGCACCACAACGCCTGTAAATTTTTCGAATTTGTCCATCTTCAGTTGCCCTGTAAATCTCTAACGTCGATAAAATGACCGGCCACCGCGGCGGCGGCAGCCATCGCAGGTCCCACCAGATGGGTTCGGCCACCCTTACCCTGCCTGCCCTCGAAATTCCGGTTGGATGTGGACGCGCACCGGTCCCCGGGGTTCAACTGATCGGCATTCATGGCCAGGCACATGGAACAACCGGGTTCGCGCCACTCGAATCCCGCATCGACAAATACCTTGTCCAGTCCCTCCTGCTCCGCCTGCCGCTTGACCAGGCCGGAACCGGGCACCACCAGCGCCTGCACCACATGATCCGCCACCTGCCTGCCTTTGGCCACGGCCGCTGCCGCCCGCAGGTCCTCGATACGGCCATTGGTACAGGAACCGATGAACACATGATCCACGGGTATCTCTGAGATGGGGGTATTGGCCTTCAGGCCCATGTAGTCCAGGGCCCGCCGCATGCCTTCGGCCCTGGTGGCATCCTGCTCCGAATCCGGATCCGGCACCCTGTCGTTGACCGGGACCACCATCTCCGGAGATGTGCCCCAGGTTACCTGGGGCGCGATCGCCGCCGCGTCCAGGCGCACTTCCCTGTCGAATCGGGCGTCCGGTTCGCTGTGAAAACCCCGCCAGACCTTTACCGCCGCCTCCCAGCGGTCTCCCGATGGCGCGTGCGGACGACCCCGGAGATAATCGATGGTGGTGTCATCCACTGCAATCAGGCCCGCCCTGGCACCTGCCTCTATGGTCATGTTGCAGACCGTCATTCTGCCTTCCATGGTGAGGGAGCGAATGGCCTCACCGGCGAATTCGATCACGTAGCCCGTCCCGCCGGCCGTACCTATCTCGCCGATGATGGCCAGCACGATATCCTTTGCGGTAACCCCCGATCCGAGTTTCCCGTCGACACTGACCCGCAGGGTCCTGGACTTTTTCTGAATCAGGCACTGGGTCGCCAGCACGTGCTCGACCTCGGAGGTCCCGATACCGAACGCCAGCGCACCCATGGCGCCGTGTGTCGATGTATGGGAGTCCCCGCAAACCACCGTCATCCCGGGAAGTATAAAACCCTGTTCAGGGCCGATGACGTGCACGATTCCCTGCCGTACATCGCTCATGCCGAATTCCGTTATGCCGAACTGCTCGCAGTTGCGATCCAGTTCCGCCACCTGGATGCGGGCCACGGGGTCCTCTATACCCTTGGCTCGCCCCAGGGTCGGAACATTGTGATCCGGGGTGGCGATTGCGGAGTCCGGCCTCCAGGGCTGGCGCCCCGTCAGTCTCAAGCCTTCAAATGCCTGGGGAGAGGTCACTTCGTGGACCAGGTGGCGATCTATATATATGAGTGATGTCCCATCTTCTTCCGTGTGAACGAGATGGTCTTCCCACAACTTGTCGTAGAGTGTTTTGGCGCTCATGGTTCCGTTACCTTTTTATGGAATCAAAAGCATAATTGGGGTTAAGCTATAAAACAAATTCATATTTTTCATAATTACTATTCCATATTAGAATAATAAATGACATCATTTTCATAGCCAACGAAGTAGTTTCCCGTAGGAGCGGGCTTGCCCGCTCCTACGCCTTGGTTCCGGTTTTGCCGGGTTATGTTGAGCGAAAGCCCGGGGGAAGAACTCCATGGAACTGAATGCGCTAAAAGCCTTTGCAACCGTCGCCAAGACGGGGTCGTTTTCCCTGGCCGCCGAACAACTTCACCTCACTCAGCCCGCCGTCAGCAAAAGGGTGGCCTCCCTGGAACATAAGCTGGGTGCCCGGCTGTTCGACCGAATCGGGCGCAGGATCAGCCTGACCGAGGCGGGACGCCAACTGCTCCCTAGAGCAAAGAAGTTGTTGCTGGAGATCGACGACATGGGCCGCAGCATCTCAAAACTCAGCGGCGAGATCGAAGGCACCCTAATCATGGGAACCAGCCATCACATCGGTCTGCACCGCCTGCCCCCCGTGCTCAGGGAGTACAGTCAGCACTATCCCCAGGTCAGGCTGGACATACGCTTTATGGATTCCGAATCGGCCTGCCTGGCCGTTGAACGTGGCGATCTGGAGCTGGCAATCGTCACCCTCCCTCCGGGATCGGCGGAGAATCTGAAGCTGGAGGAGGTCTGGCCCGACCCCCTTCGTTTCACGGTGGCCCGGGATCACCCGCTGGCGTCGAAGCCGAAAACCACGCTGGCCGATCTGGCCCGTCACCCTGCGGTACTTCCCGCCCGTGGAACCTATACCCGGGAGATCATGGAATCGGCGATGAGACCGCTGAATGTCCCGCTGCAGATCGGCATGTCCACAAACTATCTCGAGACGTTGAAAATGATGGTTAAAATCGGGCTGGGCTGGAGCCTTTTACCGGAAATCATGATCCGGGATGACAGCCTGAGGTCCCTGGATCTGGAGAATCTGCATCTTTCCCGTTCACTGGGAATCGTCAGTCACCCCAACCGTACCCTATCCAATGCCGCACGCACCATGCGGGAGACCTGCCTGAAGCTTGCAACCCCGGAAGCCCCTTCTCCCTCATGGAGAAGGTTGGGATGAGGGGATTCAAAGAGGGAGAGGGTGATTTTGGACGAATACATTGAGTTCGGGCCTATCTCACTCCAAAAGGTTTGAAACCTGTCACTCCTGTCGCTGCACCTTTCCCCCCAGCTCCGCCACCTTGGCCTTCAGCATGGCAAACTCTTTTTTCTGGGCGCTGAATGCCTTTATCAGATCGGGCAATCGTGGGATGGCCGCGATCTCCCTTTTGGCCAGGCTGACCGGGCGGGCCGGGATACCCAGTACCGACTCCCCCGGTTCGACTCTAGCGGCCACGGCAGCGGCCCCACCGACCATGGCGCCGTCCCCCACCGTCACGTGATCTCTCAGGGTCGCGGCTCCGCCGATCATGACCCCATTTCCCAGGGTGGTGCTGCCACCGATCGCCGCATGACCGCAGATAATGACGTGTTCACCGATCTGGTCGTTGTGGGCCACCTGCACCAGATTGTCTATCTTGGTGCCGCGACCGATGCGGGTAACACCGAGTGTGGCCCTGTCGACACAGCTGTTGCAGCCGATCTCGACATCGTCCTCGATCACCACGGTGCCAATCTGGGGCACCTTATGGTGATGATCCTTCATCCACACGAAACCAAACCCTTCGCCACCTATTACGGCCCCTGCATGGATGATCACCCGATCGCCCAGGGTCACCCCATCCAATAAAACCGCATTGGCCTCGATCAGGCACTCCCTGCCGATGACCACCCCGGGTGCAATCTGTGCACCTGACTGGATAGTGGTGAGTTCCCCGATACAGGCATCGGCACCTACGGTTGCGCAGGCTCCCACGGTGACCTGTCCGTCCAGTTGCGCCGAGTCATGCACGATGGCGGCAGGATGGATACCTTCCACCCTTGCCGGTTCGAGAAACATCTCGGTAACCCGGATGAAGGCATGCCTGGGATTTTCAACGCGCAGCAGCCTGTGTCCGGGAAGATCGGGGAAATCCCTGTCGACGATAACCCCGCCGGCAGCACCAGACTGGACCTGCTCCAGATACTGCTTGTGTTCTGCAAAGCAGAGACGTGCGGGATTCGTCTCCTGCAACGAGCTGACCCCCTCTATCATCAGTTCAGGATCACCCTCCAGGCTGGCCCCAATGGACTCACAGATCTCGCCCAAGCTGAATTTCATCAATGTCTCCTATCCAATTCGTCCAGGACCCAGTACCAGGCGATAAAGACCGCGACCACCGTGACGGCCGCCGCCACGCCGAATGCTACTGCGGGCCCCGCGCTGTTCCAAAGAAAACCGCTGTACAGGCTGCCGATCGCGCCGCCCGCACCAAAACTCAGACTGCTGTAAAGGGCCTGTCCCCGCCCCTGGTGCCGCCCGGTAAAGTAATGATGCACCAAATGGATGGCAGATGCATGGAAGGTGCCGAATGTGGCTGCGTGCAAAATCTGGGCAACCAAAAGCAGCCCCAGTTGCTGTGGGAACATGCCGATCAACAGCCAGCGCAGTGCGGCCAGAAACAGGCTGGCGATGAGCACCTTGCGGGCACCGAATCGCTGCAGCAGGCGGTGCATGAAAAGGAAAACAACCACCTCCGCCACAACGCCGATCGCCCAGAGCTGGCCGATCAGGGTTTTCGAGTAGCCGACCTCCTCCATGAAGATCGAAAAAAAGGCGTAATAGGTCCCATGCCCCGCCTGCAGCAGAAAACAGACGAGGAAAAAGGCGATAACCGGCGGTTTCCGAAGAATGGTACTGATCGGGGGCTGTTCTTCGGGATGGGGCTGCGGATCGGGGTCCCTGATAAGCAGACTGGAAAACCAGATGGAGAGATAAATGCCGAAAAGCACCGGCAACACTACCGCCGGGCCCCGCAGATCTACCGCTATTCCCAGAATCAGTACCGTGATGATGAAACCCACCGAGCCCCAGACACGGATTCGGGCGTATCGGTCGACCCGCGTGCCCAGATGGTTGAAGGTTACGGCTTCGAACTGGGGCAGCACCGCATTCCAGAAAAAGCTGAACAGGGCCATGGTCAGGCCCAGTTCCCAGAAGCCGTTCAACCAGAAAACGCCGAGAAATATGAT
>JAQYVO010000065.1 GCA_030145425.1 Chromatiales bacterium | reverse complement strand
GCGTCCAGATCATCAAGGGGTGGATCGACAGCAACGGGGAACGGCAGGAGCGGGTTTACGATGTGGCGGTATCCGATGGTCGAACGATTGATGCCGATGGTCGCTGCAGAACCCCTGTAGGCGACACCGTCGATGTGGCGGGCGCGAGTTATTTGAACAACATTGGCGACGCGGAATTGCGGGCAGTCTGGACCGATCCGGATTTCAATGCCGAGCATCGGGCCTTTTATTACGCGCGCGTGCTGGAAATCCCGACCCCGACCTGGCAGGCCTACGACTCGAAGTTTTTTGGTGACGAGATGCCTGACACGGTGACCATGAAGGGTCAGGAACGCGCCTACACCTCACCCATTTGGTACACACCCTGATTTAGATAAAACGAAGTTCGAATTGACGAGGAGCGAATAATGAACAACAACCTACTGAACATCTGCCGAACCGCGCTGATCTGCTTTATTCTGCCCGGACTGGCAGTGGCCCAGCATGACGCTGGAATTCCTCAAGCTGAGGATATCGAAAGCCTGTACCCCGGCAAGGCATATTCGCCATGGGCCGAGCGCTCATTCCCGAGCCGCGTCTTTTGGGGTGAGACTCATTTACACACAGGCCTCTCGCTCGATGCCGGATTGTTCGGTAACACGACGGGGCACGACACGGCATACCGCCTCGCACGCGGCGAACAAGTTATTTCCGCCGGTGGTCAGCCAGTCAAGTTGAGCCGCCCACTCGATTTTTTGGTCATCACCGATCATTCCGACATGATGGGAATTGCGACGGACATTCAGAGCGGGGCACCGAACATCCTCGCAGTTCCGAAAGGCAAAGAATGGGCCGAAGGCTTCCAAAAGGGTGGTCAGTCGGCGGCCGAGGCTGCATTCGACCTGATCGGCAATTTCGCGCAGGGCACGGTTCCCATTGAACTGCTCGAACAATACAGCCCAGGCTCGACGATTTATGACAACATATGGGACAAGATTATCGAGGCCGCCGACACTTACAATGAGCCGGGGCGATTCACGGCCTTCATCGGCTTCGAGTGGACCTCCGTCCCTAAAGGCTTCAATTTGCACCGTAATGTGATTCTGCGCGACGACGGTAACCGGGCTGGCCAGGTCGCGCCGATGACGACTCTTCCGCCGGTAGGCAGCACCGATCCCCTGGATCTGTACAAGTGGCTCGAAGACTACGAAGAGAAAACCGGCGGACGAGCGCTCGCAATAGCACACAACGGCAACCTGTCGAATGGCTGGATGTTCCCGGTCGACAAGACCTACGCCGGCGGGCGGGTCAACAAAGAGTATGTAACGCTCCGGGCCAAGTGGGAGCCACTTTACGAGGCAACCCAGATCAAAGGCGATGGTGAAACGCACCCGTCTTTGTCGCCCGATGATGAATTCGCCGACTACGGGACCTGGGACGTTGGCAACCTCGATATCACGGAACTCAAAACGCCGGACATGCTGCCTCGAGAATATGCACGCGAGGCATTGAAGCAAGGCCTCGCGCTTGAGAAGAAATTTGGTACCAATCCCTACAAGTTCGGCATGGTCGGTGCGACCGATGCCCATACCTCGTTGACGACCGCAGAGGAAGACAACTTCTTCGGTAAGTCGACCAGTGTGGAACCCTCGGCCACGCGTGTTGCGCATCCGTTCGTCAAGTCGGCACTCGGTGCTTTTGAGGGCGACTCATTACTTGCGTCGGGCTACCAGGGAATCTGGGCGACCGAGAATACACGCAAAGCACTTTTTGACGCGATGGAACGTAAAGAAACGTACGCCACCACGGGTACACGCATGTTGGTACGTTTCTTCGGCGGCTGGGACTTTAATGACAATGACCTGCGCAACCGTCAGCCGGCATTCCTTGGCTACGAGAAGGGTGTGCCCATGGGTGCTGACCTGACGATGGCACCCAGCGGCAAAACTCCGACGTTTATGGTCATCGCGTTGCGCGACCCGATTGGCGCCAACCTTGATCGCATCCAGATCATTAAAGGCTGGATGGACAGTCGGGGCGAACTGCAGGAAAAGGTCCACGACGTGACCTGGTCCGGCGACCGGCAGCGCGATGCGAATGGCAAGCTGCCGTCAGTGGGCAACACGGTCGACATTGAGGCCGCGAGTTGGACCAACACGATCGGTGCATCCGAACTCGCCGCGATTTGGACCGACCCCGACTTCGA
>JAQYVO010000335.1 GCA_030145425.1 Chromatiales bacterium | reverse complement strand
GTCCGGCAGGCCAGCCACCTGGCGCAGCCCCTCGATCATGCTGTCGATACGTGCCGGCGTCAGTTCCAGGCGATCCAGCAGGGCGGCGGCCAGCCCCTTGGCGGCACCTGCCTCCAGATCCTTTCCGTTCTGTTCCGCCAGAAAGGCCCGATGGGCATCGATATCCTCCGCCACGGCCAGCAGGGCGGCATTTTTGTCACCGGTGTTTGCTGCCGCAAGGACCCGTGAAGCGGCCCTGGCCTTGCGACCCACTCCGGCCATATAGGCAGAGACGTCACTGATCTGATCGACTATGGCATTCATGAGCTTCTGTTTCCTGGTTGGCCGCCGTTTACCAGCTTCCAGCTTTAAATCTTATTCCCCGACTCAGTATTCGTTTTCAAATTACTTGTACACAAACACCAGGGTGCTACATTTTACCGGCCCTCGGCCCTCGGCCCTCGGCCCTTGGCCCTTGGCCCTAAACTAATTGTAACAACTCGCCCCTGACAATCCAGCGGCCCCCACTACCCAACCGCCCTCTTCCCGGCCATCCCCGTGGCAATATCCTCCAGCAGCCGCCAGGGATCGTCTTTGCTCAGGCCCTTGATGGCGCGGTCCGCCTCGCAGCAGGAGGAGAGCAGACTGCGCCAGCGCGCAGGCCGGATCCGCTGCAGGCCCTGGTTCAGCAGCGGCTTGCGTTTATCCCAGATATCCCGGCGGCCGGCCATGGCCTGGGCCGCAGAGCGGCCTTTTTCGATGTCCCAGGCGAGGGAACAAAGCATCCGTATCTCCCGGGTCAGCGCCCACAGCACCACCGGCGCGGGTGTGCCCTCCGCCTGCAGGCCGTGGAGTACGCGGACGCATCGCGCCGCTTTCCCGGCGAGGGCGCTGTCCACAAGTCCAAATACGTCGAAGCGCGCACTGTCTGCCACCGACGCCGCCAGCTGCTCCTGGGTAACGGTCCCCGGCCCGTCCAGCAGAAGCAGTTTGTCGATCTCCTGGGCTGCGGCCAGCAGATTGCCTTCGATGCGCTCCGCCAGCATGGCGACAACGCCCGGGGCCGGTTTGAGACCTGCGGAGCGCATGCGCCGCTCGATCCAGGGCGGGAGATTCGCACCTTCCACGGCCCATATCTGAATCACGGCACCGGCCCTGTCCAGGCTCTTGAACCACTTGCTGGCGGTCTGGCTCCGTTCGAGTTTGGGCATGGTGATCAGCAGCAGGGTGTCCTCCGGGGGGCGCCCTGCATACTCGACCAACGCCTTGCCGCCCTCGGTCCCCGGTTTGCCGCCGGGGATACGCAGATCGATGATGCGCTGTTCCGCGAACAGGGAAAGGCTGTTGGCCTCGGCGGCCAGACGGCCCCAGTCGAATCTGGCATCCACGTCCAGAATCTCCCGGTCGCCGTATCCCCGGTCCCTGGCACTGCCGCGAATCTCGTCGGCGGCCTCTCCCAACTGCAGCGGCTCGTCTCCGCTTAGCAGGTAGATGGGCGCGAGCCCCTGTTTCAGGTGGGCGGCAAGTTTATTGGGATAGATCCGGGTCACTGGAGCTGTGAGTTAAGACGGACCACAAGCTGTCTCGCCATATCCCGGCGCATGCCTTTGCGCAGGCTCTTTTCCTCCTCCTGCTTGCCCAGCACCAGCACCTCGGCATTGATGAAGGAACGGGTTGAGGCCAGATTCTGCTGTGATACCAGCACCGCGCCCTTGCTGTCGACCAGATCGAATTGAAGGCCTTCGAAGAGTTCGGATTCCACGGCCTTGCCACCGGCATCGATGGCAAGGATCCGGCTGTCGCTGCGCTGGTTTCTTATGCGCAGAACCGATGCGGCTTCTCCTCTCTCCTCGGTAACCTGCACCGAATCATTCTGAATCAGGAGGATAAGCACCCGCCTCATATCATCGTTGAGCGCGAGTCCCTCGATGTGTATGGGGCTGATGTAGGCAGGGAGATTCACCGCGGCGGCGCCCGTACCGCGCAGTTGGAATCCACAGGCCTGCAGCAGCAGGGTTGACAGCAGCAGTATCAGTACAGGGGTCAGTTTTCGAATCATGTTCGGTTCCTGGTTAGTGTTTGTCCATAAACTCGCTTTTTCCCGAAACCACGTCATCCCGGCGAAGGCCGGGATCCAGGGAATCCAACACCTTACTGGATTCCGGCCTTCGCCGGAATGACGGAAGATGCTGTTTATGGACGGACACTAGTTAGCGACCACATTGACCAGCTTGTTGGGTACGACGATGACCTTTCGCACCGTTGCGCCCGCTATGAACCGGGCCACGTTGGGGTCGTTCAGCGCGGCCTGCTCCACGACCTCCCGGTCGGCCTGCACCGGGGCCATGATCTTCGCCCTGACCTTGCCGTTTACCTGAACCACGTACTGGATGCTCTCCCTTTCGAGGGCGGATTCATCGGGCTCGGGCCAGGCGGCGTTCAGGATCTCGTCGCCGTAACCCAGGTCACGCCAGAGGGAGTGGGTCACATGAGGGGCTATCGGTCCGAGCAGCACCAGCGTGATGCCCAGGCCTTCATGCAATACCGCCCGGTCTGCCGCGCTGTCACCCAGCCGGTAAAGCGTATTGATTATCTTCATACAGGCCGAGACAACGGTATTGAACTGATGGCGCTGGTAGTCGAAGCGCGCCTGCTTGAGGGCCTCGTGAATCTCCCGCCGGGCTGTTTTCTGGGTCTCTCCCAGCCCTGTCAGATCACCAGGTCCGGACTTCAGGTTGTCCCTGTTGTTCCGGGACAGGTTCCAGATTCTGCGAATGAAGCGAAGGGCGCCCTCAACCCCCTCTTCGGACCACTCCAGCGACTGCTCCGGCGGGGAGGTGAACATGGTGTAGAGCCGGACCGTGTCGGCGCCGAAGCGGCTGATCATGGATTGGGGATCCACCCCGTTGTTCTTCGACTTGGACATCTTCTCGATGCCGCCGATGGAGACAGGCTGTCCGTCGGATACCAGGACGGCCTTGACGGCGCGTCCCTTGTCGTCGTGCTCCACCTCCACGTCCGCCGGGTTGTACCAGATCATACTGCCGTCGGGTTGTGCCCGGAAGTAGGTTTCGGCGATCACCATGCCCTGGGTCAGCAGCCGGGTGAAAGGTTCATCGGACTTGACCAGGCCGGCGTCCCGCATCAGCTTGTGATAGAAGCGGGCATAGAGCAGATGGAGAATCGCGTGCTCGATGCCCCCGATGTAGTGGTCCACTGGCAGCCAATAGTCGGCCCGCTGGTCCAGCATGGCGTTCTCGGCGTCCGAACAGGCGTACCTGGCGTAGTACCAGGAGGATTCCATGAAGGTGTCGAAGGTGTCGGTTTCCCGTTCTGCGGGACCGCCGCACTCGGGGCAGCGTGTCCGGGACCATTCGGGCATTTTCTTGAGCGGGGAGCCCCCGGAGGCATCGAATGCCACGTCCTCGGGCAGCAGTACCGGCAGGTCCTCTGAGGGAACGGGCACGATGCCGCAGGAGCCGCATTGGATCATCGGGACGGGCGCCCCCCAGTAACGTTGGCGTGAGACGCCCCAGTCCCGCAAGCGGTAGTTCACGGTCTTCTCACCTTTATCGGCCGCATGCAGATGGGCGGCGATGGCCTCGAAGGCCTCCCCGGAGCTCATCCCGTCGAACTGCCCTGAATTAATGAGTACGCCTTTCTCGGTGTATGCAGCCTCATCGATGCCGCAAGGAGAGCCGTCTGCGGAGGTGATCACCTGCCGAATCGGAACCCCGTAACGGGTGGCGAATTCCCAGTCCCTCTGATCATGCCCGGGCACTGCCATTACTGCGCCGGTCCCGTAGCCCATAAGCACGAAGTTGGCGGCAAATATGGGAACCGGCTCCCCGGTGATCGGGTGAATGGCATTTACGCCGAGCCGGTGGCCCTTTTTCTCCATGGTCTCTATGTCCGCTTCGGAGGTGCCGCCCCGGCGGCACTCTTCGATGAAGGCATCCAGCACCGAGTCCGCGCCGGCCGCTTCAAGGGCCAAAGGATGTTCCGCGGCTACCGCCATGTAGGTGACGCCCATCAGGGTATCCGGCCGGGTTGTATAGATGGTCAGGCGTTCCTGCGAGCCCTCGATACCGAAATCCATCTTTACGCCCTCGGATCGCCCGATCCAGTTGCGCTGCATGGTTCGCACCTGTTCCGGCCACTGTTCCATGTGGTCCAGTTCGCCGAGCAGTTCCTCGGCATAGGCCGTTATCCTGATGAACCACTGGGGAATCTCGCGCCGCTCCACCGGGGCCCCGGAGCGCCAGCCACGCCCGTCGATCACCTGTTCATTGGCCAGCACAGTTTTGTCGACCGGATCCCAGTTGACCACCGAATTTTTGCGATAGACCAGATCTTTTTTATACAGCTCGGTGAACAGCCACTGTTCCCATCGGTAGTAGTCCGGCCGGCAGGTGGCCAGTTCGCGGCTCCAGTCGTAGCCGAATCCCAGCTGCTTGAGCTGATTCTTCATGTACTCGATGTTCGAGTAGGTCCACTTTGCCGGTGCCATGTTGTTCTTGATCGCCGCGCCTTCCGCCGGAAGACCGAAGGCGTCCCAGCCCATGGGCTGGAGCACGTTCTTTCCGAGCATGCGCTGGTAGCGGGATACCACGTCGCCGATGGTGTAGTTGCGCACGTGGCCCATGTGCAGTTTGCCGCTGGGGTAGGGGAACATGGAAAGGCAATAGTATTTTTCCCGTTCGGGATCCTCGGTGACTTCGAAGATCCGGCTCTCTTCCCAGTGAGCCTGGGCCTCGGCCTCGATTTCGGCCGCGTCGTAACTCTCTTGCATGGTGGTTTCCGGTCTTGTGGCGACTGGTAGTATCAAGCGAGCAAGGATACCCCAGCCTGGGATATACATGAAGGATATCCGCATAGTGTTAAGGAAATCAGCTTGTTTTCCGTGTCTATTGGTGCACACTTGAAATATAGGGAATCTACCGACCTGCTGAAGCAAAGTAAGGAGTCGATTATGGCCACCGAAGATAAAAATGATCCGATCGAGCGCATGGCTAATGCCTACGAACGAATGCTGGAGCGTGTCGATGCGATGCTCGATATCGCGGAGTCCAAGACCATACCGACCCTGAGGAAGTCCCTGGATACTGCCCGGGAAAAGGCCGTCGAGCTCAACGAACTGACCCGGGAGGAGGCGGAGAAGCTGGCAACATACGTGGAGCGGGACATGAAGGACGCTGCACACTATCTTTCCGAGACCGGAGAGGAGTTGCGCAACTGGTGGCGCTTCGATGTGGAGATGATGGAGCGACGGATGATGGAAATGTTTGCCAATGTGGCAGACCGGACCAGGGTCGAGCTGGAAAAATTCGCCAGCCAGGCAAGGGAGGCATCCTTCTACCACACGGGCGAGATCACCGGGCCTGGCTCACTGGTTTGCAATGAATGCGGGAAGGTGCTGCATTTCCACAAGGCGGGTCACATACCGCCATGTCCAAAATGCCGTGCCGGCAGGTACCGGCGCGGCGATAAACCTGAGGCGTAGAAAAGCCTGCCCCCCGGGGGGTGGTGTTTACAGGCTTGGATTGGGTTGGCGGTGGAAAAGGCCGAGACTACTTGATCTTGGCTTCCTTGTAGATTACATGCTTGCGGATCCTGGGATCGAATTTCTTGATCTCCATTTTTCCAGGCATGTTCCGCTTGTTCTTGGTGGTTGTATAAAAATGGCCGGTACCGGCACTGGACACGAGTCTGATCTTGTCACGCATGTTCCTTTCCTCTTCAGACCTTATCGCCGCGGGAGCGGATATCGGCCAGAACCGCATCGATCCCTTTCTTGTCGATGACACGCATACCGTTTGAAGATACGCGCAGGCGCACGAAGCGCTTCTCACTTTCCACCCAGAAACGGTGGTAATGGAGATTCGGAAGAAACCGGCGCCGCGTCTTGTTATGGGCGTGGGATACGTTGTTTCCGGTAACGGGCCGTTTGCCTGTCACCTGACACACTCTGGACATTGTCTGTTCCTCGAAGCTCGGCCTGCGCTTCATCTA
>JAQYVO010000327.1 GCA_030145425.1 Chromatiales bacterium | reverse complement strand
GCAACGCGCATTCACACCGGCGGCGGCAAATTCGCGGACATCAACAGCACTTTTGGGGTTTTGACATGTGTGCGGGTGGTCACTAGATGCACAGGGCCCTGTTGACCTCCCATTCAATAATCCGATTCTTGGCTAACCTATAATATCTCTGGGGTCGTCGTACTGTGTCGGCTGGTTTTCGATGACCGCTCGATTTCGTATATAGGCCTTACCAGAGGAAACGATGAGCGAGCCAGGCCAGGCTGATCGGGAAACCACCATAAAAGGTGCCGCCGCAAAGGTGCTTCGCTGGAGCTTTATCGCGGTGGGCGGCCTGCTAACGGTCTTACTGCTGATCGTCGGTGTCCTGATGCTTTTGGCCATTCCCATAGACTTGTCGGTGGCAAGGGAGCGGGTCGAGACCCTGGCCTCAATGGCCCTGAAACGCCCATTCCGCATCGAAGGATCCCTGACGCTGTTCCCAACGTTGCCACCGGCACTGCAGGTTGAGGGTGTTAGGATCGGCAATACGGCAGGCTGGCCCGATTTCGATCTCCTGAAACTGCAGCGGGCCCGGATACGGCTGGCTGTTTTCCCGTTGCTGTTCGACAAGGTGCAGATAGACGAGATTATCGTCGAGGGCCTGGAACTGCGGCTCGAGACCAATGCCGCGGGGGAGGCCAACTGGCTGGCCGAACCCCGGATGGAGCCGGCTGATGTGAAGGCGGAGCAGGTGTATCCGGTTTCGCAATCCATGGCGTTCGGGCAATTGACGCTGCGAGATGTCAGGGTCACACATGAGAATGCTGCAGAAGGGGTGAGGCGGGAGCTGACTTTTACTGAGGTCACCGGCACGGCAAAGCGCCAGCAGCCTTTGCAGCTTTTCCTGAAGGGGACGATACAGCAGCTTCCTTATCGGGCAACCCTGAAATGCGGCAGCCTTGCAGCACTTCTCAAAGGCGACAGCGCATGGCCCCTGGATCTTTCCATCGAAGCTGTGGGCGGCAGCGCCAGGCTGACGGGTACCCTTGAAAATCCGTTGCAGGGCAGCGGTTTTGACCTGAATCTCAATCTGCGGACGCCGGACATGGAAGCCATTGAATCGATTTTGGGGTTAAGTCCGCAGACACCCCATTCCCTGGCGCTCAACGGCCGGATTAGAGGGGGGGAGGATCGCTACAGCCTGGAGGAGATGGAAGGTACCCTGGGTGAGACCCGATTCGAGGGAAGTTTTTCGATTGATACTTCGGGGAGCAGGCCAAAGGTCACCGGGAAAATGCGTATCCCGAGTATCGATGTAAGTCCTTTGTTTGAGGCTGTAGAGGAAGTGAAAGTCTCACCCGAGTCGCAGCCGACAGATCCCGAACAGCGGGTTTCGGGGTCGGTTGAAGCGGGTGACAAGCGGGCGTGGCAGCCAAAACGCTGGGACCGTGATGCGCCAATATTGACGGCAGCACCGCTTGGGCTGTTCGATGCAGACATCAATCTCTCTGTGGATGCGGTGGTCGGGGCATCCTTTTCCCTGGAAGATGCCTCCCTGGGCGTGAAGGTTGCCAACGGTGAATTGACCGCACCCATGGCAGTGAACCTTGCCGGTGTGCCGTTCCAGGGTGAGGTATCGGTTGGCAGCGAAGCAGGTGTACCGGGCATAAGGGCATCTCTCAATGCACTCGGCAGCGAGATCGGTGAACTTGCGAAGCTGCTGGTAGAAGCGGAGGGCATCGAGGGCCGTTTCGGCTACGCGAAGCTCGAACTTTCCGCGCGGGGAGAGACACTGCGGGAACTGGCGCAGTCCACCGCGATGAGTTTTTCCCTGTCCGATGCATTTCTGTCATATGGACACGATACCGGTGGGCGGCCGGTTGAATTCATGTTGAACAGGATGGAAATGGAGTTTCCAGCTTCAGGCAGTGCCAGCATAACGGCCCGGGGCATGTTGCTGGGGGAACCCTTCTCCCTGCAGGCCAGGGGCGGAAGGTTTCTTGATAAATTCGTTTACGAACAGTGGCCCGTTGAACTCGAGGCGGCTGGGAGTGGTGCCCGTCTCAACGTCAATGGTGTTATTGCGCGGAATGGGGAAACGCTTTTGGATTTCGAGCTGGCCGGGGAGCCCATAGGCAAACTCACACACTGGATCGGTTTCTCACCGGATGCGGCGGCCGCTTACCGGGTTTCCGGCGAGCTGTCCGCAACCGATGCCGCCATAATCGCGCGGGTAAAAGAGGGCCGGCTGGCAGACATTCGCTTTAGCGGTGAGTTGGGAATACGCCGGGAGAATGGCGGCCGGGTGACCCTGATCGGGCTCGAGGCCGGTGCCATCGACCTGGACAGACTGATGGCACTTTTTCCCGAACCAGCCGAGCCGCAGGGAGCAAAACAGCAGTACGCCATCGACGTACCCATACTGCCCAATGGTATCGAGCTCTTCGATTCGGATATAGCGCTGTCCATAAAGCGGCTGAAGGTAGAATCCGTGGACGTTAATCGGCTCAAAGTCTCCAGCAGGATCAGGGACGGGTATGTGCAGCAGGCGCCGTTTCAGGTCGGGGTCTCCAGTGCATTGTTTCGGGGGACACTGGGTGCTGACCTGCGCGGTGATCTTCCCAGGGTCAGTTTTGATCTGGAGTCTGCGTCATTGGATATCGGGGCGTTGCTGGCGCATCTGGACCTCGCAGAGGGACTGGGGCTGACCACGGAAAAGCTGGAGATTTCAGCCATGTTCGAAGGGACCACCGCCCGGGATATGCTGACGCGGTCTGAGTTAACTGCAGTGATACGGGGTGGCCTATGGCGGATAGGTCAATCCCATCTTAAAAAGACCCTGGATATTGGCATCGCCAAGGGAACGCTCACTGCCAGGCGGGATCAGCCGACAATGCTCCAACTCGACGCCAGCATAGACGGGATACCGCTGCTGATGGAGTTGAAGACGAGTTCCCTGGCAGGTTTCTCCAAATCCAAGGAGCGGATCGATATAGATGCCGACATCAAGGTCGCCAATGCGGATATAAGGCTTTCCGGTAGGGCGCCGTTGCCGATTCAGACGGACGATCTGCATTTCAAACTCTCACTCAAGGGCCGCCGGTTCAGTGACTTTGACGAACTCCTCGATGTATCGCTCCCTCCCTGGGGCGCTTATGACCTGGAGGGTGAGTTCGGCTCCCGGACATCGGGTTACTATGTCCAAGCCATGAAATTGATCGTGGGTGAAAGCGTGCTCAGGGGGAACCTCGAATTCGATGGTACAACCGCGCCACCGCGAATGAATCTGGATCTGACGGCCGACAGCATACAGCTCGATGATTTCGATATGGGGGGCTGGTCGGCGCAGGGGAACGCGCAGGGGGGCGTTCCCCCCGGGAATGGAGGTGTGACCCCTGTTGCCAGGGCCCGCGCCCTGTTGTCCCCTGAGGTAATGCGCAGCCTGGACGGAAAGCTGAGTGTTCAGGTCAGTGAGGTCTTGTCGGGCAAGGATGAACTCGGCAAAGGCAGTCTGGTGGCGACTATGAATCGCGGCCGACTATCGGTCGATCCCCTTAACCTCGACGTCCCGGGCGGTTCGGTGGATCTGGCCTTTTCCCTGGAGCCGACGGATAAGGATGTGGCCTTCAGCACAAGGGCAAAGATCGAACGTCTCGACTACGGGTATCTGGCGCGTCGCATCGATCCGGAATCGACGGTCGCGGGCCTGATCAGCCTGGACGTGGACGTGCTCACACGGGGGCCTGGCATGGCCACTCTCATGCATGATTCCAACGGGCATATTGATTTTGCCATCTGGCCGGAGGATATCGACGCGTCCATATTCGACCTTTGGGCAACCAATCTGCTTTTTCAGATTCTGCCGCTGCTGGATTCAGGTGCCACATCGCAGGTCAACTGCCTGGTTGCGCGTTTCCAACTGGAAGACGGGATAATGGCGCCTTCCGCTGTTCTCGTCGATACCACCCATGTTCAGGCAACCGCCAAAGGGGAGATCGACTTCAAGTCCCGAAAAGTTGACTTGCAGTTGCTCACCCGGTCAAAAAGGCCCCAGATGTTCAGTGCGGAAACACCGCTTCAGGTTCAGGGATTCTTTTCTGATTTCTCTGTGGGCGCGAGTCCCGGTTCCCTGTTGGGGACGACGGCTCGCATCATCACCAGCCCGGTTGTGGTGCCGTTCCAATGGGTATTTACCAAACGCCCCCCCGCAGATGGTGAGGCCGCCTGCCAGCGGGTATGGGGCAAGTTGCCGGCATCTCAGCCGTCGGAGCAGCCGGAAACAGCGGTAAAACGGATTGTTCCATGATGTAGGGAAAACGGGAACCTACAAATTGATTTTCCGACTCAAATGTCTGCTTCGGCAGCCAGGCCGCAACATCAAGTTTTATTAAGGGTTACTGCACGAAGGGGGAGGTCTGCATGTCAGGGACAATGCGTAAGGGAAAAAGCCGTGCGTGGCTGCGAGCCGGTGAACTTGCCGCCAATACACCATCATCCCGTAACCGCTACATTGACTTTCTGCGGGCGGCCTCCATTTGCGTAGTCATAGTCGGCCACTGGTTGATAGCGGCGCCTTTTGTGGCGGATGGCACTCTCAGGATTGACAACATGTTGAACCAGGCGCCTTGGACACAGTGGCTTACATGGGCATTTCAGGTAATGCCCCTGTTTTTCATTGTGGGCGGCTATTCCAATGGTATCTCCTGGCAGTCTGCGAAAAAAGCCAATTCCAGTTACAACATATGGCTTGCTGCGCGGCTGAATCGCCTGATTGGGCCGGTTGTTCCACTGATAATACTATGGGCGCTGATCGCAGTGGCAGCCAGATACATGGGGGTTGACCCTGGTTTGATAAAAAGCGGTTCCCAGGTGGCAATGATTCCCACCTGGTTTCTGGCCGTCTATATCATGGTGGTGGTCCTGACACCCGTCACCCACCATGCATGGCACCGATTTGGAATGGGGTCATTCTGGGGGCTGGCGCTTGGCGCCGTTATCATCGATTTTGTTGGTTTATCCTTCGATCTTCCGCTTTTGCGCTGGGTGAATTATGGGTTTGTCTGGCTGTCGGTACATCAACTCGGCTATCTCTGGCGTGAAGGTCGTGTCTTGGGATGGTCCCAAGCACTGCGTTGGGCAGCGGGTGG
>JAQYVO010000091.1 GCA_030145425.1 Chromatiales bacterium | reverse complement strand
CAGGTGCGTGAAGGCGATAAACTGATGGTGGTAGAGGCCATGAAGATGGAGCACACCATCACAGCTCCACAAGATGGGACGGTTACGGAGATTCACTTCAACGTTGGGGATCAGGTGGAGGAGGGGGAGGGGTTGTTGAGTCTGGAATGAAGGAAGGGCCGAGGGAAGAAGGAAGATTTGGTGTGTGGAAACTGGTTGAAAAGAAATGAATCTGCCTGAGAAGGTGAAGATCGTGGAGGTTGGTCCTAGGGATGGGCTGCAGAACGAGCCTGGGCAGGTTCCGGTTGAGGCCAAGGTCGAATTGATCGATCGACTTGGCGCGGCGGGTCTTTCGGTGATTGAGGCGGGCAGTTTCGTCTCGCCGAAATGGGTGCCTCAGATGGCGGCCAGCGATGAAGTGTACAAGGCGATCAGGAAGCGGGAGGGCGTGAGCTATCCGGTACTGGTTCCAAACATGCGCGGCCTGGAAAGTGCGCTGCAGGCAGGTGCAGAGGAGATCGCCATATTTGCCGCCGCTTCGGAGAGTTTCACCCGGAAGAATATCAATGCCACGATCGATGAGAGCCTGGCGCGCTATGCCGACGTGGTCAGGACGGCACTGAACAAGGGTCTGAAGATACGCGGCTATGTCTCCTGTGCGCTGGGTTGTCCTTATGAAGGGGAGATTGCGCCGGAATCCGTCGCGAAGGTTGCCGGCAAGCTCTACGGGATGGGCTGTTACGAGATTTCCCTGGGGGACACCATCGGTGTGGGTACACCGCTGAAGGCGGGGATCATGGTACGCGCGGTGTCACAACATGTCCCCATAGAGCACCTGGCCGCCCATTTTCACGACACCTACGGCCAGGGGTTGGCCAATGTACTGGCGGTTCTGCAGGAGGGTGTCTCGGTCGTTGACAGTTCGGTCTCCGGTCTTGGGGGGTGCCCCTATGCCAAAGGTGCGACAGGCAATCTGGCGACCGAGGACCTGCTTTACATGCTGGATGGCATGGGAATCGAGACCGGGGTCAATTTAGAAGAGTTGCTGGATGCCGGCCGTTATATCTGCGAATGCCTCGGACGTAGTCCGATTTCCAGGGTAGGTCGTGCCCGGGCAACCTGATCCGGTTGAACCTCACCCGCCCTGGCTCTCCGGTGGAATGGAGTAGGTGCCTGTGGCGTGGCCGACCAGTTCTTTGTCGACATCCGTGAACACGGAAACCTCCATCACCGCCAGGCGTTTGCCGAGCTTGATGGACTTTCCTTCTGCCAACAGGTCACTTTCAGTGGGTTTGCGCAGGAAATTGATGTTGAAGTTGGTGGTGACGGCAAGTTTCACCTTGCCAATGAGACTCAGCACCACGGCATACATGCAGGCATCGGAAAGCAGCATCATGTGTGGACCGGAAATAGTCCCGCCAGGGCGCACCGAACGCTGATGGTAGGGCAGGCGCATGATCACCCGGCCGGCCTCGATCTCTTCGATCTTCAGCCCGGCATCCGCTGCCCAGGGTATCTCTTCATCGATGATCTGGTGAAACTCTTCGATCGATATTTTCGCCATGAAAAAGCTCCATTGTTTATTGTGGAGTCCAGTCTGCCACATGCTCGAGTATTTTTATAATCGCATTAACAGACTCTAAAGGAGACGGAATGATAAGCGAAACAATCAAGCCCCGGTTTCTGGAAACCGATGCCCTGGGTCATATCAATAACACGGTCATACCCGGCTGGTTCGAAGGCGCACGGGATCCGGTGTTCCGCTGGTTTACACCAGACCTGGATACCAAGAAGTGGCGCTTGATACTCGCCAAGATCGATGTGGCATTTCATGAAGAACTCTATTACGAGTATCCGGTGGAAATCAGGACCTATATCGGCCGGATAGGAAACTCTTCTTTCGATGTCTACCAGGAGGTTTGGCAGCACGAACAGAAATGTGCGTCGGGTACCGCGGTACTGGTCCACTTCAACCACCAGACCAAGGCTTCGGCCTCAATCCCCGCCGACATTCAGGCTCTGATGAAGGAGCACCTATATTCAGAGGTTCAGCAAGGAGGCTCCTCCCCTGATTGAGTGGGTAAGTAAACGTTTTCAAAAAAACCATTCCATCTATCAGCAAAATTGTAGGGTCGAATTCATTCGACCAATACTCGGGGGGAAGGCTGTTGGCCGAATGAATTCGGCCCTACAAAGGTAATCGGCCCTTACAGTATCTTTGGCCGTCTCTGAACGGTGCTGTATTCATGCTAAAGTTTCTTTCTCTACGCCATTCAACCAGCGGTCGCCGATATGTCCATCAAACCCGAACTCACAGATGCCACAATGACCCTGCAAGACCGGGTCGCAACACTCACCCTGCAGCGTGACGATGTCCGCAATGCCCTGACCGGTACGCATCTCATCGATGATATCGTCAACACGGTGGAGTGGGTAAACCGGAACAGTGACGTCTCGGTGCTGATCATCACGGGCGAAGGAAAGGCCTTCAGCGCCGGTGGAAACGTCAAGGAGATGCGCGATAAAACCGGTATCTTTGGCGGTACCCTGGACGATATACAGAAGCAATACCGCCAGGGCATTCAGCGGATTCCGCTCGCGTTGTACAACGCGGAAATTCTCACCATCGCCGCGGTCAATGGCGCGGCCGTCGGTGCCGGAATGGACCTCGCCTGCATGTGTGACATGCGTATCGGTTCGACCAGGGCGCTGTTCGGAGAGACCTTTATCAATCTCGGTATCATACCCGGTGATGGCGGGGCCTGGTTCCTTCAAAGGTTAATCGGTTACCAGGCCGCAGCGGAACTTACCTTCTCCGGTCGACTGGTGGAAGCAGAAGAGGCCCGGGAACTGGGCAT
This sequence comes from Chromatiales bacterium, assembly GCA_030145425.1. Classification (GTDB taxonomy): domain Bacteria; phylum Pseudomonadota; class Gammaproteobacteria; order Chromatiales; family Chromatiaceae; genus JAHEHQ01. Next base: position 629 of record JAQYVO010000091.1, on the reverse strand, counting down.
TCTGCTAAGGGTGGTAGAACCCGAAGAGCTGGTGCCCCAGGCGCTGCAGCTCGCCCATACCATCGCCGCCAAACCACCGCTGGCGGTACGCTATACCAAACGCCTGATGAAACTGGCCCAACAGCAGGTGTTACCGGATTTTCTGGAAAGCTGTGCAAGCTTCCAGGCGATCTGCCACCATACGGAAGATCATCACGAAGCCGTTGCCGCCTTTCTGGACAAGCGGGAACCGAGCTACAAAGGTAAGTAGTGCCCGATAAAAATAAAAGGCGCTTCCCCTGATTGAGTGGGTAAATCAACATTTACGATAAAACGTAATCGATCTGTCAACAGAACTGTAGGGTCGAATTTATTCGACCAATGCTTGATTCGAATCAACCAATTGTCGGCCGAATGAATTCGGCCCTACATCGGTAATCTACCCACTTAATCAGGGGATGAGCCAAATTAAAACGCTTCAACCGGCATCGCCATGATATCGTCCGCACCTGAGCGGACGGCGGCCCCATAGGCAGTGCTGCGAGGCAATATCTGCCCCGCGTAAAAAGCGGCGACGATGATCTTGGCTCGGAAGAAATCGTCGGTTGACCCGTTGTCGATCTGCCGCTGGGCCACGATTGCGCCCTTGG
>JAQYVO010000072.1 GCA_030145425.1 Chromatiales bacterium | reverse complement strand
CTGCTGATCGCGTTCGTGACGCTCATCAGCGGCGTGTGCAGTGCTGCAGTGACATTCCAGATGACCATGTAACCGACAAAGCACGCGAGCACGAACACGGTGAAGTGCTCCATGAACGAGGGTGGCGCCTTGAGTCCCAGGCCGAACAGTGCGAGCGCTCCTATCCCGAAAGTCAGTATCGGCCCGAGGATGCTCGGCTTCTTGTCCTCGACTGGCGCAGGCGCTAGGGCTGGTTTCGGCGGGGGTGCCGCCGAGATTTTCGGCGCCGGTGGCGGCCAGGTGATCTGACCGTCCTTGACGACGGTCGTGCCGCGTACGACTTCGTCTTCGAAATCGACGACAAGCTGGCCGTCTTTCTCCGGACACATGTCCGTCAGCAGGTGCCGCAGGTTCGTGCCGTACAGCTGGCTTGATTGTGCGGCGAGCCGGCTCGGCAGGTCGGTGTAACCGATCAGCGTGACATCGTGTTTGCGCGCGACCTCGCCGGCTACGGTCAGCTTGCAGTTGCCGCCCTGCTCGGCGGCCAGGTCGACGATCACGCTGCCGGGTTTCATCGACTTGACCATCTCTTCGGTGATCAGTTCCGGGGCCGGTTTGCCGGGGATCAATGCCGTCGTAATGATGATATCGACGTCTTTGGCCTGCTCGGCAAACAGCGCCATTTCGGCCGCGATGAACTCCTCGCTCATCACTTTTGCGTAACCGCCGGCGCCGGATCCTGCTTCTTCGAAGTCGAGCAGCAGGAATTCGCCGTCCATGCTCTCGACCTGTTCCTTGACCTCCGGTCGAGTATCGAAGGCCCTGACGATGGCGCCCATGCTCTTGGCTGCGCCGATGGCGGAAAGACCCGCGACGCCGGCACCGATGACCAGGATCTTGGCGGGTGGTACCTTGCCGGCGGCGGTTATCTGGCCGGTGAAAAAGCGCCCGAACTGGCTGGCAGCCTCGACCACCGCCCTGTAACCGGCGATGTTTGCCATGGAGCTGAGGGCGTCTAGCTTCTGTGCCCGGGAGATGCGCGGCACGCTGTCCATGGCCATGATGGTGGCCTTGCGCTTTGCCAGCCGCTGCAACAATTCCTCGTTCTGGGCCGGCCAGATATAGCTGATGAGGGTTCCCCCTTCGCGCAGCAGCTCTGCCTCGTCCACCCCGAGGACAGGATGAAACTCGGGGGCACGCACCTTCATCAGGATGTCAGAGTCCGCCCAAAGCGCCTTTACATCGTCGACAACCTCGACGCCCACCTCGCGGTAGGCATCGTCGGAAAAATGGGCCTTCTCTCCGGCGCCGGTCTCAAGGGCCAGGGTAAAACCCAGCTTCTTGATCTGCTCCGCCGTTTCCGGCGTCATTGCAACGCGGCACTCCTCCGCATGCACTTCCTTCGGAACCCCAATCTTCATCGGCATTTCCTGTTCTCCTAAAAAAATCTCTTTGATTTTCTTTAACTATTTAGCTCGGCACCCAACCCGTCGATTGTCGGTAATCGACTCGTGGCGCGCAGATTCGGTAGAGCTTAATAGATACGATTTTATTTGTCTTAATTCTGTACGTCTGCCCGCCATGCCTGTACGGGCAACCCCAGTCTAACCCGCGATTGTATAACCTGTCTTGCCCGATAACACAACGCTCGCGGCACGGTGGGCATGGCAGATTCAGGGGTGAAGCGAACCTTTGTCTTGCTTTTTGACTTGACAACCCTGGATTAAAAGCGGTCATATCGGCCCTGACAAAATTAATTATAACGAACGGGAGTTTCCAATGGCCACACCGACGGGAACAGAAACCGCTAGCGTCATCGAAGGCGGGTTCAAGCAGCCGGTTCAACTAGACGAACACATTATAGAAATCGTCAGCGACTCCGGCGAGGGCGCCCAGAAATGCGGTCAGACCTTCGGCTCCATCAGCGGCAAGATGGGGAACGGGGTCTGGACCGTGGAGATCATCCCGGCTGAGATCCAGCCCCCGGCGCGCTCACCCGCCGGTGCCAGCGGTATCCGTATCAGGCTCGGCTGCCGCTACATGACCAACATGGGCGACGAGGCGGACCTGGCTGTCGCCTTCAATGAACAGGTGCTCTACTCCCGCATCGCCAACGGCGCCTACAAGGAAGGCACGATTGTGCTGCTGGAGAACAAGTGGGCTACCGACCCCCAGGAAGAGATCCGGGAGGCCTATGCCACCGCCGTGGGGGAGTTCCGGAACAACGGGCTGATCGTCCATGAACTGCCCATGGAGGAGGAGTGCCTGAAACTCACCTCCAACCCTCGCAAGGGCAAGAACATGTTTGCCCTCGGCATGCTGGCGCAGATCTACGCCCGCGACGTGGACAAGTGCCTGGCCGAGATTGCCCAGACCTTCTCCCGCAAGGGTGACAAGGTGATCCAGGCCAACCAGGATCTGTTCAACGCCGGCTGCGCATTCGCCGCCGAGCAGATCGAATACCATTTCCGGGTGCCCCCCTACACCACGGACATGTCCAAGCCCACCATTATCACCAGCGGCAACCAGGCCGTGGGGCTGGGCGTCATGGCCGCCGGCATGGAACTGGTCTCCATGTACCCGATCACGCCCGCCACCTCCGCGTCGCATTATGTCGCCGAGGTGTTCCAGAATGTGGGTGGTTTCATCCACCAGGCCGAAGACGAGATCGCCGCCATCAGTTTTGCCATCGGCGCCTCTTACGCCGGGAAGACCGCCTGCACCATAACCTCCGGGCCCGGTGTGGCCCTGAAGACCGAGATGATCGGCTTGGCAGTGATGGCAGAAATACCCCTGGTGATCGTCGACGTGCAGCGGGGAGGACCGGCCACCGGTCTGCCCACCAAGGTGGAACAGGCGGACCTCCTGAGCGCCATATACGGCGCACCCGGCGATGCCCCCAAGGTGGTCATAGCGGCGGCCACCATTGAGGAGTGCCTGCACTTCGTGATCCTGGCCCGAAAACTCGCCGAGGCCTTTCGAACCCCGGTAATCCTGCTGACCGATGCCAACCTGGCTACCGGCGTGCAGCCTTATCCCCGCCCACAGATCAAGGAGGAGTGGTTTACCGCCCCGGTCGACCGGTCCGCCTGGGACGAACACGTTCCACCCTACGACTGGGACCCCGAGACCGGGCTGTCGCCCCGGCCGATCCCCGGGCAGCGCAACGGCGAGTACGTGCTCACCGGGCTCTCCCATACCAGGCGCAGCAAGGTTGCCTACGACTCGGACACCAACCAGGTGACCCACAAGATGCGCAGCCGCAAACTGGCGGCGCTGCTCAAGACCCTGAAACCGCCCAAGGTGCATGGTGACGACGAGGGAGACCTGCTGGTGGTCGGCTGGGGCTCGACCATGGGCGCGATCGAGGAAGCAATCGATCATCTGCGCGAGGACGGCAAACGGGTCTCGTACCTGCATCTGCGCTTCCTGTCCCCGCTTGAACCGGGACTGAAAGAGATTTTCAGCCGTTTCAAGAAGGTGATGACGGTGGAGATCAACTACAGCGACGATCTCAAGGATCCCCTGATCGACGAGGAGAGCCGGCGTTACGCCCAGCTCGCAATCCTGCTGCGCGCCAAGACCCTGGTAGACGTAGACTGCTGGTCGGTGGTCTACGGACACCCGCTGCAGCCCGGCATGATCTACAAAGTCATCAGCGATCGACTGAAAAAACAGAACAACTAAGGAGGAGCGCCATGTTTGGACTCAAAGCCGACTGGTCCCTGGAGGTATTCGAGCGCTACTTCACCCTCGGTAACTACGCCGGCGGTGAAGCCCGCTGGTGTCCCGGCTGCGGTGACCTGGGGGTTCTCAATACCGTTCACCGGGTAATGCGGGACGCACAGATGCTGCCGGAAAAGTCGGTGGTGGTATCCGGCATCGGCTGTTCCAGCCGCCTGCCCCATTACGTCGGAACCTACGGACTCCACGGGCTGCACGGCCGTGCCCTGCCCCTGGCCAACGGCGTCAAGTCACGCCGCCCGGACCTGGATGTCTGGGTGGGCACGGGCGACGGGGACTGCTTTTCCATCGGCGCCGGTCACTGGATCCATGCCGTGCGCTACAACATGGACATGGTGGTACTGATCTTCGACAACGGGATCTACGGTCTGACCAAGAAGCAGACCTCGCCGACGACGCCAATCGGGGCATCCACCAACACCCATCCCACAGGCGCCTTTTTGCCGCCCCTGAACCCCCTGACGATTACCCTGGGCATCACCAACGTCTCTTTCGTGGCCCAGGTACCGGACTGGAATCCCCCGCTGCTCTACGAAACCATCAAGGCGGCGCACCAGCACAAGGGCACCGGGTTCGTGCGCATCCTGCAGCGCTGTCCGGTGTTCTCTCCCGATTTCTGCAAACCCTATCAGGAAAATCCGGAGCAGATGCTGCTGCTGACCCACGAGAACGGCATCCCCATGGACCCGGGTGTGAAGCGGCTGTTTCCTGAGCACCAGGAGCACGACCCCCAAAACTGGGTGGAGGCGATGGAACTCGCCCGCGACCAGGTCAAGCTGCCGGTCGGTCTGCTCTATTACGATCCGGACGCCGCGGTGTACAACGACCAGTCCGCCCAGGGTCTCGACACCACCAACGAAGAAAAGTTGACTGCGCTGAACGCGGCCCTGGATAGATTTGCCATCTAGGCCCTGTTAACAGTCCCTGAGACGGGGTCGGCCATTGCGGTCGGAAGCGCGTGACGGGCGACCCGGGTCTGCGGCGGGCCCAGCGCCGCCGGTAGCCATAGAGACATGAGATGAAACCGACAGATACAGAACAAGACCAAAGCCCCCTGCCGGCGATACCTTCTTCCATCAAGGATGGGGAGGCCACCCGGCGTATCCTTTTCACGCTGAGGCACTTTCATCTCGGTGATCCCGGTATCCGGGACCAGCTGGAACACCTCGACAGGGAGTTTCTGCCGGCCCAACTCGCCCCTTACCGGGATGCATCCCGCCTTCGGTACGATTACCCGCTGTTCCTCCATCCGCCGGCAGAGGGTGACGGGGACCAGGAGGGGACCGATCTGGCCCAACCCGTGGCGGACTTTCTCTCGGAAACCGTGGCGGGCTTCGCCCCTGGCGCCGACAGCGCGCGGGTGCTAAAGGACAACCTGCACCGCCTGGAATGGGCACTGCGAAAGCACCTGTTCGATACTGATGTCCCGGTGCCCGCCCCTCCCCTGCTGCGCCAGTTGTGCAACGAGATGGTATTGCAGCTTGAACTGGACAGCGACAGCGCCGATACCCTGAACGCAGACCTGGAGCGGCTTCTGGCGGCAGTCCCGGAAGAGGGACAGTTTCTCGCCTATGGACACCATCCGGCGATCCACCTGATGATCCACACGCTGCGTTGCCGCATGATCCCGCGGCACGCCGGGTTTCAGGCAAAGATCCGGAAACTCACCCAGGGGCTCGAGCGGCTGCTCGACATCGAGAGGGAAAAGTCCCTGGAGTCGCTGGAACCGGCGGCGATCAGGGAGGCGGTCGGACCCTCTTCGGAGATGTTCGATCACGCGGTCCTGTCCGAGGTCATGGACCACTCCCAGGGGTCCCTGGGCATGTCCGGGGATCAGCGCCACCGTATCGAGAGTGCCCTCGAGACGCTGCGCGCCTACAGTCTGGAGGCGATACTGGTGCGCTTCGTCCATCTCGAGGATTTCGACGAGAAACTCATCGGCAGTATCCCCGGTTTCGAGTCCATCTCCTCGGACAACCCCTGTGTGCGGGCCAAGGAGCTGTTTGACGAGGAGGCGGCGCGCCTGGCCCGGGTCTTCGCCGCCGCCCGCGTCGCCCAGCTGGAGATCGACGGCCGCTACGCGGAGTCGATCCATGACCCCTGGTTCGAGAGTTTCAACTGGGAGGCCTTCTCCCAGGAGGAGCTGCTGCTGGTGCCCGCGGTGGTTGCCCTGGAAACCGCATTGAGGGCTGCGGGGCCCGCAATGCCGGACTTTTCCCGGCTGCTCAATTCCGGCCGGCCGGTGCAGATACTGATCCGGGTGCTCGCCCACGCCAACCCCGGCAGGGACAGCGACGCGGACCCCTTCGCCCACTTTCGCACCGAGCTGGGCTACCTGGGCATCAGCCACAGGCAGGCGGTGGTGAGCCAGACTTCGGCGGCACGCCACCAGCACCTGCTGCACCAGTTTTCCACGGCGCTCAAGACCACCCGCACAGGGATGCACCTGATCAACGTGGGCCTGCGCCCCACCGGTCAGGACCTGGGCCTGAATGCCTGGCTGGTCGCCGGTGCGGCCCTCGAGGGGCGAGCCCATCCCTTTTTCCAGATAAATCCCGCAGCCGGGGACAGTTTTGCCGACCGCATGGACTTCAAGGGCAACCCCCAGCCGGAAAGGGACTGGCCCCTGCACCCCTTCAGCTATCTCGACGAGGATGGCCAGGCCATCGATCTGAAACTGGCCTTCACCTTTGCCGACTACGCCCTGTTGATTCAGCGCCTCAGGGAGCATTTCACCCCGGTACCGCTGGCCTGCGAGAGCGAGCTGTTGCTGCCGGTCGCCCATTACCTGGCGATGAGCGAAGAGGAATCCGCCCAGCACATCCCCTACATCTGGGCGGTCAATGCCAACGGCGAGCTGCGCCAGCTGGCCGTGACCCGCACCCTGATCAACGCCTGCCGGGACAGGCTGAACTTCTGGCACGGCCTCCAGGAGATGGCGGGGGTGCGCAGCCGCTACCTGGAACTGGGTATCGCCAAGGCAAGGCAGGAGATCAACGCCGAGGCCGAAGCGGAAAGGGCACGCTTGATGGAAGCCCACCAGCAGGAGATCGAGCAGGCACGGACAGAGGTGGCCGGCGAGGTGATGGGACGCCTGACGGACACATTGATGGGCCTGGATTTCACCTCCGGCGGGATGAGACTGGCGCCGGCGCCCGTGCCGGGTGCCTCAACAGTATCCGCTTCCCAGGCTGTTACCGGGGAAGCGGATACGGAGGAGCTGGCGGCGGCGGAACAACCGGAAGAGGTGTTGGATTTCGACGAACCCTGGATCGACAGCCCGCTGTGCACCAGTTGCAATGACTGTCTCACCATCAACACCCTGCTGTTCGTCTACAACGACAACAAACAGGCGGTGATCGCCGATCCCGCCGCGGGCACCTTTGCCCAGCTGGTGGAGGCGGCGGAGATCTGCCCGTCCAAGTGTATCCATCCGGGTAAGCCCCGGAATCCGGGCGAGGAGGGCCTGGAGGATCTCATGGCCCGGGCCAAGCCTCTCAACTAGGGCCTGAGAATGACCCTCGTCGACAGTTTGCTGCCATTCCTGACCGCCCCGGCGATCATGACCGGCATCGGCCTGTTCTTCGGGATCATACTGGCAGTGGCCTCCCGGGTATTCCGTGTGGAGGAAGACCCGCGCCTGCAGCACACCGAAGAGCTGCTTCCCGGTACCAACTGCGGCGCCTGCGGAGAGCCGGGATGCGCCTCATTCGCCGCCGCCCTGGTGCGGGGGGACGTCCAGCCGGGCAACTGTACCGTGGCCGGTGCCGACGTGGTGGAGTCCATCGCGGGCTTCCTGGGCGTGGAGGCTGGGAGCCAGGAGAAACGGATTGCCCGGCTCCACTGCGCCGGGGGTCAGGCCCAGGCCTATCAGATCGCGGAATACCGGGGATTCGAGAGTTGCCGCGCGGCATCGGTGGTATCCGGGGGCGGCAAGGGATGCTCCTGGGGCTGCCTGGGCCTGGGGGACTGCGTGCGCGCCTGCACATTCAACGTCATTACACTGAACAGCAACAGCCTGCCGGTGGTGGACGGCGCCGGATGCACCGCCTGCGGCGACTGCGTGGAAGCCTGCCCCCGGGATCTGTTCGAGATCGTCCCCGAGAGCTGGAGGCTTTTCGTGCAGTGCAATTCCCCCCTGGAAGGTGACGCCGCCACCCTGCTCTGCTCCGCGGCTTGCGACGCCTGCGGCCGCTGCGCCGCCGATGCCCCGGACGGATTGATCGAGATCCGGGACAACCTGCCGGTGGTGGATTACCGCTCCGGGGTCACCCTGACACCGATCCCGACCCAACGCTGCCCGACCGCCGCCATACAGTGGCTGGAGGGTGATCAATTCCAACCGGTGGAAACACCTGAACCGGCCGTCCGCGCAGCCGGTGCCGGTTTCCGCTGAGGAGAGAAGGACGGTGCCCATGCTCAACGACATCGCCATACGACTCTACCGCCGTTTTTTCAGACAAGCAGGTGCCGGCACGGACCTGTCTGCCGACACGGTGCTCGACGGCAACAGTACAGCCGCCCTGACCGAGGCCGGAATCTGCTCTGCAGCCGCCGTCACCGGGACCGGGCCGGCGGCCGAGACCCTGTGGCGCCAACTCGTCTGGCAACAGGACACCAACCTCTTCGGCGAGCCCCTGCAAACCCTCGACAGCGAGGGCCCGCGTGGTGCCATCGCCGCCGCTTCCGGTCTGATGCTTGCCGGACGCAGGGCCACTGCTTTCCTCTCCGGATCCGACCTGGCGGGCTGCGAGGATCTGCTGCGCAGCGCCGTCGGCCGACACCTGCCCCTGGTAATACATATGGTCAACCAGGCAACACCTGCCCAGGGGAGCAGTGCCGGGAGCAGCCATGAGACGCTGCACCAGATATCGGACAGCGGCTGTTTCATGCTGTTTGCGGCCAATGTCCAGCAGGTGGCCGACCTCTCACTGATCGCCCGCCGGGTGGCCGAGACCGCCCTGATCCCGGGTATCCTGGTGATGGACCGGGAGGCCACCGCCCGCTCGGCCCAGGAGCTGTCGGTTCCGACACCGGACCTGGTGTCCGAATACCTGGGACCCGCTGAAGGGGAGATGCCCTCCCCCACACCGGCCCAGCAACTGCTGTTCGGCGAAAACCGTCGCACCGTTCCCCTGTGGCATGATCTGAACCGGCCGATGATGCTGGGCACCCGGATGCAGCCCGAGGCTTTCGCGCTGGGAAGCGCCGGAGCAAATCCCTATTTCCAGGACCATCTGGTGGAACTGATCGACCGGGCCTTTGAGCGCTATGGAGAACTGTCCGGGCGTCGCTACGGCATGCTTTCAACCTGGAGCATGGAAGATGCCGACCAGGTGATCCTGATCCAGGGGGCTGCCGTGGAGACGGCCCGCGCCGCCGCGGACTATCTGCGCAGAGAAGGCCTCAAGATCGGCGTCCTGGGCATACGCTGCCTGCACCCCTTCCCGGCAGCGCAGTTGCTGGAACAGCTGGCCGGTAAATCCGGCGTGCTGGTGATGGAACGCCTGAACGCACCCCTGGCCGGAGACCCGCCGTTGCTGCGGGAACTCCGGGCCGCCTTTGGCCGGGGCCTGGAGAACCAACGCTTCGGGGTCGAGACCCACAAGGGCCTCCCCGAACTGGAGGCACATCAGCTCCCCCGCCTGCACTCGGTTGTGTATGGCCTCGGAGGGGCGCCCCTATATGGTGCCGACCTGGTGGCCTGCCTGCGCAACCCGGTTGACCGCCAGCCCGGCCGCACTTATTTGGGCTTGCGGTTCTACAGCACCTCCAATGCACACCCCAAACGCCAGGTCCTGCTGGACCAGATACGCCGTGCCTATCCCGATATCGAGAAACTCGGACTCAGGGAGCAGGGGCCCGCACCCGACTTGCGCCCGGAGGGGACCCTGTCCATAGAGATCCGCCGCCTGCCGGGAAGGGGCGCACAAGGGCTGGCCGTAGAGGCCGCCGCCCTGCTCCAGCAGTTGTCCGGGGGTCGGATCCGCACCCTTTCCGCCGCCGATGAAGACGATTGTGCCGCCTGGATTGCAGATCGTCTGATCAGGGCACCCGGTGGCCCGGGCCATCCGGGAGACGACGCCCCCGTCGACCTCACCCTGATCGCCTCACCAGACCGCGCCGGCGCACTGGCGCCGCTCAGGGACCTGCGGGAAAAGGGCATCCTGATCCTGGTCGGAAACAACGAAAGTCGTACCGTATTGCAATCTTCGGGGAGACTTTTCCACCGAACGGTTCGGGGACGTCAGGCCGTGATCTACAGCCTGCCGGAGTCGGAGTACCGCTCCCACGGCGCCGCCCATGCCGATACGGGCTCCGGTGAGCTGGACGATGCCTTCCTGCTGGGGGGCCTGTGCAGCGTGCTCATGGAACAGGGCCTGCTCGAGACGAGCGCCTCCAGGTTGCTTTCATCCTGGGAGGCGAACCTGTCCGGGACCGGGACGGAGCGTCAAAATGCCCTTGTGGTGGCCTTTGAGGCCGGGATGGGTGCGCCGGTCCGACTCGACCCGGAGGCCCTGGGTGCCACCGATTCCAGCGATCCCGAAGACTGGGAGGACATACCACCACCGGCCGTTCGCCAGTTGGGCAACGTGGCCAACACCTACGACAGCCTTTCCCGGTTCTGGGACCAGATCGGCATCCTTTATCGGAACGGCGAGCAGAATGACCTGACCTCGGACCCCTTCATAACCGTCGGTGCCGTCCCCCCCCTGACCTCCAGTTTCCGGGATCTGAGCGATCTTCGACGGAAGCTGCCGGTCTACGATGCTGCCGCCTGCACCGGCTGCGGGTCCTGCTGGAGTGCCTGCCCCGACAGTGCCATCGGTGTCACTGCGTTCACCCCCGCGGGGCTTCTGGATGCCGGGATCAAGGGTGCGGGTGCGGATGCCGTGAGGCAGGTGAGTTCGAAGCTGGCCGCTCGGATCGGCAGCTTGGGCAACAGCGGTGAGTTCCAGGGGGAAGATGCCGGAGACCTGCTGCGGGGGGCGTGGGCGTGGCTGCAGGAGAAGGCGCCCCTGCCTGAAACCCGCAGGGGCCCGATACAGACCGGCATCGACGCCATGTCAGCACAGCTGGGCGGACTCCCCCTTTCGGTGACGGAAACCCTGTTCGGCAACCTGGAGCAAGGGGATAAAGGCAGCGGTGCCCTGCTTTCGCTCGCGATCAACCCCGACAGCTGCAAGTCCTGCGGACTCTGCGTCGATGCCTGCGAAGACGATGCCCTGCATCCGGCAACCCGCGAAACCGGGATGCTGCGGGAAGCCCGGCGGCGCTGGCAGATCTGGGAGGAAGCAGCCGACATCCCCGGAGAGTTGATAGACCGGGCCATCGCGACGGGCATGGACCCCCTGGCTGCGCGCCTGCTTTCCCACAAGAGTGCCCGGCTCATGGCGGGCGGAGACGGGGCGGAGCCCGGCTCGGGGGAAAAGATCGCCCTGCGGTTGGCGCTCGCCGTCATGGACTCCCGCATACGTCCCCGGAATCAACAATTTTCGGCTGACCTGGCGGGGCTTCAAGATCAGATCAAGGCGTCCATCCGGGAAACCCTGGCGAATGCCCTGCCGACAGATGACCTGAAAATGCTCACCGGAAACTTGCGGGACATAGGCGATCGTCTGACGGAACTCACCAAGGGAGGCGGCCCTGCCGCCCTCGGCGGCGGGGCGTTGAGCAACCTGATCGAGCTGGCCCTGGCATTGGAAAATGCCCGGCTGGGGCTGGATTCGGGTGATGCGGGGGATTACGGCTCAAACCTTGGCCTGGTTATCACACCGGGAACCGTTTCCCGCTGGGCCTGCCTGTTTCCCGACAACCCGTTTCACCTGCCTGCCACACTGGACACCACCGGGGACGGCGCCCAGGTGGCCGCCGGACTGGTAAAGGGCCAGATAATCGACCGGCTCCATGCCATCGCCTTGAGCCGGCGGGCGCGGAAAGCGCTCGATCCCCGGGCCGGGGAAGCCGAACCACCCGGAGCGCTGAACTGGGAGTCCCTGACACCGGCGGAGCGGGAGACGTGCCCGCCGCTGATCCTGGTCGGAAACGAGGCCGAACTGGGGGGGCGCGGACTGGACCAGGTCACCTGGCTGCTCAACTCAGAACTGCCGGTCAAGATCCTGGTGATGTGCGAGCTGGATATGGGGCTGGACAGACGCCGCCATCGGGCGGGTCGCACATCGAGCACCGTCGATCCCCGGACCGACCTGGGACTGATGGCGCTGGCCCAGCGCCGGGCCTATGTGGCCCAGACATCCTTTGCGGAGGCGGGCCACTTCTGCGATACCCTGGATGGCGCATTGGGCTTTTCCGGTCCTGCGCTGGTTCGCATTCACACACCGAGTCCCTCACGCCATGGTTTCCCGTCCAGGCGCACCCTGCAGCAGGCACGCCTGGCGATCCGCTGCCGTGCCTTCCCCCTCTTCCGTTACGACCCCGAGGGCGAGGGTGTGTTCGGCAGCCGCATTACCCTGGAGGGCAATCCGGAACCGCACTCCGCCTGGGGAACGGATGAACAGGGGCGCCCCCTGACCCCGGCCAACTGGGCCTGCACCGAATCGCGCTTTGCCGGCCATTTCGAAACGATGGCGGAAGATGATGCCGAGCCGCTTGCCCTCGATCAGTGGCTGCAACTGGACGCCAAAGCGAGAGGGCGGAAGACCCCGGCTCTGGCGATGGACGAGTCTGAGAACATCCGGGTATCACAGGCAATGGCAGCTCGCTGCGAAACCCTGGCCCACGCCTGGCAGACCCTGCAGGAACTGGCCGGACATGTCACCCCCTTCACCGAGCAGGTCAACCGGGAGGCCGAGCAGCGGGTGGCGGATGAGCACCGGGCGGAGCTGGACCGGCTGCAGGCAGAACACAGCACGCGCCTGGAGGAACTCCAACAGGGGCTGCAGGGCGAGATCGCCGGGCAGGTCCGGGAACGGCTGCTGGTGTTGGCGGGTTATAAATGAGGGGGCTTGTACTGATCAGGCTGAGTTGGTCGAATGAATTCGACCCTACGGTGATGGGGGCTCTTGCGCTGTTTAAGAATTGGTCGAATGAATTCGACCCTACGGGGGGAGTGGGGGTTTTTGAGAATATTGATTTGCCCATTCAGGCAAAGGAAGAGGAATCCGGGTCATGTGGTCGATGAACCCGATCAGGCTGTTCAGGGGCTCCTTCCGCCACGGGGTCCATCCGGAAGGCCACAAGGAGCAGACCGCGGACTTGCCGATACAGCGGGTGCCTTTTGTGGAGCGCTACGTGATGCCCCTGGGTCAGCATATCGGGGCACCGGCGAAGCCTGTGGTCAACCCGGGCCAGAGGGTGCAGCGGGGCCAGCTGATTGCCGAGCCGGGGGCCTTCGTCTCCACCTGCCTGCACAGCCCGGTGACCGGCCGGGTGACGGGCATCGGCCCCCAGCGTTATATCGACGGCACATTCAGGCCGGCCATCGAGATCGAGGCGGATCCCTTCGCCACCCAGCAGCTCGCGCCCTCCCCCGGGCTTGACTGGCGAACCCTGGAGATCGGCGAGTTCATCGACCAGGTCCAACAGGCGGGGGTCGTGGGCATGGGGGGTGCGGCCTTTCCGGCGCACGTGAAGTACTCCATCCCGGAAGGCCAGCAGATCACCGAACTCCTGGTCAACGGCGCCGAGTGCGAACCCTATCTCACCAACGACCACCGACTGATGATGGAGCGTCCCGATGCACTGCTGCGTGGCGTCGGGATTCTGCTCGAGAAGCTGGGTGCAAAGCGGGCCACCATCGGTGTGGAGGCCAACAAGCAGGAGGCCATCGATATCCTCAACGACCGCCTGGAGCCGGACCAGTCGATACGGGTGATCTCGCTGCCTGTGAAGTACCCCCAGGGGGCGGAGAAGATGTTGATCAAGGCGGTGTACGGGCGCGAGGTGCCGGCCGGCCAGCTGCCGCGGGATATCGGGGTGGCGGTCAACAACGTGGGGACGGTGGTGGCCATCGCCGACTGGTTCGAAAGCCGCATGCCGCTCATCGAACGGGTGGTGACGGTATCCGGACCGGGCGCCGCCTACCCCGCCAACCTGATCGTGCCCCTGGGCACCCCGGTGCGGGAAGTACTGCGATTCTGCGGCGGCCTGCGGCCGGAGACCCGTGAAGTGATTATGGGCGGGCCCATGATGGGCTCCCCCCTTGCCAGCCTGGACGTACCGGTGATGAAAGGCACCTCAGGTATCCTGGCGTTCACCGACAAGGATACCGCCCGACCCCGGGAGTACCCCTGCATCCGCTGCGGCCGCTGCCTGGAGGCCTGCCCCTACTTCCTCAACCCGTCCCGGCTGGCCCGGCTCGCCCGGGCGAGGATGTTCATCGAGATGAAGGCCTATCGGGTTACCGACTGCGTGGAGTGCGGCTCCTGCACCTTTGCCTGCCCCTCCGGCATACCCATCGTACAGCTGATCCGCACAGCGAAAAACAATCTCGCCCACCTACCCGGCGAACCGGAAGCCAAATGAGCGGGAAAGACCCCGATCTTCTGCTTCAGACCACCCCGGTGCTGCGCCAGGGACTGACCACCCCCCGCGCCATGCGGGATGTCTGGCTGGCCCTGCTACCGGTGATCCTGGCCGCGGTCTGGTTCTTTGGCTTAGGGGCCCTGCTGCTGCTGGCAGCCACGGTAGCCGGTGCCCTGATGACGGAGTGGGTATTCACTCCGAAACCCAGGAGAAGGGATGTCATCCGGGACCAAAGCGGTCTGCTGACGGGTCTGCTGCTGGGTCTCACGCTGCCCCCGGGACTGCCGCTCTGGATGGCTTTCCTGGGCGGTGCTGCCGCCATTGGGCTGGGCAAGATTATCTGGGGCGGCCTCGGAAACAACCTGTTCAACCCGGCGCTGGTGGGCCGGGCCTTTCTGCTGGGCACCTTTCCCATCGCCATGACCACCTGGAGCCCGGCGGCAGGCCCCGGGCAACTGTTCGAGATCCAGGGCAGCCTGTTCGCCCTGCCCTTCCAGACCCCGGTTTATGATGCGGTCTCTTCCGCCACCCCCCTGGGCCTGATGAAGTTCGAGCAGCAGTCGACCGGTTTCCTGAACCTGTTGATCGGCAACACCAGCGGCAGCCTGGGTGAAACCAGCGGTTTGTTGCTGCTGCTCGGCGGCCTGTTTCTGCTGCTGCGCCGGGATCTGGACTGGCGCATCCCGGCAGCGATATTTATCTCGGCGGCCCTGTTCTCGGGGCTCCTGCACCTGGTGGATCCGGCACGCTATCCGGGTCCCCTCTTTACCCTGTTATCCGGCAGCCTGCTTTTCGGTGCCGTCTACATGGCGACCGATCCGGTCACTTCACCCCTGAGCCCGAGAGGGGCCTGGATCTTCGGCATAGGCATCGGCCTGCTGGTGGTGCTGATTCGCAACTTCGGGGGTCTTCCCGAAGGGGTGATGTACGCCATCCTGCTGATGAACGCAGCCACTCCCCTGATAGACCGCTACACCCAACCACGGGTGTTCGGGCGCAAGGCGGGTTCGGAATGAACCCGCAGGTGGAACTGCCCGTCACGAACGAACCCGGCAGCGCCCGCCTGGCGCTTTCCGTTGCCCTGGCCGGCCTGATATCCGGCATCGCCATCATCGGCATCTACGAGGCCACCCTGCCCACCATCACCGCCAACAAGGCCCGGCTGCTGCGGGAGGCAGTATTCAAGGTACTGCCCGGCGTCAGCCGAATGCAGCAGCTGGGGTTCGTGGACGGGAGTCTGAAACCGATGGGTGAGGATGACGAGGCGGTGGACGAGGACCTGACCCTGTATGGGGGCTACGACACCGACGGCCGCTTCATCGGTTACGCCATCCCATCAGACGGCCCCGGTTTCCAGGACACCATCAGTCTGCTCTACGGCTACCTGCCCGGCAAAGGGAGGGTCGTGGGCATGGAGATCCTCGACAGCCGGGAGACGCCCGGACTCGGGGACAAGATTTACAAGGACGCGGTTTTCGTCGCCAATTTCTCCAACCTGGTCGCGGATCCGGAGATAGTGACGGTCAAGAAGGGCACCCGGAGCGCCCCCAACGAAGTGGATGCCATCACCGGGGCCACCATCTCCTCCAAGGCCGTGGTGAGGATCATCAACGAGGGTCAGGCGCGATGGCGGGACAAGCTGCCCGCCCCCGGACAGGAACCCCCGTTACCCGATCCCGCGGAAACCCCGGCAGCGACTGCGGGGTCGGACTGAACACCATGTACACTCAAGGTGCAGCACATGGATAGGGATAAGAACCTGGACACCTACCAGGAGTTCGTCAAGGGTATCTGGCGGGACAACCCGGTGTTCGTCCAGGTGCTTGGCATGTGCCCGATGCTCGCGGTGACCAACTCCGCCATCAACGCCCTGGTGATGGGCGGTGCGACCCTGTTCGTGCTCATGGGTTCCAGTTTTCTGGTGGCCGCTTTTAAAAAGTGGATCCCCAAACAGGTACGCATTTCGCTGTACATCATCATCATCGCCACCTTCGTCACGGTGGCCGACTACACCCTGCTGGCCCTGCTGCCCGGGGTGCACAAGGAGCTCGGCGCCTTCATCCCCCTGATTGTCGCCAACTGCATGATCCTGGGCCGCCAGGAGGCATTCGCCTCCCGCCACGGGGTCCGCTTCGCGATGATGGACGCCGCCGGCATGTCCCTGGGCTTCGTGCTGGCCCTGTTCTCCCTGGGGAGCATCAGGGAGATCCTGGGCAACGGCTCCCTGTTCAACATCCCCCTGTTCGGTGAGACCTTCGAACCCTGGGTGATCATGATCCTGCCGCCGGGAGGCTTCATCACCCTGGGGCTCATCCTGCTGTTCTTCAACTGGGTGGCGGCGCGCAAGAAGGCCTTTCTCGAACAGGTGGTCCAGGCCGAGAGGGAATCCCTGTGAACGAACTGGTCTGGATCTTCGTCAGCGCCCTGCTGATCAACAATTTCGTGCTGGCCTATTTTCTCGGGCTCTGCCCCTTTCTCGGTGTATCGGGGCGGCTGGAGACCTCATTCCGGCTGGGGCTCGCCACCACGTTCGTGCTGATCGTCACCGCTCTGTGCGCCTGGTTTCTCAACACCTACATCCTGATACACGCCCCCTACCTGCGCCTGATCAGTTTCATCGTGGTCATCGCCAGCACCGTCCAGTTCATCGAGATGGCCATCAAAAAGCTCAGCCCCGCCCTGTTCAAGGCCCTCGGCATCTTCCTGCCCCTGATCACCACCAACTGCGCCATCCTGGGCCTGGCCATATTCGCCACCAATCGGGGCTATAATCTGGTGGAGGGGCTGATTTTCGCCCTGGGTGCGGGGGCCGGCTTCACGCTTGCCATGGTGCTGATGGCGGGGCTGCGCGAGGAGACCGAACTTTCCGATGTGCCGGCGCTGATGCAGGGCACCGCATTGAATCTCATCATCGCCGGCATTCTCTCCATGGCTTTCATGGGGTTTGCCGGCCTGTTCAGTTCAACCTGACGGGTATCGTTATGCTGACCTACCTGCTTGTTCTGATCGGCCTGGCCCTGCTGTGCGGCTGCTGGGCGCTGTTTCAGCTCTGGCTGGGGAAACAGGACCCCGATAAGGCCGGAGGCTATAAGCCCGGATGCGGGGCTTGCGCCCGGCGGGACTGCCCAAGTCAACATGACCCGGCTGCCTGAGAAAATCCAACCTCCGACTCAGCCGACCCCGCTTCTGCCGCCGGGCAGTTCCCTGTACAAGGTGGCCGGAGACACACCCAGGCGTTTCGCCACGTCCGCGACCGTGATGGTCTCATCCAGAAGCAGCGTCCGGGCAGTCGAAAGATCCTG
The DNA here is from genome assembly GCA_030145425.1 of Chromatiales bacterium. Classification (GTDB taxonomy): domain Bacteria; phylum Pseudomonadota; class Gammaproteobacteria; order Chromatiales; family Chromatiaceae; genus JAHEHQ01. The sequence goes on along the minus strand of JAQYVO010000072.1, from coordinate 5,353 downwards.
ATCGGTGAGTTTGCGCTTTCGTCCCGGCTTTCTGCCCGGGTGCCTGGCAGGGACATTTGCGGCGGGCCCGCTTCCGGTAACAACCCGAGACGCGAACCCGGCCAGCGCCCCGAGGATCGGGTAAAAATTCTGACCGGATGCCCCGCTGGTATCGATCTGCTCCTGGAGGCTGTGCAACCCCACGCCTTTCCGCTCCAGCACCTGGGCAATCCGGGTCAATTCCTCAAGGGAATCCGCGAGGCAGTCCAGGCGCCACACCACCAGGACGTCACCCATCCCCACGGTGCTGATGACCTGTTCCAGCGCCGCCCTTTCGGTTCCAGCCCCTGACGCAGGCGCTTCATGGATCATCTCCGGGTCCACCCCGGCCTCGACCAGGGCATCCCGCTGCAGCCTTTGCTGCTGCTGATCAACGCCGCCCCTCTGGAAACCGATGCGCCGATTCCCTGCGGCCATCGCCACAAATCCCTTGGCGGCCTCCCCCAATCGTTCCCGCCAGGCACCCAGAGCGGCGGCCCGCCAGACCTCCCTGGCGGGAAAAGGCCAGTCATCGATCTCATCAGGATAGGGACGATCATTGAGAAACGCCCGATCGCCTTCCCATTCAAACCAGGCGTTGCCGCACATGGCGCCGATTCTTGCGGCCGTCTTCAGTTCATCAGTGTCCGGCAACCTGAAACTGATGCCCTTGAATGCCTTGGTGGCCATGTCTTGTTTTTCTGCCTCGCGATTTGGGTGCAGCCAGATCCCGCGTTTCATTTTGATCAACGCAGGCTACGTTTTTTGAATCCTTATCAGCGCCCTACCCCGCTGAAGTCGGTTCCGGATTTTATGTCGAAGGCCTGCTCCAGGTTGAATTCCAGGATCAATGCATCCGTTATCGATTGTCCATGCTCCCGCTGAATCTCGCCCAGGATCAGACGTATCGCATTGCGGTTGTAGCCGCTGCTGAAACTCGTCTGCTGCCGGATTAGTTCGCGCGCCCTTTCCAGTGTCATCTTCGTCCCCGTTCCCGAAGGATCAATCCGAACCGGCATCGGCCCCGGTTCCGGTTGCCAGCCTTTGCAGATGTTCTGCCCAGTTCCTGTCCCTGTTTTCGCCCAGTTCGTACAGGTAGCGCCAATCGAAGATGCCCGAGCTGTGCCCGTCATCGAAAAACAGCTTGATGGCATAGTTTCCGACAGGCTCCACCCGGGTGACGGCCACATCCTGTTTGCCAGTAACCAGCAGACGATCCTTGCCCCGCCTGCCTCTCACCTCGGCCGATGGGGAGAACACCCGCAGATATTCCCAGGCGAGATCAAAATTCTCTCCGCTGTGGAAGGCGATTTCCAGGGTGCGGGATTTGTTGTGCAGCTTGATCTCTGTGGGTTTGGGGTGTTTTTCCATGGGTCGAAGGGTAACCCGGATGAATACCACGGTCACCGGGTAATTCACCCCACTGAACGAAAAAAGGCACCATCAAGGTGCCTTTTCTACGCGACTTTCGGGGCAGCCCAGCGAGTCGTCAGCCGCGACTGTAGCGCTTGCGGAACTTGTCTACCCGGCCGGCGGTGTCCATGATCTTCTGCTTTCCGGTGAAGAACGGGTGGCAGGCCGAGCAGACCTCCACGTGCAATTCGCCACCCTGCGTGGAACGGGTCGTAAACTCGTTTCCGCAGCTGCAGACAACGTGTATGTCGCTGTATTTGGGGTGGATATCCGCTTTCATGATCGCCTCTGTAAATTCGTTGGTTATCCCGCCGTAGATTGGCAGGACCGGGCATGATAGAGCAAATACCGGGTTTTGGCAAACATCACCGGATATCGGAAAGGTTTACACAAACAGGCCGACCAGGTCATCCAGAAACCGATATCCCAGGGGCGTGGCCGCGATGGCGGTTCCCCGGTTTTCGATCAGGCCCTTCTCCACTCCCTCCCGGATTCGGGATTCCACCGCGGAGAGTGACAGGCCGGTGCGGCCCCGGAACAGTTCCCCTGAAAAGCCATGCTGCAATCGCAGAGCGTTCATCATGAATTCAAGCTTCAGATCCGGCTCGACCAAAACCCTTTCGCCGGCAAGGGCCTCCTGACCGCCCGCTGTCCGCTGGTAGTCCCCGGGTCCGCGCAACCGCCATCGCCGAACCACGCGGGTGGCATCGGAATCGCTCAGTTTTCCATGGGCACCCGCCCCTATCCCTATATAGTCTCCGAATCGCCAGTAGTTCAGATTGTGCCGGCACTCCCTGTCCTGCCGGGCGAATGCCGAGACCTCGTAGCGCCGGTAGCCGGAGGCCGCCAGCAGGGCGTGGCCCTGCTGTTGTATTTCCCAGACACTGTCGTCTGTGGGGAGTTTCGGCGGGGAGTTGTAAAAAGGCGTATTGGGCTCCAGGGTAAGCTGGTAATAGGAGATATGCGCAGGCTCCAGGCTTGTCACCCTCTCGACGTCGGTCATAGCCCCCGAAAGAGTCTGCCCCGGCAGGCCGAACATCAGATCCAGATTGATGTTGTCGAACCCGGCTTCCTTTGCCGACAACACCGCATCGGCAGCCTCGCCTGGGCCATGGATACGTCCCAGCCAACCCAAGGCATCGGCATCGAAACTCTGCACCCCGATCGACAGACGGTTGACCCCAGCCTCCCGATAACCCACATACCGTCCCGACTCCAGTGTGCCGGGATTGGCCTCCAGGGTGACCTCCATGTCCGGGGCACAGGAATAGTTTCCGGTGATGCCATCCATCAGCCGCCGGACCTGCTCCGGCGGAAACAGGCTGGGCGTGCCGCCACCGATGAAGACCGACTGCAACACCCTTCCCCGGGCAAGCGGTTGTTCGAACTCCAAATCCCTGAGCAGGGCTTCGATGTAGACGCTGTAATTCAGCTGCTCCGGCGCCTGATGGGAATTGAAATCACAATAGGGGCACTTACGAACGCACCAGGGCAAATGTACATAAAGGCCCAGGGGTATCGGTGCCTCAAGTTTGCTGCTTTGCATGGTCGGGGCCTCCTATACGCTCAAGCATTCGGGGCATGTGCGGGTCGCACCTGATCTATCGAGCCCGAAGCCCGCGTACCCAGGCCAGGAAAGTTCTTTGGCCAGGTGGTAACCATTTTCCATTCGATTTTAGCCCAGCACCCCGGATTGCGCGATTAGGGTCGGTTTACGGGTCTTAGATGGGTTCGAGGTTGGCGTAGGCCAGCATCAGCCATTTGGCACCCACCGCCTCGAAGTTGACATGCACCCGGGCGCTGCCGCCCTGACCTTCGGCACTCAGCACCACGCCCTCGCCGAATTTGGGGTGCAACACCCGCTGGCCCAGCCGGTAGCCCGACTCCTGACTCATAGACCGGTTTGCGGCGGGCGAGTACACAGGTCGGGTCACCTGGGGGCGCCCCCTTACCTCACTCACAAATTCGGAAGGGATCTCCCTCAGAAAGCGGGAGGGCAGGGCATAGTTCTCCCTGCCGTGGAGGCGTCGGCTTTCGGCATAGCAAATATAAAGCTGCTGCATGGCCCGGGTCATGCCCACGTAGCAGAGCCGCCTCTCCTCTTCCAGACGAACGGGATCCTCGCTGGACATGCTATGGGGAAAAAGGCCTTCCTCCAGGCCGGTGAGGAACACCAGTGGGAACTCCAGTCCCTTCGCCGAGTGCAGGGTCATCAGCTGAACGCAGTCTTCGAAGGCATCACCCTGGGATTCTCCCGCCTCCAGGGCGGCGTGGGAAAGAAACGACGAGAGTGGGTTATCGGCGTTTTCCCCGATCTGAAACGGGTCGGCCCCGGGGAGATCCTCCGCTTCCGCACCTGTTTCGAGGGGTGCGTCGAAACTGAACTGGCGGGTGGCATTGGCCAGTTCCTCCAGGTTCTCCACCCGGTCGGGCCCCCGGCCGTCGCGGCTCTTGCGAAAATGCTCCAAGAGCCCCGTGGCTGCAATCACCTGGCTCACCAACTCATCGAGCGCCAGATCCGCAGCGCCGGAAGACATCTGCTCGATAAGATCCAGGAACCCCGAAAGTGCCCCGGCGGCACGCTTGGGCAACGCCCCCCCGCTAACCAGATTATGGGCGCCCCTCCAAAGGGAGCAGCCAAAGTCCCGCGCATGTGCTCTTACCCCTTCCAGGGTTCGAGCCCCGATCCCCCGGGGCGGCATGTTTACCGCACGTTCAAAAGAGGCGTCGTCTTCATGGTTTGCTATCAGGCGCAGATAGGCGAGGGCGTCCTTGATCTCAGCCCGTTCGAAGAAACGCAGGCCGCCATAGACCCGATAGGGGATCTGGGCCTGAAACAAGGACTCTTCGAACAACCGCGACTGGGCATTGGAGCGATAGAGTATGGCCGTCTCCGAACGCCTGTGGCCCTCCTCCACAAAGCGGCGAATGCGCTCGATCACGAAGCGTGCCTCGTCAACCTCGTTGAAGGCAGCGTAGAGATTGACCGGTTCGCCCTCCGCGCCTTCCGTCCAGAGATTCTTGCCCAGCCGGGAGGGGTTGTTGGCGATCACCGCGTTGGCCGCCTTGAGAATGTTCCCGGTTGAACGGTAATTCTGCTCCAGGCACAGCAGCCGGGTATCGGGATAATCTTTCTGGAAGTCCCGGATATTTTCAACCTTGGCGCCGCGCCAGCCATAGATGGACTGGTCGTCGTCGCCCACCACGAACAGGTTGTCATGCTTGCCGGCGAGCAGCCTGAGCCAGGCGTACTGGATACTGTTGGTATCCTGGAATTCGTCCACCAATATATGCTGAAAACGCTCGCGATAATGGTGCAGGATATCGGGGCGGTCTCTCAGCAGTTCGTGGCTGCGCAGCAGCAGTTCGGCAAAGTCCACCAGCCCCCCCCGGTTGCAGATGCCCTGGTACTCCCGGTAGACGGTGCCCATCTGCCTCGAGAAAGGATCGCCCTGATCGTCCAGATGTTCGGGCCGTCTGCCCTCATCCTTCTGAGTGTTGATGAACCACTGGGCCTGGCGCGGCGGCCACTGGGCATCGTCCAGGTTCATTTCCTTGTAGATGCGCTTGATCAGCCGGAACTGGTCATCGGAGTCCAGAATCTGGAATTCCCGCGGGAGGCCCGCCTCCTGCCAGTGGGCCCTCAGCAGACGGTGGGCGATGCCGTGGAAGGTACCAACCCACATGCCTCCGACCGGCTGTCCCAGCAACGTCTCGATCCGGCCCTTCATCTCCCGGGCCGCCTTGTTGGTGAAAGTTACCGCGAGTATGCCCCAGGAAGGGGCGCCCATTACCTGAATGGTCCATGCTATGCGGTGCACCAGCACACGGGTCTTGCCGCTGCCGGCCCCGGCCAGCACCAGCATGCTGCCGGCCGGCGCGGATACCGCCTCCCGCTGGGGGTCGTTCAGATCATCGAGTA
>JAQYVO010000061.1 GCA_030145425.1 Chromatiales bacterium | reverse complement strand
CATCTGTCCATTGCCGAAACCGGTTACGAGAGCTTCCGTATTCGACTGATTTGCCACCCACTGGGCATGACCGAGGGCAACCGCTGCGCCAAGCCCGCCGCCCGCGCCGCTGACTGCCGCGGAATGCGCGTCGTCGGTAACGTTGATAAACCTTGGAAGTGCCGTTGCCGCGAGGATACTCAGGATGAGGATCACCACGATGAGTTCAATCAGGGTAAAACCTGTCTGACGAGTTTTCATTTTCTTTGTCTCCAGCCACTGGTGGCGACTGCCACGCAAATTTGTTGGTAACCGCAGGTCGCCCCGCTGGAACACAACCCTTTGCTGTGCTCGGAAAATCTGGCGGCCGGAAAACAGGAAACTTTAGAAGTGTGTGGGAAAATTCCTACACGGACCAGGAGCAATCCAAATGGCTGGCCACCTGGCTGGAAATGTCGGCGCAGAGTGAATCGCAGATACCTGGTGTCCACCTGGAAACACGATCATCCATCATTCCGGCGAATGCCGGAGTAGTGGTGCATGGATGCACCGTTTACGGACCTAAGGGATGGAATCCAGTAAGTCGCTAAATTCCCTGGATCCCGGCCTTCGCCGGGATGACGTGGTTTCTGGAAAACACGCGTTCCTGAACAGATACCACTTAGATACTACGGTTAATCCCGGCTTAAGTAAGCGCCATTCGTCTCAGGGCTACGTTGCCAGATAAGCTGCATTCGGCCGGGGACCCATCCCCCATTTGAGGGTTCGCAGACGCAAAGGTCAGCCACGGCAGCCAGTTCACCACTCAGGTACAGAAGGGGGATTCGTCCCCGTTCCCAGGGTGGTACGGCGCGCTGCTGAAAAAAGTTCTTGAAACTCTGGGAAACGGGCCTGCCGGCAGGCTTCACCCGCTCACCCTTTGGACGGAAACGCACCTTTCCCACATGATCATGGCCCTCGGGCAGGCAAAAAGGTTCCAGTTCCAGGTGCAAAACCCCCATTCCCGCCGGTAGTGTCAGAGGGCGGGCCAGATCCCAGTCAATCTCGAGGTCTGGATCCACGGTGCCCGGGGGCTCCCTGAGATAGAGCCGGTTCCTGTAGCGGCGCACCTCGACACCCGACCAGTGCACGAGGGGGTTTCGGTCCCTGGCCGCCCCTGCCATCTCTCCGAATATGCGATCGAGACGGCCAGTATCCGGAAGTTCGAAACCCCGATGTCGTATCCAGGCGCGAAGCACCGCCCGTGCCCTGGGTTTTGGAAGTTCAAGCAGGCCGTCAGTGGAAAGCGTGCCGGTCTCATCATCCAGGAGTCCGGAGAGGTCTCCGGCCGCCATTCCGTTAATCAGGCCCTGAGCCTCCGCACAATGCCGGGCGCTTCGGGACAGGGTTCTGCCCAGACTGGGCCAGCGCCGGGTCAGCCCGGGCATGACTTCGTTGCGCAGATAGTTGCGGTCGAACCGGGGATCCCGGTTGCTGGGGTCCTCGACCCAATTGAGCCGATGCTCGCGGGCGTATGCCTCCAGATTTACACGCGAGAATCCGAGCAGCGGGCGGGCCTGGTACCCCGGCCCGAAGGCAGCGACCTCAGGCATCGCAGACAGTCCTGCGGGTCCGGCGCCACGCAACAACTGCAGAAGTACAGTTTCCGCCTGATCATCCTGATGATGTGCCGTCAGCAGGGTGTCTCCGGACAGCATCAGGTCAATGATGGCCTGATAACGCGCACTTCTGGCAATGGCTTCGGTGCTTTTCCCCTTCACCGTTTTGAGTTCGAGAGCGATGGTTTTACAGGGGACCTGCAGATCCCGGCATACCTGTACACAGTGGGCCGCCCATCTTCCCGATTCCGGTTGCAATCCATGATCGATATGAACCGCTTCAAGTGAGGCCGGCAGGCGGTCCCTCAGAAGACACAGCGCATGAAGAAGAACGTGCGAATCCCTGCCGCCGCTGTATGCAATCAGATAACGGCCTGTCTCAGGCAGCCTGTCGAGGATTTCGAGCAATCGTTCGGGAGAAAATAACATGCCTGAAACCCTTAACCCTCAACCCAACTTACTCCCAGAGGAGGGTGTGCAAAAGCGGCTCTCCCCCTGATTGAGTAGGTAGATCAACATTTTCGATTAAAACGTACTCCATCTTTCAACAAAACTGTAGGGTCGAATTCATTCGACCGATGCTTGATTTGAATCAACCAGCTGTTGGCCGAATGAATTCGGCCCTACAACGGTAATCTACCCACTTGATTAGGGAAGGAGCCAAGAAAGCCAACGCTTTGATTGTATTACCCCCTCATCCCCACTTTCGGCTTTGGCCTCCTGCGTCGCCCTAACTCCTCCCTCCCTGGAGTTGTCTCCCTTAGGGAGAAGGTGCAAAAGCCTTTTTGCGACACCCTCCCGAGGTAGAAGGGGTTAATGGAAATACGCCCGGGATTGTCAGCGGTTGAAATCCCCGTAGGACATCAGGCGCTGATACCTCTCCTCCAGCAGCTTTTCCAGGGGGATCCGTTCCAACTGCTCCAGGGTTTCACTCAATACGCTCTTGACGTTGTGCGCCATGGTATCCATGTCCCTGTGGGCGCCGCCGATGGGTTCGGGGATGATGGCATCTATCAGCCCCAGTTCCTTGAGGCTCGAGGAGGTGATACCCATGGCCTCGGCGGCCAACGGGGCCTTTTCGGCACTCTTCCACAGGATGGAGGCGCAGCCTTCCGGAGAGATCACCGAATAGGTGCTGTACTCCAGCATCATCACCCGGTCTCCCACGCCAATGGCCAGCGCGCCGCCTGAACCACCCTCTCCCATGACGGTGCAGACAATCGGGGTTTTCAACCGCGACATCACCAGCAGGTTACGGGCGATGGCCTCGCTTTGCCCTCTCTCCTCGGCATCGATACCCGGATAGGCGCCGGGGGTGTCGATAAAGGTAAGGATCGGCAGTTTGAAACGCTCCGCGGTCTTCATAAGGCGTAAGGCCTTTCGATAACCCTCCGGACGGGGCATGCCGAAATTGCGATGGATCTTCTCCTTGGTATCGCGGCCCTTCTGATGCCCTATCAGCATCACCGGCCTGCCTTCCAGGCGCGCCACGCCTCCGACGATGGCGCGGTCGTCCGCAAAAGCCCGGTCACCATGCAACTCCTGAAAATCGTCGAAGACCCGATGCACGTAGTCCAGCGTGTAAGGCCGCTGGGGATGCCGTGCGAGCTGGGCAATCTGCCAGGGCTTGAGATCCGTGAAAATGGATTCCATGAGCGCCTGGCTCTTACTCTCCAGACGGGCTATCTCATCCTGGATATTGATCTCGTTGTCGTCCCCGACCATGCGGAGTTCTTCGATTTTCGCTTCGAGTTCCGCGATCGGCTGTTCGAATTCGAGAAAGTTTAGGTCCATAAATGCAGATCCGACTATTGGACGTGATGCCGCCCCGCGACATCACCGGCTAATGGCACACTGAGTACCCAGGAAAATTGAAACTTACTAAACAGTGTACGTCCATAAACAGCATCTTCCGTCATTCCGGCGAAGGCCGGAATCCAGCAAGTCGCTAAATTCCCTGGATCCCGGCCTTCGCCGGGATGACGTGGTTTCAGGAAAGCACGCGTTTCCGGACGGACACTAATATATACCTAAATCCGGCAGTTTGTCACAGTGCCACGGGCCTTGGGGGTTTCGTGTCCGGATTCGCGGTGGCCGGTGATCGCCATTCCCCGGGGTTCACCGGTCGGGTATAGACGACCTCGAGATTCCCTGGCCCCAGAAACTTCTCCAGACGCCGCAGCAGTTCATCCGTGGGCTGAACGCGCCACTCGTCACCCAGGACCATGGTACCCCGGGCACCCGGCCCCTGGTAGGAAAGCTGCAGTCGGCAGTTGCCATCTCTGTAGGTGTTCAGGATTTGCACCAGTTCATTGGAGAAGGCCTCCGCATCCAGGCCCTGTCTTGGATCTGTATACACTCTCAGCCTGAGGAATCCGGCATATATCCCCCGCGCCTGTTCAAATTCCATGACCTGATCCGCCCGCACCGTCAGGCCGCCGCGAAACTCGTCGTAGTTCAGGCTGCCCGCCACCACAAGTACCCGGTCGCCGGCCAGGAGATCCCGATAGGTCTCATAGGTTTCGGCAAACAGTGTGACCTCGATACGCCCGCTGCGATCATCGAGCACCAGATTGGCCATTCGCCCCCGCTGGGTCTGACGGTGGCTCACCGATAGCGCCAGGCCTGCAGTGAGCACCTTCTGCCCTCCCCGCTTTCGGTACCCGCCGCCGTTCTGGCTCCTGTCCAGGGAAAGCGCAGAAATTCTGGTGACACCCACCCCCCGGAGCTCCGCCTCGTAACGGTCGATGGGGTGGCCGGTGAGATACAGGCCCAGCGTCTCCTTCTCCCCCTGGAGTCGCAGTTCGTCTTCCCACTCATCCACGTCGCCGGGCACCACCTGCAGATCCACATGGGCCTGGGGCTGGGGATCTGCCATACCGAACAGATCATTCTGCCCGGCCTCCTGCATGCTGTGGTGCTGTTCGGCCATCTTCAGCGCCAGTGGAAGCTGCATCATCAGGGTGGCCCTATTGACGCCCAGTTCATCAAGGGCGCCAGCCCGCAGCAGGGACTCCAGCACCCGGCGATTGGCCTTGCGCAGTTCGATGCGCCGACAGAAGTCAAACAGATCCCGAAAAAGCCCGTCCTCTCCGCGGGCCTCAATGATGCTATCTATCGCCGATTCACCCACGCCCTTGATGGCCCCCAGCCCGTAGACCACGGCCCCGTTCTCATCCATGGTGAAGGCAAACCCGGAGTGATTGACGTGGGGAGGGGTGACCTCCAGGCGCATCTGGCGGCACTCATCGATCAGGGTCACCACCTTGTCGGTGGTATCCATATCCGCCGACAGGACGGCGGCCATAAAGGCGGCGGGATAGTGAGCCTTGAGCCACATGGTCTGGTAGGAGACCAGCGCATAGGCCGCGGAATGGGATTTATTGAAGCCGTAGCCGGCAAACTTCTCCATAAGATCGAAAATGTAGGTCGCGGTCTGCTCCTCCACGCCCCGCTCCACCGCGCCCTTGCGAAAGATGTCGCCCTGCTTTTTCATCTCTTCGGGCTTTTTCTTGCCCATGGCACGACGCAGCAGATCTGCCCCACCCAGGGAGTAACCGGCCAGCACCTGGGCAATCTGCATCACCTGTTCCTGATAGAGGATTACGCCATAGGTGGGTTTTAAAATGGGCTCGAGGGCCGGGTGGGGATAAACCACTTCCTGTTTGCCGTGCTTGCGGGCGATGAAGTCGTCTACCATGCCGGATTGCAGCGGGCCGGGTCGGTAGAGCGCCACCAGCGCCGTTATGTCATCGAAATTGTCGGGCTGGAGCTTCTTGATCAGCTCCTTCATACCCCGGGACTCAAGCTGGAACACGGCGGTTGTCTCGCAGCGCTTGAGGAGGTCGAAGGAAGCCTTGTCGTCCATGGGGATGACATTGATATCCAGGGGCTCCAGTTCTTGACGGCGGCGCTCGGCGTTGACGGTTTTCAAAGCCCAGTCCACGATGGTCAGCGTGCGCAACCCCAGGAAATCGAATTTTACCAGGCCGACTTTCTCCACATCGTCCTTGTCGAACTGGGTTACCAGGTTCTCACCGCCGGCCTCACAGTAAAGCGGCGCGAAATCCGTCAGTACGGTAGGGGCGATCACCACGCCACCCGCGTGTTTCCCGGCATTACGCACCAGGCCTTCCAGCTTCCTGGCCATGCCAATCAGCTGGGTGACTTCCTCCTCTTCCAGGTAGGCGCGGGCCAGGTCTTCGCTCTCTTCGAGCGCCTTATTCAGGGTAATGCCAATCTCGAAAGGCACCATCTTGGCGATACGGTCAGTGAAGCCATAGGGATGTCCCATCACCCGCCCCACATCACGCACCACCGCCTTGGCCGCCAGGGAGCCGTAGGTAATGATCTGGGATACAGAGTCCCTGCCGTACCGGCCGGCAACATACTCGATCACCCGGTCCCGGTTTTCCATGCAGAAATCGATATCGAAATCGGGCATGGAGACGCGCTCGGGATTAAGAAAGCGCTCGAACAACAGGTCATGCTCGATGGGATCCAGGTCGGTGATGTCCAGGGAATAGGCGACCAGCGAACCGGCACCCGAACCTCGACCGGGTCCTACCGGTATGCCGTTGTCTTTGGCCCATCGGATGAAATCGGCCACGATCAGGAAGTAGCCCGGAAAACCCATCTGGTTTATCACGTCCAATTCCATCTGCAGCCGTTTTCCGTACAGGTCGCGCCTATCCCTGAGCGCCTGGTCAACGGCGACCGGAAGCCGTTCAAGTCTTTTTTCCAGTCCCTCGAAGGACACCTGGCTGAGATAGGCATCCACGGTCGTTCCGTCGGGAATGGGAAAATCCGGCAGATAGTTGTTGCCCAGGGTCAGTTCCAGATTGCAGCGTCTGGCAATCTCGACGCTGTTTTCCAGCGCCTCGGGAATATCGGAAAACAGCGACTGCATTTCTTTCCCGGAGCGGAAGTACTGCTGAGTGCTGAAAACGCGGGGGCGTCTGGGGTCGTCCAGAATCCGCCCTTCGTGAATACACACCCTGACTTCATGAGCCTCGTAATCCTCAGCGGACAGAAACCGTACATCGTTGGTTGCCACCACCGGTGTTCCGGTGCGGGAGGCCAGGTCTACGCTGGCGTGCAGTGACTTCTCCTCCAGTTCACGCCCGGTTCTCTGCAGTTCCAGGTAAAAGCGGTCCCCGAAGATCTGCCGCCAATGACCCAACCGGTCCTCCGCCAACACGCGGTTGCCCGCCAGCAGCGCCCGCTCGACTTCCCCGTGCCTGGCACCGGAAAGCGCTATCAGTCCGGCACTGGTGTCACGGTTCAACCAGTCCCTGTGCAGCATTGGGCGGCCAAGGTGCTGACCTTCCCGATAGCTGCGTGATACCAACCGGGTGAGATTCAGATATCCCTGCCTGTTCTGCACCAGCAGCAGCATCCGATATGGCTTGTTGGCATCCTCCTCGTCCCTGACCCAGGCATCGACTCCCACCAACGGCTTGACCCCGGCCGCCAGGGCGGCCTGGTAGAATTTCACCAGGGCAAACAGGTTGCACTGATCCGTCAGGGCTACCGCCGGCATCCCGGCATCCGCCGCCGCCTTGACCAGCGGTTTGATTCGCACCAGACCATCCACCAGGGAATATTCCGAATGGACGTGGAGATGGACGAATGGGGGTGAGGTCATGGCGCAATTTAACCACAGAGGCACCGACGCCCGATAGAGGTGCCAGAATACTATCGACGGCTGGTAGCCCGGTAGCCTGCGTTGAACAAAGCGAAACGCGGGTTATTTAATTTGAACCCGTGTTTCGTGCCTCGGCATCTGCTCCATGCGTTGCTCTCGGCTTAGGCTCCATGCGCCGCCCTACCTCCTGCGTCCATGCAGTCGTCAATACAGGCTATAACCTACATTCAACACCTGTCAGAGACTATACTTCCCAGGTTCCAAGGCGCATCTTCAACAACAGTTCCAACAAGGAAATCTCAATATGCAAAGCACTGCCGGACAGAGTCCGGGTATCAATCTGAATCTCAATGTGCGTGGCATGACCCAGTCAGCCACCCTGGCCATAAACGAACGCTGTTCCCAGCTTCACAGGGAGGGTCGTGAGGTATACCGACTCGGACTCGGGCAGTCCCCTTTCCCGGTTGCGGAACCGGTGGTCGAAAAGCTTAGAGCAAATGCTTACCAGAAAGACTATCTGCCGGTAAAAGGCCTGGGGCAGTTGAGGGAAGCGGTGGCGGCCTATCACCGTCGTCAGGAGGGTATCGAGTATTCGGCAGAGGATGTATTGGTAGGCCCGGGCTCCAAGGAATTGATGTTCCTGGTCCAGCTCGTCTACTACGGTGATCTCGTCATCCCGACGCCGAGTTGGGTTTCTTATGCACCTCAAGCCGCAATCATAGGGCGTCATATTAGCTGGGTGCCTACGCAAATCGATGGTTGGCGCATAACACCCGATGAACTCGAAAATCTCTGCAGGTCCGACCCGACACGACCGCGAATCCTGATCCTGAACTACCCAAACAATCCCAGCGGGACCACATACGGCCCGGAGGAACTCGAAGCGCTGGCAGGCGTTGCCAGGCGCTACCGGGTGATTCTCCTCTCGGACGAGATTTACGGAGAGATCCATTTCGGGGGAAAACACCAATCCATTGCTCGTTACTACCCCGAGGGAACCATTATCAGTGCGGGCCTCAGCAAGTGGTGTGGTGCGGGCGGGTGGAGACTGGGTACTTTCACTTTTCCCAGCAATCTTCGCTGGCTGCTGGATGCGGTGGCCGCTGTTGCCAGCGAGACCTATACTTCGACCAGTGCGCCCATCCAATATGCAGCTGTCAGGGCTTACGAAGGGGGCCTGGAAATTGAGCGATACCTCCAGTACAGCCGTCGTGTCCTGGGCACCCTGGCCTGTGAATTGACCACAATACTGCGACAAACCGGCGTGAAATTACCCACACCAGAAGGTGGTTTCTACCTCTTCCCCAGTTTTGAAGCCTTTCGCGAACCACTGCAGCAAAGAGGCATCAGCAGCAGCATCCAGCTCTGCGAGTCGCTGCTGGAGGATACCGGCGTCGCCATTCTCCCTGGATCGGAATTCGGGCGCCCACCCGGGGAACTGACGGCTCGCCTGGCCTTTGTGGATTTCGACGGCGCCAGGGCACTTATCAACGCAGAAGGCACACCCCTGGACCGCCCCCTGCCCGGGGAATTTCTGAGAGAGAACTGCAACAGGGTTTTGACAGCGGTAGAGCGCATTCGAGACTGGCTCCAAGACAGCAGCTGATGGCACCCGGAATGAATAAGGGTTGTAACTTCCCACGAAATCGCTAGGCTAATAGGCTAAGTATTGCCCCATTCAGCAGGATGGGATGATGGCTTGAGGTTCAGGCGGGGGAATCCGTCGGGACAATAATAAGGATTGTTGGATCGGGCCTGCGATGCCCAGAACCGTTTTGCTGTTTATCAGCAAATAAGAGTTTGCGCGCAGGTCTTTATTTTTCAATAACAGTTAAAAACCTCTCGGAGGAGATATTTGATGTTTAACAAGCGTTCTGTTGCCACAGCGTTGATTGTCGCCGGTGCTGCCTTTGGAGCATCCACCACGGCCAGCGCCGACTCATTCATTACCATCGGCACCGGTGGTGTCACCGGTGTCTACTACCCCACCGGCGGTGCCATCTGCCGTCTCGTGAACAAGGGCCGGAAGGAGCACCATGTGAGATGTTCCGTCGAGTCCACGGGCGGCTCGACCTACAACCTCAACACCATTCGGGCCGGAGAGCTGGACATGGGTGTAGCGCAGTCCGACTGGCAATATCACGCCTACAATGGCACGAGCAAGTTCAAGGATCAGGGCCCCAACAAGGAGCTGCGAGCGGTGTTTTCGGTTCACCCAGAGCCCTTTACCGTGGTGGCACGGGCCGACTCCGGCATCAAGACCTTCGATGACCTGAAGGGCAAGCGCGTAAACATCGGCAACCCCGGCTCCGGTCAGCGCGGTACCATGGAGGTGCTGATGGCGGCCAAAGGCTGGAAGAAATCCGATTTCGTCCTGGCATCAGAGCTCAAGGCGTCGGAACAGTCCAAGGCCCTGTGTGACAACAAGATCGATGCCATGATCTACACCGTGGGCCACCCGTCCGGCTCCATCAAGGAGGCCACAACCTCCTGTGATACCGTGCTGGTTCCGGTCACCGGCCCGGTAGTGGACAAACTGGTCAAAGATAACGACTACTACCGTACGGCCACGATTCCCGGGGGCATGTACCGGGGAAATCCCAATGACGTACAGACCTTCGGTGTGGGCGCCACCTTCGTTTCGTCGACCAATGTGCCGAATGATACGATGTACGTGGTTGTCCAATCCGTTTTCGAGAACTTTGACAGCTTCAGGAAGCTTCACCCCGCTTTTGCCAACCTCAAGAAAGAACAGATGGTGAGGGACGGGCTCTCCGCGCCCATACATGACGGCGCCATGAAATACTATAAAGAGGCTGGCCTGAGGTAGAACACACCTACTCGAAACGGACGGCAAACGCCGTCCGTTTTGTTTTGAGCCTCGACCTCTGTGTACAAATTCGGAGGAAATTCAAGATTCAATCACAATAGCCCCTTCCAGGCGTGGTTTAGACTGCTTGCCGTTTTTCCACACCTGGAGGACACTCCTACCTGGACGCACGAGTCAGGGAAAAAAAGAGAATGAGCGAAGATAAAAAAAACCCGGAGACCATATCAGATCAGGAACTGGCGGCAATGATCGCCAAGACCGATACCGGGGCACGACACCCCCTCGGATTTCCGGGGAAGGTCCTGTTTGGTGTCCCCCTCACCTGGTCCCTGTTTCAGTTGTGGTACGCCTCTCCGCTGCCATTCATTTTCGGTTTCGGGGTGTTCAACGACACCGAAGCCAGATCCATTCACCTGGCCTTTGCCCTGTTCCTCGCCTTTACGGCATACCCCGCATTCAGCCGGTCCCCAAGGGATCATGTCCCGATTCAGGACTGGGTATTCGCCCTCGTGGGTGCCTTCAGCGGCGCCTATCTGTTCCTGTTCTATGGCGAAGTGACGGGGCGTTCCGGCGCACCGATCACTTTCGACCTGGTCGTCGGTGTCTGCGGTATGCTGCTGCTGCTCGAGGCCACGAGACGGGCCTTGGGGCCACCCCTGATGGTGGTCGCCATCGTATTCCTGATATACACCTTCGGCGGCCAGTACATGCCGGATGTGATCGCCCACAAGGGCCAGAGTCTCACCAAGGTGATGTCACACCAGTGGCTGACCACCGAAGGCGTATTTGGTATAGCTCTGGGCGTCTCCACCAGTTTCGTGTTCCTGTTCGTGCTGTTCGGCGCCATGCTGGAGCAGGCCGGGGCGGGCAACTATTTCATCAAGATGGCCTTCTCGCTGCTCGGCCACATGAGGGGCGGGCCTGCCAAGGCGGCTGTCGTGGCATCCGCCGCCACGGGGCTGATCTCCGGTTCGTCCATCGCCAACGTGGCCACCACCGGCACCTTTACCATACCCCTGATGAAGCGGGTCGGGTTTCCGGGCACCAAGGCAGGCGCCGTGGAAGTCGCCGCCTCAACCAACGGTCAGCTGACGCCGCCGGTCATGGGGGCGGCGGCCTTTCTGATGATCGAATATGTGGGTATCTCCTATATCGAGGTCATCAAGCACGCCTTTCTGCCGGCGGTCATCTCTTATATCGCCCTGGTCTACATCGTCCATCTGGAGGCCCTGAAGGCCGACATGAAGGGGCTCAAGAAACGCGTCCAGACCACCCTCGCCCAGAAACTCATGACCTTCGCAATGATCGTGACCGGGACCTGCCTGATCGGACTGGTGGTCTATTACGGCATCGGCTGGATCAAGGTATACACGGGTGACGCGGCCATCTATATCGTAACCGCACTGGTCCTTGGGGCCTACCTGGGGCTGATGAAATTCTCCGCACGCTACCCGGAACTGGAGGTCGACGACCCCGACGACCCGCTGCTGGAGATGCCTGAGGTAGGTCCAACCGTGAAGGTCGGCCTCTATTTTCTGCTGCCCATTGTGTTACTGATGTGGTGCCTGGTGGTGGAACGATTCTCCCCCGGTCTTTCCGCCTTCTGGGCAACGCTGTTCATGATTTTCATTGTACTGACCCAGCGGCCGCTGCAAGCCATGTTCCGCGGCAATAATACCGAAGGGGTCTGGAGACAGGGGTTTGACGAATGTATCAACGGTCTGGTGCACGGCGCCAGAAACATGATCGGCATCGGTGTTGCGACCGCGGCGGCCGGTATCATTGTCGGAACCATAACCCTCACCGGCATCGGACAGGTGATGGTGGAATTCGTGGAGTTCATCTCCGGCGGCAACCTGATGGCATCACTGGTCTTCACCGCGGTGATCTGCATCATTCTGGGTATGGGGCTGCCGACCACCGCCAACTACATCGTGGTCTCCAGCCTGATGGCCCCGGTGGTGGTCGCCCTGGCGGCCTCCAACGGCCTGATCGTACCCCTGGTGGCAGTGCACATGTTCGTGTTCTACTTCGGCATCCTCGCGGATGACACACCGCCAGTGGGCCTGGCGGCCTTTGCCGCCGCGGCCATCGCAAAAAGTGATCCGATCAAAACGGGCATCCAGGGTTTCATGTACGACATCCGCACTGCGATCCTGCCCTTTCTGTTCATCTTCAACACCCAGTTGCTGATGATCGGCATCGCTAACTGGTTTGAACTGATCCTGGTCATCGTCAGCGCTACCGTCGCGATGCTGCTGTTCGCGGCCGCCACCCAGGGTTACTGGTTGATCAGGAGCCGTCTGTGGGAATCCCTCGCACTGCTGCTGGTGGCATTCACCCTGTTCCGCCCCGGCTATTGGTGGGACATGGTCTACGAGCCCGTGACCATCGTTGCCCCCACCGGGATCGTCGAAATGGCAGAGAATGTTCAGCCGGAGGGTAATCTTCAGATGCTGGTGGCGGGCGAAAACCTGGACGGCAAATACCGGCAGATAACCATACTCCTGCCCATGGGGCCTGCCGGTCCCGGCCTGGAACGTCTTGCCAATATCGGGCTCGAAACCCGGCTGGAGGATGAGAAGGTGTTGGCAGACAACGTGATGTTCGGCAGTGTCGCCCAGGATGCCGGGCTGGATTTCGACTGGGAGATCATCAACCTGCAGGTCCGAGCGGATCGCCCGCCGAAACAGCTGATGTTCATCCCGGCGCTGCTGCTGCTGGGTTTCGTGGCATGGGTGCAGCGTCGACGAAGGCCTGAAAGCCC
>JAQYVO010000059.1 GCA_030145425.1 Chromatiales bacterium | reverse complement strand
TGGTTTCGGCAATGGTTATCAGTTCACTTCTTATGCCTTGGCTGGGTTTCCTGATCTCGGGTGTGCTGGCCTTCGGCTCAATCATGGTGCTTGCCATGTATGATGAATGGACCACTTCGCGGCGGCTTGTATTTCCGTTTGCCGGTATCGCGATCGTGGTTGGATTTTATATCATGTTTGCGCAACTGCTGCTTGTGCCATTACCAGTTGGTACCCTGTTCGAGTAAATGTACGATGTATTGTGTCTTGCAAGATAAAGGAGTCAGTTTGTGCCTGATATCGTGATATCTGAATTCATGGATCAGCCGGCTGTCGATTCCCTGGCCGCTGACTTCGACGTGATTTACGACCCGGATCTGGTGAATCGGGGCGATGAACTGATTACGGCTGTGGCATCGGCAAGGGCCTTGGTCGTCCGCAACCGAACCCAGGTTCGTGGCGAGTTGCTGCAGGCGGCCCCGGCCCTTCGTGTTGTAGGACGCCTTGGCGTCGGACTCGACAATATCGACGTCGTTGCGTGTCGCGAGCGAGGCATCGAGGTGTGCCCCGCAACCGGTGCGAATGACACAGCAGTCGCTGAGTATGTCATCGGCACCGCGTTGACCCTGCTCCGCGGTGCCTATGGTGTAGGCGAAGCGGTCATCGGCGGTCAGTGGCCGCGGCAGGCCTGTATCGGACGGGAGATCGCGGGAAAGGTTCTGGGGCTGGTCGGCTTTGGTGGCATCGCTCGTGAGACAGCTCAGCGCGCGCTGGCGTTAGGTATGGACGTGATCGCGCACGATCCTTTTGTGGCGCCCGATGATCCCACCTGGACAGGCGTCACACGTGAGGAGGGACTTCCTGAATTGTTGTGCAAGGCGGACGTCATCAGCCTGCATGTACCGCTGACTGAAACAACACATAATCTTGTAGACGCTGGCGCCATCGCAGGAATGAAGCGGGGCGCCGTACTCATCAATACTGCGCGCGGTGGTGTGGTGGACGAGGCGGCGCTGGCCGATGCGCTCAAGAATGGGTATCTCGGCGGTGCGGCGCTCGATGTCTTCGCTCAGGAGCCCGTGGACGCAGACGCGGGTGAGGTTTTTCTATCCTTGCCCAATCTCATCTTGACCCCACATATTGCAGGCGTGACCGAAGAGTCGAACGTTCGGGTCAGCGCAGTGACTGCCGACAATGTTCGCAAGGTTCTGGGGGATACAAAGTGAGTACCGTGATCCTGTCTCTGGATGAGGCACGCGACCTTTCTGTTGAGATTCTTGTTTGTCACCAGACCAGCACCGAGAATGCTATCAGTGTTTCGGAAGCTTTGGTCGCGGCGGAAGTGGATGGGCAAAAGGGACATGGATTGTCTCGACTGCCATCCTATGCCGCTCAATCGGCCTCTGGCAAGGTAGATGGACAGGCAGTCCCGCAGATCGTCGCACGGGCAGGTGCCGCGGTGCGGGTCGATGCCGCCGGCGGATTTGCCTTTCCGGCTCTCGAGTTGGCGAACCGTGAACTGGCAGTCATGGCCCCCGGAATGGGCGTCGTTGCTGCCGGCATTTATCATTCGCACCACTTCGGTCAGGCAGGCTATCATGTCGAAAAGTTGGCCGAGCATGGTCTGATAGGCCTTGTTTTCGGCAATAGTCCCAAGGCCATTGCGCCGTGGGGTGGTAGCCTGGGTGTGTTTGGTACCAACCCTATTGCCTTTGCCGCTCCCAGGAAAAGTGAACCTCCCCTGGTCATTGATCTTAGCCTCAGCAAGGTGGCCAGGGGCAAGGTGATGACCGCATCCCAGAGTGGTGATGTTATCCCCGAGGGTTGGGCGCTGGATGCCGGAGGCAAGCCGACCACTGATCCGAAGGCCGCGCTTGAAGGGACCATGCTGCCAATGGGCGATGCCAAGGGAGCCGCACTGGTTCTGATGGTGGAGATTTTGTCCGCTGCATTGACAAGTGCGAATTTTGGTTTTGAAGCCAGCTCTTTTTTTACCCCGGAAGGACCGCCGCCAGGCGTGGGGCAACTGCTGATTGGTTTTGCACCGGGACCGTTTTCAGCCGATGGTTTTTCTGATCGACTGGAGACTTTGTTGACAGCGGTGCTGGATCAGCCGGGTACCCGGTTGCCCGGGCAGCAGCGTTTGCAGAACCGGGAGCTTGCCCGGCTAAAAGGGATAGAGATTTCCAGCAAGCTTTATGAACAGTTGATGGAACTGAGGCGGCTACCCTATTGATCTGTCTCATCCGTGTTGGGGCATGACAACCCTGACTTTGTCGCTGGAAATTCTGTGTTTGAGGTTGTGGATACACTCGATGAATCCCTCGTTGACTTCATAGCCCCTGGTTGCCAGGACGACACCGCTGTCCAGTGTCACATCATCTACCAACACCATACCGAGGTTTATTGACCACAACCGGATTTCCCTAATGGTCTCCCGTTCATTCGTGACCCCTCTCAGGTAAGCGAATGCCTCGAGGATCTTACAGTCGTAGCAGCTCTTTTTGCCGTGCATGCGGTCAATGGCATCTTGTTCCGTACTTCCTGTATTCACCAGTTGGTCGAAATCAAAAGCTACCTTCAATACCTGACTTTTATAGATTACGTCATCCGCACCGCTGCTTTTGTCACAGTCTCTGAACTGGTTGGTCAAAATTTCGCAGACGGTTTCCAGACGGGGAATATTGCCAATAAGATCTTGAGTTATGCGGGGTAATTTCTGGATCATTTTTATTTCGTCATTATCCAGTTCCTGGCCATAATAGTATTTCTTTGCAGTACCTTCAGGAAGCGTAATGCTGCCAAGTTGGGAGAGCATGGCTGCGACCTCGATCTGCCACCAGTCGCCGATCCCCAGGTGCCTGGCTAAATCACCTGCGTATTGCTTGATGCGTGTGGCACTCCCAAAGGCCACTGGATTTGATAATGCGAGAATGTCAGTGAGTGCCTTTATACTCCCGTGCAGCGTCTGCTCGAGTAAAACGCGCTCTGCCATAACCAGCCGGTACTGTTCGGTAGCGGCCTCGAAGGCGCCCATCAGTTGCTGACTCGGACAGGGCTTGGTCAGAAAACGGAAGATCTGCCCTTTGTTCACGGCATCTATGGTTGACTGGAGATCAGCCTGTCCGGTAAGCAGCATGCGTACAGTGTCCGGCGCCATTTCCCTGACGGCTTTGAGAAACACGGTTCCGTCCATGCGGGGCATACGCATATCGGAGAGTACAACCGCGAAAGGGCCTTTGTCCTTTATCGCCTGGAGTCCGTCTGCACCGCTTTCAGCTGTTACAACATCATATTTTCGACGAAGGTGCAGAGAAAGCCCCTCTAGAACCCTTGGTTCGTCATCCACACAAATTATGCGTACAGATTTCATCAGTTCAACTCATCTGGCTATGGGTAAAGATTCTATGGGAAAAGTACCGGTATCGGCGCTTTGTCGCGAGAGGTTTCGGCCGCCATGTGAAACCCCGGAATCCATATAGTGGCGACCAGGCTGGCCGAAAGCTTCGATGGATTCCTCACCATCCATTTTCTCAAGCCCGCATGAACTCTTTTCTACATTCTGAATCTGTTTTTTCACGGGGATCCGGATACAAAAAGTTGTGCCTTTTCCCATCTGGGTCTCAAATTTCAAGGTGCCGCCATGCTGGTCAACGATAATTTTTCTGGATATGGAGAGACCTTGACCGGTCCCCATTCCCGGCTCTTTTGTAGTGAAAAAGGGATCGTAAACACGATTATGATTTTCCTTCGAAATACCACTTCCGGTATCACTTATGCTAATTTGAACCCCGTTGTTTTTCAGCGCAGATTTAACAGTAATCCTGCCTTTCTTTCCATCAATATTGAATTGTTCTTCGATAGCGTGCGCCGCATTGACAATGATATTCAGAAAAGCCTGATTGAGATTTCCCTGCTGGCATACCACCGGAGGTAGCTGCTGCAGTTCGATTTCCAGGTCAGCTACGTATTTGTAAGTACTGCGGGCTATGGTGAGCGTGTCGATCAGCATCTGGTTGATATCTGCAGCCTGATTTTCCTCCATGTTGGGATGGGCGAAATTTCTCATTGCATTGACAATGGATGATACGCGAGAGATACCATCCGCCACACGATCGAATGATTTAGGCACCTGATCTTCGAGATATTCCAGTTCAATCTGGTTTTCCGTATTCTCGATCTCTCTCAACGCCTGCTCGTATCCCGGATTGCCGCTAACGGCCATGATGGAATCCCGGTAACAGGATATTAATTGCTGTATGTCCCTGTAGGATTGTTCCAGAAAGCTCATGCTGTCCCCGACAAATTGAATCGGTGTATTTATTTCGTGGGCGATTCCGGCGGCGAGTTGTCCCACCGCCTCGAGCTTTTGGGCTTGTCTGAGTTCCATTTCCATCAAAGCCCGTTCCTCAATTTCACGCTCGAGCCTCCTGGTGGTGTCATAGAGCTGAATGTGCAGACGCACTCGAGCAAGGATTTCGAAGCTTTTTAAGGGTTTTGGTATGTAGTCGACTGCGCCGAGACTGAAACCTTCTTCAATGCTCTTTTCGTCGTTCAGTCCGGTGATGAAAATGATTGGAATTGCGGCAAGCGTTGGTTGTTGCTTGATGAGCCTGCACAGCTCGAATCCGTCCATACCCGACATCATCACGTCCAGCAGAAACAGACTGGGTGGTGTGTTTCCTGCCGCAGAAATCACGTCTTCAGGGTTATTGAAAGATTGGATCCGGTATTCATCCTGCTCGAGTATAGCGGTCAGCAGTGCGATGCTGATCGGGTCGTCTTCCACGATAAATACTGTGTTTGGCAGGTTCATGGATTTATACACCGTGCTGTTGTAGCCTTCGGCGATGAATAGCTTTCAGATTAGTTGTTGAATTTTTGTAAAATCTGGCTCATAAATAGAAAAAGTTCGCTTATAACCCGAAAAGCAGTAAATTGTTACCATTTATCGGCAAAAGGGGGAACTACTTGATGATCTGGCACGGGTTATTCCTCGACGCATCAGATGAATCAGGAATCACGCGGTTGTTATCATTATTCTCAAACCCGGGGAAATGCCCGTATCGGGGTTTGTCCGGCCGAATTATATCAATATAAATTAATTGGTTATCGCCATTAATTCTTATATTTTTTCTGGATGCATTTTCGGTGCAGAGACGGTTTACAGTAACGGCTGGAAAGATTATTAGACATGTGTCGTACCCTACATCTGGTTTCGATCATTGCTTTTCAATTGATTAACGCATTGCCGGTCAACGGGGCTGCGCCCGAGGGGCAGGCAGCCACAGCTCGGGAATGTGTAATCCTGCTGCATGGGCTGGGCAGGACAAGCTACTCCATGAGCAGGCTGGCCGACAGCCTTGAAGGCGCCGGTTTCATGCCGGTTAACATGAACTACCCATCTCGCGATAAAACGATACAGGAGCTGGCACTGGAGACCCTGCCGCGCGGATTGAATCGGTGTGAGCGTTCAGGGGTGCAGACCATTCACTTCGTGACACACTCGATGGGCGGTATCCTGGTGCGCTATTTTCTGAGCAGTCGGCGGCCGGAGAATCTGGGTCGGGTCGTCATGCTGAGCCCGCCCAACAGGGGCAGCGAGGCCGCCGATTACTTGCAGGATTCAACCCTGTACAGATGGTACAACGGTCCTGCGGGGCAGCAGCTTGTAACCGGTCAGGAGGGGTTGCCGGGGCAACTGGGACCTGTGGATTTTCCCCTCGGCGTCATCACAGGAAATCAGCACAGTTTCTTCGACTACTGGCTTGCCGATCTCATTCCGGGGGTGGATGACGGCAAGGTCTCAGTAGAGCGGGCAAAAGTCGAGGGTATGACCGACTTTATCGTACTTCCCTATTCCCATCCCTTTATCATGAATGCGGGGGAGGTTATCGAGCAGACTTTGACCTTCCTCCACCTTGGCCGTTTTCGGCATCTGCCGCCTGAAGCCGCTCGATCACCGGAGTGAAACGTTCCGGGTAGTCGAGCGGAAAATACCAGACTCTGGCCTCGTTCTCGGTTTCGTAGACTTCCAGACCACGGTCGGCAGGGCGTGCCAGAAAGAGGAACTGCACCTGCCGCAAGATTACGGAAGGTTGACAAAGAGGGTTTTCCCCCTGATTGAGTGGGTAAATCAACATTTTCGACAAACACAATCCGTCTGTCAGCAGAACCGTAGGGTCGAATTCATTCGACCAATTTAATTGTTGGCCGAATGAATTCGGCCCTACAGGGGTGGTTGACAAAGAGGGCTTTTCCCCTGATTGAGTGGGTAAATCAACATTTTCGACAAACGTAATCCGTTTGTCAGCAGAACCGTAGGGTCGAATTTATTCGACCAATTTAATTGTTGGCCGAATGAATTCGGCCCTACAGCGGTAGTCTTTTACTGGTTTAATGAGACATGAAAGCGCACAACGATGGGTCCCTTCTTCCCCTTATTCCAGATCAATGGCTCGAATGGCCTGTTCCAGAAAACGGATGCGTTCCCTTACTTCAGGGGGTGTCTGTTCGTCGGAAGCTTCGAGAATGCTTCTATCGCCCTCGAGTTGATAAGAGAGCCAGCCGCGAACCATAACGTAAGACCTTTGATCCCTTCCGAGGTCGATGACAGCCTGCATGGCGTCTGGTTCATCCGGGTTTCGAATAGCCTCCCTGACTGCAAGTACCTTGTGTCCGAGCTGCT
This sequence comes from Chromatiales bacterium, assembly GCA_030145425.1. Lineage (GTDB taxonomy): Bacteria > Pseudomonadota > Gammaproteobacteria > Chromatiales > Chromatiaceae > JAHEHQ01. The sequence continues at coordinate 17,856 of JAQYVO010000059.1, read as the reverse complement.
CTGGCGTTGGATCGTTCACCCCAGATGCGGCAAGGGCTGAACCGGTGCCGCTGATCAGGACGATTAGGGCAATGGTTGTGGCAGTGAAATAGCTCAAAGGTGGTTTATCTGATTTCATATCAGGAAAAGGGAAACGGGAAAACGGAAAAAGGGGACGGAGGGAGTAAGTATAATTCCCTCCGTCCCCTTTTCCCTAGTGTTTACAGGCCCTAGAACCCCAGACTCGAAAGCAAGTCGTCAACATCATCCTGACTGGTTATCAGATTGCCTTTATCTACCCCTGGGACCACTGGCCCCTGGGGTGAAATGTCAGGCACATCAGCGATTTTGTCATTCGAAGGGTTTTCGTGGCTTCCCGACAGACGCACCAGTTCAACCAGCTTACCTTCCACATCGTTAACCAGGTTAATCACTTTGCAGATAACCTGGCCGGTCAGATCCTGATAACTCTGTGCCATGAGGACCTCAGACAGCTTATCGCGCAGGACTTCCGAGTTGGATTGGGTTGTCTTGAGGAAGTTTGAAAGCCCGATACTCAATTCATGGGATTCATTGATCAAGAGTTCGGGTGAATCCGGATCAGTCCACTGTTTCGCGAGACTGCGTGCATCGTTGTGCAGCAGGTCGACCAGTGGAAGGCTCTCTTCGACGGCTTCCAGGGTAGTGTTGGCCGCCTGTTCAGTAGTCGCGATTACGTAGCGCAGTCGTTCGGCGGCATCAGGCATCTCATTTTCTGCGATGTCCGCCAATCCGGTATCCGTTACGAAACTGTTGATCGACTCATGCAGTTCCCGCGTGAGGCGGCCGACTTCCGGGAACAGGAGATTGTCCCGAAATCCCGCCAGCCCTGCGATCACCGATGCCGCCTCCTCGTCGTTTCCTGCCTCGAGATGGCTGACCAGGGATCTGGCCAGTTCCAGTTTGTCGTTTATCTGATTTGAACTGTATGGCATTGGGGTTTAGGCGACAGCACGATTGAATATATTGCCGATTTTTTCTTCCAGGGTCGAGGCTGTAAAAGGCTTGACCACATAGCCGTTGATCCCGGCTTGCGCCGCCTCGACGATCTGCTCGCGCTTGGCCTCGGCAGTAACCATCAGGACCGGTAGCCCTTTCAGTGATTCGTCTGCACGCAAGGCTCTCAGAAGCTCGATGCCAGGCATACCCGGCATGTTCCAATCCGTTATCAGGAAATCGAATTTGCCGGTCTTCAGCATGGGCAGAGCAGTTTTGCCGTCGTCAGCTTCCTGGATGTTCGTAAATCCCAGGTCCTTCAACAGTTTTTTAACGATCCGGCGCATGGTGGAGAAATCATCTACGACCAGGATACTCATGTTCTTGTTCAAAGCGATCTCCATACTTGGACAAGGGCCGGCATTTAGGCCGGATTCAACTCTAGAACTCACAATGTCGGCAGTACGGGGGAAAACCGTAGGGCTCTTTATTATACAGCCTCCTGGAGACAGTTCAGTGAATGTGCCTTTCTCCTAAAGTACTCGGCCGGATTTCCGATATGGGAAGGCGAGGGGTGCAGAAGAGTAACCGATTCAGAAACCCAATTCGCTCATATTCAGGATGAATTGATTGGGAAAGCCTTGGTACGGTGGCCTGGGACGCCGCCGAAGAACTCACCTCTATAAAGGAATGTTCCTAACGATCATGTTGGTGTCATCCAGCGCCCGTGTGCTTTTTTTCTAAGAGAGACGCAACTTATGAGTCAAAACGGCGAAGACGACGACCTCCTGGCGCTTTTCGTGCAGGAGTCGCTGGAACACTTGGAGACCATTGAGCCCAATCTTCTGATCATGGAAGAGCATGGCCCTGACACCGAGCCGGAAGTCATCAATTCTCTATTTCGAGCCGTTCACTCAATCAAGGGCTCGGCAGGTTTTTTCGGGTTGGAGAACATCACCAGGTTGAGCCATACCATGGAAAACCTGCTGGGCAAGGCACGCGACCGCTCCATCCTGCCAAGTATGGCCATGTCCGACAGCCTGTTGGCCGGACAAGACAAGCTGAAGATCATGATCGACGATATTCCTGCGAGCGAGGAAGTGGATGCCACTGCCGAGATCGCGGTCTTCGAACAGATCCTCAACGGCGGTGAGGAATTCGATACCCCTGAAGTGCATGCAAAGGCACCTCAGGAGGATACGGTGCCTGCAACACCTGATTCACCTGAACCCGGCGTATTCGATCTCAGTGCCTATCCGGATGCCGTTGCCGAAGCCCAGGCCCATGGAAGGCGCTTGTTCAGCATTGCGCTGCATTTGGTTGGGGACCAGGGAGACCTGGCGGAGTGCCTGGGAAACATGCGCTCCATGGCGGAATCAGTGGGCGATATCGTTGCCGCAACCCCCGATATCCTGGACCCCGATTTCAAGCTCCCTCTCAATCTAGACACAGCTACCCTGCTGTTTTCCACAGTGTTGGTCCCGGATTTGCTGCAGACGATGCTGGATCTGCCGGCAGAGCATATACAGGAAATCGCTTTGCCGGAACCGGCCGAGTCAGCTCAGCCCGCTCCGACGGTCACCGGGCAGGAGGAGCCGCCGCCCAGATCCGTGGAAAAACCAGAGCCCACGCGCCGGACACCGAGCTTAGCGGCCGATAAAAAGAACACGGTAAGGGCCGCCGCCCCCACCGTGGAGGAAACTCTGCGGGTCAGTGTCTCGCTGCTGGATGAACTGATCAATAATGCGGGTGAACTCGTACTGGCACGCAATCAATTGCTGCGGGCGGCCGCAATGGTGGGTGGGCAGTTTCCAGACCTGCCGCCGCTGGTGCAGAACCTGGACGCCATCACCAGCCGGGTCCAGGAAAAGGTGATGCAGGTAAGGATGCAGCCGCTTTCCGTGGTCTTCAACAAGTTTCCGCGCATCGTTCGTGATCTTGCCAGGAAGCTGGACAAGAAGATCGATCTGGAGTTGCTTGGCGGCGATGTGGATCTTGATAAATCGGTCATTGAGCATCTGTCAGACCCCCTGACCCATCTGATCCGGAACGTGGCGGATCATGGTATCGAGACACCCCGGGAACGGGTTGCGGCAGGTAAGCCGGAAACCGGCAAGACAGTCCTTTCCGCCTATCATGAAAGTGGCATGGTCAATATTGCATTGTCGGATGACGGTGCCGGGATCGACCATGACCGGCTTCGCCTGAAGGCAGTCGAGAAGGGTTTAATTACCCTTGAGCAGGCCGAAACCATGGGGGATCAGGAAGCATTGATGCTGATCTTCGCACCCGGGTTTTCAACTGCAAAAACGGTCTCCGACGTCTCCGGCCGCGGTGTCGGCATGGATGTGGTGCGAACCAACATCGAGAAATTGGGCGGCGCCGTCCATATCGAGGCGACGTTGGGCAAGGGCACCAAGATCACCCTGAAACTGCCGCTTACACTGGCAATTATTCCGGCCATGATCGTTTCCACCGCGGGACAGCGCTTTGCCATTCCCGAGGTTGGGCTGGTGGAGATCGTGCGCATCACCGAATCGGATCGTTCCCAGCGTATTGAGATGGTGGGCAATGCCCCTGTCCTGCGCCTGCGAAACACCCTGCTGCCCCTGGTGAATCTGGCTGATGTCCTGGGGCTGCAACGCCACTTTCCGCCGGAGTCTGATATGGCCGAGCAGCGCGAAACCCTGGCTGACCGGCGCGCCCCCTACATGGATGAAAGCGACTATGCCGCGCTTGCCGGCAGCGGATCAGAATCTGTAGAGAAAAGGACGGACAAGCGCCGCAGCGGTGACAGCCTGGTGGCATATATCATGGTGCTGCGCGTGGCCAACGCTGAAATCGGCATGATGGTGGAAGAGGTGATGGACAGCGAAGAGATCGTCGTGAAGCCTCTGCCGACCTTCTTTAAGGACAATCCCTGCCTCTCGGCCACCACGATCCTGGGAGATGGCAGCGTGGCACTCATCATCGACAGTGCAGGTGTGGTGGAATCCGCTCATATCAAGGCTGCCAATGTCGAAGGATTGACCAATCAGGATCTCGACGAGGACCGGCGGGCGGCACTGCGGGAGAAGCAGAACATTGTGGTCCTGGAAACCGTTTCCGGTGTGCCGCTGGGCCTCGTGCACGGCATGATCCGGCGCGTGGAAAAGATCTCGCCGGATATGCTGGAAACCATCGGCGGTGTGTCCTACGTGCGGCACCAAGGAAAAACGATCAAGGCGATATACCCGGAACAGGTAATGAGACTCGAAGCCATGGGTTACGGTGCCGAGGCCGGGGGCGAAGGCTGCGACCTGTACATGGTGATTCCCAATCTGCACGAGGTGCAGGCGGGGTTGATCTTCCGGCGTATCCTGGATACCCGGGAAACGGTTATTGATCTCGACTGCGAAACCATCCGGTCCGACGGACTTGTCGGCACCGCCCATATCGACGACCGGGTGACCCTGTTTCCGGACGTCTCTACATTGATCGAAATGGCGGGCATCTGCACACCCGGCGGCGATATCCCCAAGGGTATGGACCGTCAGGTATTGGTGGTGGATGACACACCTTTCCTGCGTGCCGTGACCGCCAAATACCTTAACGGGGCCGGCTTTATCGTCGATCAGGCGCAGGATGCAAAGCAGGCACTGAAGCTGCTTAAAGACAAACCCTACGATCTGCTGGTCACCGATATCATGATGCCGGGCATGGACGGATTTGATCTGGCCGAGGAAAAACATGCCACTCGCAATGCCGAAATCCCCGTCATCGCTGTCTCCAGCGCCTTCTCCTCGCTACTGGAAAAGCGCTGCAGACAGGCGGGATTCGCTGGCTGTGTGCCGAGCATAGACCGGGTGCAGCTGTTGCAGGCGGCGGCCTCGGTTTGAAGTGGAGAGACCGTTTGTTCAACGCCGATAGATTATTGGATCCTTGTGATGACTGCCCTGTGGATGGGCTACTCGTCTAAGGATCTGCCGCTGCATCCGACAGGCTATGTGATCGGATTTAGAGAATAGATTTTGTTAACGGATTGTTACTGGATATACACGAAACGGGAAGGTAGGAAAGATGAGCATTGTGGAGAAAATGAACATTCTCGGAATAAAGACGAAGATCGTTGGCGGAATCCTTATCCCGCTGATTTTCATGTTGGCTCTGGGCATCACGAGCATGATCAGCATCAAATCCATCGTCGACACCAATGGCGCGGTGGACCACACCCACGAAGTTCTCAAACAGGCGGGAGGTATCATCGGATCCGCCGTGGACATGGAGACCGGTATGCGAGGCTATTTGCTGGCGGGCCAGGAAGGCTTCCTCGATCCCTATAAGGGCGGCGAGCAGGCCACCTATGCGGGCATCTCCGCCATGAAGAGCACGGTGAGCGACAATCCCAGACAGGTCAGCCGCATGGAAGAGGTGGAAAAGACACTGAAGGCGTGGCAATCCAACGTTACCGAGCCGACCATCGATCTGCGCAGGCAGGTCGGCGATGCCAAGACCATGAATGACATGGCCCGCCTGGTGGGCGAGGCGCGGGGCAAGGTTTACTTCGACAAGTTCCGGGGGCAGATCAAGACCTTTATCGACCGGGAGTCTACCCTGCTCGGCAAGCGACAGAAGGAATTCGACAACGCATTTCGCAATCTGGACGAATTGACCGTCGACCCGGCCATCAGCGGTGGGTCGGAAACCGGCCTGTTGACGAAAATGCAACAGAACGAGGAGTGGATAACCCATACCTACGAGGTGATCATCAAGGCCAACGACATCCTGGCCGCGGCAGTGGATATGGAGACCGGCATGCGCGGCTACCTGCTGGCCGGCAAAGAGGAGTTCCTGGCCCCCTATAATGCAGGTTCCAAGCATTTTTTCGAGCTGACCGGCGAGATGAAGGAGACGGTGAGCGACAACCCGGCCCAGATTCAACTGGTCGAGGAGATGGAGCAGAACATTCGGGAATGGAAAACGAATGTCACCGAACCGACTATCCAGCTGCGCCATGACATCGGCGATGCCAAGACCATGGACGATATGGCTGATCTGGTGGGTGAGGCGAGGGGCAAGCAGTACTTCGACAAGTTCCGCCAGATCATGGCCGACTTCAGCGCCGAGGAAGCTGCTCTGATGGCAGAGCGCCAGGAGCAGAATGCGGCCACGGTGGACTGGACCAATACCCTGATCCTGGCCATGGTGTGCATCGCGGCGCTCCTGAGCGCAGTGATTGGGACTTGGGTCACCATCAGTGTACTGCGACAGGTAGGCGGGGAGCCCGCTGAGGTTGAGAGGATTGCCCGCCTGGTGGCCCAGGGTGATTTGACCATTACCTTCGACGAATCCCGCCCCGCGGTCGGTATTTACGGCGCCATGAAAAACATGGTTACCGGTCTGCGCACCATGATCCAGGATATTTCCGGGCACGCCGGCACCTTGAGTTCGGCATCCGATGATATGGGCAGGGTCTCTTCCGGCCTGGCGTCCGGCGCCGCCGAGCTAAGTGAAATGACCCACGCCACAGCTGCGGCTGCCGAAGAGATGAGCGCAAACATGGGTACTATCTCGGCAGCCACCGAGCAGAGCAGTGCCAGCATGGGTACGGTGTCTTCTGCGGTGGAGCAAGCCAGCGCCAATGCGACGGGTGTCTCCAAGGCTTCGGACGGAGCCAACAACGAGATCGGCACCGTGGCCGCTGCTTCGGAGCAGGCCACTACGAACATGGTTGCCATCAGGGAGGCGATGGAGAATACCAACGGCAACGTCAGTACCATTTCCAGCGCTGTGGAGGAGATGACCGCATCACTCAATGAGGTGCGAAAACGCTGCGAAAATGCGGATCATGAATCCGCGGAGGCCACCGAACAGGCACAGGTCACCTCGGAAGTGATGGACAAGCTGTCCACGTCAGCCGGCGAGATCGGCAAGGTAGTTCAGGTGATCAACGCCATTGCAGACCAGACCAATATGCTGGCGCTGAATGCCGCGATCGAGGCGGCGGGGGCAGGCGAGGCAGGCAAGGGCTTCGCCGTTGTGGCCAACGAGGTGAAGGATCTGGCGCGTCAGACTGCGGAAGCCACCAAGATGATATCGGAAAGGATCGATGAGATCCGTGTCAACAGCGGCGAGGCGAGTTCGGCGAGCGAAGGTGTGCGGGAGATCATCGAGCGCATCAGCAAGGCCAATACGGAGATCAACCACGCCGTTGACGAACAAAACTCAGCACTGAATGAGATTGCCGCCTCCGTCGGCAATACGGCCGCAGACAGCGAAGAGGTTGTGCGGCGCCTGGTGGAGTCAAGCGACGGCATTGCTGAAGTCAGTCGCAGCATCAACGAGGTAAGCGGTGGAATCGGAGAGGTCAATCGAAACATGGGCGAGATCGCCACCGGGCTGGATGAAGTTGCCCGCAATGTGGTTGAGACGAGCCGGGGCAACGAGGAGATCACCCGCAATGTGTCCGAGGTGTCAAAGGCCTCCGGTGAGATCGCGGCCCGTATGGAAGAGGTTAAGACATCCACCGAGCAGATCGACAGCCTGAGCCGGACAGTGGGAGAGAGGGCCGGGTCGATCAAGGAGACCGCCGGCAGCCTCAACGAGATGCTAAGCCGATTTCGCCTGAAAGGTTCGGAGGCCGCCTGAGCGGTTCGTCATCCTGAACGTCGCACAGTCTTACCGAGTTGATCTGGGGATGAATATGAGTGATTGGATTTGGAGGTCTATATGCTGGTGAGCATATTTCGCCTGGGAGACATATACCTGGGCATCAACATCGTTCTGATTCGGGAGATCAACAGATCCTCGAACTGCACACCGGTGCCGGGCAGCCGGGACTATATCCGGGGCATGCTCAATATTCGGGGGCGGGTGATAACTCTTTTTGACCTGAAGCGGCGTTTGGGATGGATCGACGAATCCCAGGTGGATGGCATGGGTGGAAGCAAAGGCTACAACGTCATTCTGAAGACCCATGATGAGGTCCAGGTGATCGATGACGAGATGGCGGAAAACCATTGCACCTGGGAAGACCCAGTGGGCCTGACGGTAGACGGGCTCGATGACGTTATGGAGATCGACAAAGATTCGATTCTGCCGCCACCCGCTAACCTGGGGGGCATTTCCGCGGACTTTGTTCAGGGGGTGGTGGAGCAGCAGGAACGGCTGCTGATCCTGCTCGATGTGAAACACACCCTGGGCGTCGGGAAAGAGGCCGTACACCTCAACTGATAGCGCCAATCGATGTGATCAGAAAGCCCACAAGATTATGGAGTTGACATGAAACAAAACATCTTTAAATCAATCAGTATCAAGGCACTGCTCTACTCTATGAGTGTCATGATTTTGGTCGTTGTCGGCAGCGTGCTGGCCGGGATTTTCTGGATCACCGGAATGCAGGCTGACGATTCCGCCACCATTGACATGGCCGGTCGTCAACGCATGCTGTCCCAGCGTATGACCAAGGAGTTGTATCTCTATCAGCAAGAGCGCAGTAAGGATAACCTGAACAACCTGAAAAATTCCGTCTGGACTTTCAACGAAACCCTGGAGGCGCTGATCTCGGGCGGAGATGCGCCGATAAAAATTGACAGCAATGATGCGTCGCGGCGACCGGTCAACAGACCTTCGCCGGAGGCGGTCGCCCAACTGGAGAAAGTGGCAGCGCGGTGGCGGCCATTGTATGCAAAGCTGGCTGTGTTCGAGGGCGATACAGAACAATTGGGTGCCTTGCTGACCCTCCTGACCAAAGAGAACATGTCCCTGCTGAAGGAATCCCATGGTGCGGTATCCCTCATGGCGAAGGAAGCCAAGGGACGGGTCAGCGATTTAAAAGCCATCGCGTACGGTGCCGCGGCTATGGGTCTCCTGGGTATGATTCTGGTTTTCTGGCAGGCGGGGCTTCTGAATACCCGCATCGCCGGAATTCGCAAAGCGATAGGGCGGGTGGCCGAGGGGGATTTTTCCAGTGAGATTCCGGTCGAGGAAGGCCGCAATGAGATCAATGCCATCGCGACCGATGTCAATACCGTCATAACCGAGATCAGAAAGATTATCCATGTACTCAATCTGCAGTCCCATTCCGTCAGGGCAGCAGTGATAGAACTGGCATCGGCCAGGCAGGAAATGAGCGGTGCCGCAGATGCCACCAGCCGCCTGGCTCAGTCGGTTGCGACGGAGAATGCCGGCATGGATGCGAATATTCACTCCATCGGGAGCGCCGCCGCCGACAACAACGTGAGCATGACTGCGATGGTCACCTCATTCGGAGAGTTGACCGACAGCATCAATGTGATTGCCAGCGCCGCGGAACAGGCCAGCAGCAACGTTGGCACCATGGCATCGGCAGCGGAGCAGATGACAGCCAACAACTCCAACGTGAACGGCAGTCTGCAGGCAGTCAATGATTCCGTGAGTACTGTTGCCTCGGCCGTGGAGCAGATGACCGCTTCCCTCAACGACGTACGGCAGCGCTGTGCGGATGTCAGTGAAGAGTCGGAAAAAGCTGCAGAGCAGACAAGGGTGAACAACGGCATCATGGAACATCTGTCCCACTCCGCCGGAGAGATCGGCAAGGTCGTGGAGGTCATCAATGCGATAGCCGATCAGACCAACATGCTGGCCTTGAATGCGGCTATCGAGGCTGCGGGTGCCGGTGAGGCAGGTAAGGGATTTGCCGTGGTGGCCAACGAAGTAAAGGAACTGGCCCGCCAGACCGCCGATGCCACAAAGATGATCTCGGAGAAAATAGATGAAATGCAGGTGAACACCGGAGAGGCTGCGTCGGCCTCCCAGGCTATCGCCGACACCATCGGTCATATCAACGACTCGACCACGGAAATTACCCATGCGGTGGATGAACAGACTTCCACCACCAACGAGATCGCCCGTTCCATAGGCAATGTTTCCCAAGCCGCGGAGGAAGTCACCCACAACTCCGGAGAGTTGGAACAGGCAGCCCAGGAAGTTGCGCGGGCCGCAGCGGAGGCTGCGAGCGGAACGGGGGAGATCGCCCGCTCCACGGAATCGGTAGCGGCTCTGGGGAGGAACCTGATGGAAAGAAGTGAACAGGTTCGCGCGATGACGGCCACTGTCCGGGAGTCGGTCGAAATGGCCGGCGAGGCATCCGGCAAGGTACGCGGGAGCATGGACGAGACTTCGAACCGTGTGGACTCAATGAACAGTTCCATTACTCATACAGGACTGCTGGTGGATGTGGTGTACAGCGCCAGCGACAGGCTGGATGAGGCCGGCCGTAAGCTGAAGGTCGGCGCAGAGTCGTTCAATATACACGCCGTAAAGTCAGCCCACCTTAAATGGTTGGGTGTCTTGGGCGGTATGGTGCATGACGGGTGCGATCATTCTCCAGACGAAGTGAAGAGCGGCCACGAGTGTGATTTCGGCAAATGGTACGACAACGAGGGCACGGCTCTTTTTGGCGACAATGCCCTGTTTCAGGAGGTCGGGCGTATCCATTTGGAACTGCACGAGCGGGGCAAGGAGACGGTCAGACTGTCAAGCGAAGGCGAGTTGGATGTGGCCAAACATACTATAGAGGGTATGCACGGCATGACCAAGGCATTATTCGAGCAGCTGGACCTGCTCTATGTGCATGAAAGCCTGGGCGTTGCCGTGGCCCCGGCTGCTGCAAGCGCCGCTTAGCAAGTCGATGAAAGTGAAAGGGATTACCGCATGAGTATGTCTTTGAAAGTCATGGTGGTGGATGACAGCCTGACCTACCGGAGCATACTGAAGCGGCTGGTGGAGAATCTGGCCGGTGTCGAGTTGATCGCAACGGCGTCCAATGGGAAGATCGCTCTTGCCAAGATTGCCGAGTGTCAACCGGATCTGGTGCTGTTGGACGTCACCATGCCGGAGATGGACGGCTTGACTGCGCTGAAACGAATCCGTGCCGAGTTTCCCGGGGTTCAGGTGGTGATGGTCAGCGGTTTAAGTCGGGACAATGCAGACATCGTAATGCAGTGTCTCTCCTCGGGTGCTATGGAGTTCGTGACCAAGCCAATAGCTTCCCAGGGTATGGCCTCCGCCAGCGCGGCACTGCGCAAGGAGTTGCTTCCCATTCTGAACATCGTCGTGGCGAAGCTCCTGGTCCGCAGAAACAAGCAACCCATACCGGCCTCCAGACCCCGTCCCGCGCAAATAACGAAGCCGACCAGGCCAGCGTCCGGGACGGCGCAACCTGTTGCACGGGCGCCTGCCAGGGCGCTCCGGAAACCGGACCTTCTATTAATCGGCTCATCTACCGGTGGACCTGTGGCCCTGGCCCAGGTTCTGAAGGGTATGGGCCCGGGTATGCGGGTGCCCATTCTTATCGTCCAACACATGCCGCCTGTGTTCACCGCTTCCCTGGCCGCGCAGCTGGAAAGGTCCAGCGGGACTTCTGTAAAGGAGGCCGAAGAGGGGGACGAGCTGGTTCCGGGCAATGTGCTGCTGGCCCCGGGCGGCCGCCACATGACGTTTGAGAACACCGCTGGAAAGCCGGTTGTCGCTCTCAACGACAGTCCCAGGGTCAATGGATGTAGGCCGGCGGTCGATGTGCTGTTTGGTTCCGTCGCCGAGCGTTTCCCCGGTCGGGTTCTTTCGCTGGTACTCACCGGCATGGGGCAGGACGGCGCCAATGGCGTCGAGGCATTGAAGCGCCAAAACGGCGGCTGTGCCTGTATCGTCCAGGACGAGGCGTCCTGTGTCGTCTACGGTATGCCCCGGGCGGTAAACGAGCGGGGACTGGCAGACGAGGTGCTGCCCCTTGAAGCTATCGGTGACCGGATACGGCAGTTATGTGCATAACCTCGATGAAATCGGTGCGGCAAGAGAATGCAATAAGCCCAGGTCGGGCGGAGTATGAGCTTAATCGGGAATTTGGGGGGACGTCCTGAGGATGTTCCCTGGATTCCACTTCGCTTCATCCAGGCTACGACTGCTGTATATAACAGTAAAAAAATGACAAACAAATAGGGATTTCAGCAGGCTCCGGCACATGGCGATTACCGAAAAAGAATTCCAATTGATGAAGGATTACCTGCGAGAGCACAGCGGTATCACGCTGGGTGATGGTAAGGAATACCTGCTGGAAAGCCGTCTGACCACGCTGATGGTCCAGAATGGCTGTGAGACATTTACCGATCTGCACAAGATGCTGCAGGCAGGAACCGAGCCGTTGCGGGTCAAGGTCATCGATGCGATGACCACCAACGAAACCCTGTGGTTTCGGGATGATTCCTTTTTTTCGGTATTTGAGAAAGAGATCGTGCCCCGGCTCATCAAGCGCGCTTCGATGGGTAAAGTGCGTATCTGGTCCGCGGCCTGCTCCACGGGGCAGGAGCCTTACTCCATTGCAATGCTCATCGACCATGCCCTGGGCAGGAGCCCTTCGGTCCCCAACACCAGGTTTGAAATCCTCGCTACCGATCTTTCGCCATCGGCCATTTTTATGGCCACCTCGGCGCGTTACAGCCAACTGGCATTGAGCCGCGGCATGCGACCCGATTTCAAGGACCGATACTTCAACGAGAACGGCTTGGCCTATGAGTTGGATCAGAAGATCCGTGCCATGGTGACGTTCAAACAGTTCAACCTGATGGACAGCTTCGCGCTGCTGGGAAAATTCGACATCATCCTGTGCCGGAACGTCCTGATCTATTTTTCTGATGAACTGAAGAAAAGTATTTACGGCAAACTGTCCACCAGCCTGCTGCCGGACGGCATGCTGGCGCTCGGCTCCTCGGAGTCGCCTCGCGGCATAACCGACGCATTGACCTCGGAGTTGCTTGCCAAGACAGCTTTCTACCGACCCGCCCAGGGCAGCGGCGGTCATTCACAATTGTATGGACAGCGGAAATGAAACTACTCACGATAGACGATTCCCGCATGATCAGGCGTGTCATTTGCGATGTTGCCGCGACCATCGGATTTGAAACCATCGAGGCGGAAAGCGGTGGCCGTGGACTGCAGGCCATGAAAGCGGAAACTGAAGCCATTGAGCTGGTTTTGCTGGACTGGAACATGCCGGGCATGAACGGGCTCGAGGTGCTTAAGGAGATCAAGGCCGACCAGGATCTACAGCATATCCCGGTGATGATGGTGACTACCGAAGGGGAGAGGAAGAACATCGTGGCGGCAATACAAGCCGGCGCCGTGAACTATCTGACCAAACCCTTTACCCAGGAAGATCTGGCGACAAAGATTTATGAAAGCCTCGGAATGGGCGGAGCCTGAATCTTGAGCCTGCGAACAGAAATACTGACGAGCCTGGAGACGGTAATCCAGATCCCAACGCTGCCGGAAGTGGTAATGCGGCTGCAGCATGAGATCGAAAGTGATGATACCGATGCAGCAGCGATCGCGCGGATCATCAGCGAGGACCCCACCCTTACCCTGAAGGTGCTAAAGATCGCTAACTCGGTCCTCTACCATGTCGGTTCCGAAATCGTGGATGTTCGTCAGGCGGTGACACGGTTGGGGATGAGCGAACTCAGGAACCTGGTCTATGCGGTCAGCGTATTGCGTCTCATGCCGGATCTGCCGCACATCGACTACAAGCGATTCTGGCGCCATTCCATCTCGGTGGCCTATACCGCTAAATCGATGCTTCGCTGCTGTGGGGCGGAATCAGGGGTTGGAGAGTCTTCTGTGAGCGGGCTCGCGTTTGTTGCCGGTCTGCTCCATGATCTGGGCATCCTGGTACTGGATCAGATAATTCCCGAGCAATATGCGCTCGCCCTGAATATGGCGGGCAGAAATGACGGTGATTCGAACGCCGGTGAAGCAGGGGGGGAGAGTCTGCCTTTGTGCGCCGCCGAGCAAAAATTCCTGGGTATATCCCACGCCGAGGTTGGGGGCATCATCTTGAGACAGTGGGGGATGCCCAATTCCCTGGTGGAGGCCGTTACCTTCCACAATGATCCACTTTCTGCGGACGAGCACAGAACATTGGCCTGTATTGTGCACATCGCCAATTTCGTCTGTAACAACCGCGGTATCGACAATGGCACCTCGGTGCCGCCAGAGGGATTTTCCGATGCCTGCTGGGATTGGCTCGGGCTTTCGGTGGAAGAGATTCCCGCGATCATCGATATGGCAGACCAGGACGCGGAAAAATCCCAGACACTGATGTTGCTGGCCAGCGCCTGAGTATCTTTGGATTGGAAACAACAGGACAGGAAATGAGTATTGAGATAGGGAATGTATCAGATACCAATACGTATCAAACGGCGCTTACCGAGGGTCTGAAAAATTCGGTACTGGAAATGCTGGGTATGATGGCCATGGCTGAAGTGGCCTATACCGGTCACAAGGAACTGGACAGTTTTTCTGTATCAGGCCCTGCAACCGGTTTGATGGTCATGACCGGCCAACATAGAACAGTGGTGGCGGTGTGCATGCCAGACGCGTTGCTGCGGGACTTCGTGGCCGGTATTACCGGCAGTACCCCGGATACATTGACTGCACAGGACTTGGGTGACGGGATCGGGGAAATGATCAATATGATCTGCGGCGGGATGAAAACCAAGCTTGCCAGCCCTGATATCGAGCTTTTGCCCCCTATGACTGTTATAGGGGACGACTATGCAGCGGATTGGAAAACTGATCAGAAAACCATTGCGCTCGAATTCGAGACAGAAGGTGGGGCATTTGCCGTGTATGCCTGTACCCTTTGACCCTAAAAAGCTTGAACCAGCATATCCTACACGCTATACCTGTCAGGCAACGCTGGCCGGTTGTATCAGTTCCACCACGCCCTGCTCCTCGTAGTTGATCGTCAGGTCCAGTTCCAGGGATACCTCGCGCGGCGTTTCCGATGCTGTTCGAACGAAATGGTGTCGTTCGAATACCTTGAGCATGGGTTTGTTCTCCGCTCTCACGTAGGCACACATCTTGGCAATGTTGCGTTTCTTTGCGACTGATATCATCTGGTCGAGAAGCGCCTGGGCCATCCCTTTGCCCTGGTGCATCTCTCTGACGACAAAGGCAGCCTCCGCGGAATTGTTTTGTTCGATGTAGTAATAGCGCCCGACCGCCTCGATTTCATCCTTCGGGCCCTTGCGTTTGACAATGCAGAGTGCCAGATCCTGATTCTGGTCGACGGCTACCAGTGTAGAGGCCTTTTCCCTGGACATCTGTTTTGGATGATGGCTGTATCGCATCATCAGTGTCTCTTTGTTATGGGAATAGAAGAACTCCTGCAGCAGTCGTTCGTCAGCGGGCTGTAAAGGTCTGAGATTGTATTTCTTGCCTCCAAACTTCATCTTCTTGAGTGCCACCGGGCCCAGTTCCGGAACGGGGACGGGTTTCTGTTTCTGGTAGCTCGGCACCCAGTAGTGTTTCCTGACCTCAGACAACAGCTGCTCCCTGAAATTCGGGTGGGCGATCTGAATCAGCTCGAGCGCCCGCTCCCGTATGCTCTTTCCCCTCAGGGTGGCGATACCATATTCGGTGACCACATAATGTACGTCGCCTCGTGATGTCACTACGCCGCCGCCTTCGGTGATAAAGGGCACAATCTTGGAGATCGAACCATATTTTGCAGTCGAGGGCAGTGCGATAATTGGTTTGCCACCCTTGCTCATAGCCGCACCGCGGATGAAATCGACCTGCCCGCCGATACCACTATAGAAACGGTACCCTACGGAATCCGCAACTACCTGTCCGGTGAGATCCACCTCGATGGCGCTGTTTATCGACACCATATTGTCGTTGCGGGCAATGTTCCGAGGGGCGTTTACGTGCTCAGACGGATGAAACTCGACGTGGGGATTTCCATCGACGAAATCGTAGAGTTTCTTGGTACCCATACAGAATGTGGTTATCGTCTTTCCCTGATGAAAGGTCTTATTTCTATTGTTGATCACACCCTTTTTCATCAGATCCATGACGCCATCACTCATCATCTCGGTATACACGCCGAGATCATGATGATTGCTCAGGTACTTGAGCACCGCGTCCGGTATCTTTCCAATCCCCAGCTGCAGTGTGGCGCCGTCTTCGATGAGCATGGAGACATACTGGGCGATCTGCTCGGTGATGGGGTCGATCTTCGGTGGCTTCAGCTCCGGGATCGGTTCCTCTATTTCCATCCACGCATCGACTTCATCTATGTGAATGAAACTGTGTCCGCAGGTTCTGGGCATGCAGGGATTAATCTGGGCAATCACTTTGCCGGCAGATCTGATTGCGGCAGAGACGATGTCCACGGAAGTGCCCATTGAGCAATAGCCATACTCATCCGGGGGGCTGAGAGTTACCAGTGCGGCATCCAGGGACAGGATCTGCTCCTGGAACAGACTGGGTATCTCAGAGAGAAAGCAGGGTGTATAGTCGGCGTAGCCATCAGCTACCGCATCGCGGATACCCGGACTGATGAAAAGCGAGTTTATCTTGAATAAATCCCTGTGTTCCTTTCGAGCCCAGGCATTCTCCCCCATGGCGAATATATGCACCGCTTCAATGTCGTGGAGATTCTGGGAATTCTCTATGAGGTTGTTGATCAGGCCGTTGGGTACAGCGGCGTTGGAGCCTATGAAAATCCTGTTACCTGAATGAAGGAGTTTGTTCCAGTCGAGAGGGGATTTTGGGTACATCTTAGCTACTACTTTAGGTTAAAAAACAATTAGTTGCCAGCAGATGCGGCAAGGCTGTCACCAGGGACAGGACGCGCTATAGTATCTTTTTTGCTGCACCTGCACAAATTTTGCTGAAATCAGCGGGTCTTCATGAAACCCTATCGGCAAAACAGGCGTTTTCTAAATGACGATAAGACGCTAATTTTCTGTTAACTGCCCCGGAATTGAGCCATGTCAATATCAGGTTTAGCCATCGGTGAAACATCCAGACCGCGGTTTGAATTTCGCACTTTCGGTCAAAACTTCGATACTGCGGCCAGACGTATGGCCCGCCTCTCGGTTCCCGTACCGGAGAAAGTTTGGGAGCGCCGTTCGAAAGAGATCTACATCATGTCTCGCGCCAACGACGTCAACAATACGAAGATTCGTGACGGGAGAATGGACATCAAGACCTTTGTGAGGGAACTCGAGGGCCTGGAGCAATGGAATCCACTGATGAAAACGGAGCTCCCGATCAGCCGCACGGTACTCGAGACAGACGTTTTTCCCGCGTTCCAGGTAAATGCGTCCCTGCTTGATAAAGAGAGTTACAACATGGAGCAGTTTCTGGAGCTGATTGCGGATCACCCGGATCTGCAGGCAGTGGATGTCAGGAAGCAGCGCTTCGGCTATGTGGTAAACGATACCCTTTGTGAAGTCGCAAATGTGCTGATCAATGGGGCAAAGGTGGTAACTGTCAACTCCGAGTCCACTGAGATCGGAGATATCAGAAAAACGATTGCCGACATCGGCCTGCAGGGGGTTGAGAACATCAACTATCTCCAGGCTATAAAACGGGTGATCGGTATGATCGACAGGCCTCTGGCCAACCTGGTGCTTTAAAACGCCCCGGGCAGGTTCTGAACTCATTGAAAGAAGTACCCGGGATACGCATTGGTCAGGGGGGCAGGCGGTTTCAGGCAGATTTCAACGGGCTCATTTTGCAGTGCAGCAATATCCTGGACATTTGGGCGACAGGCCTTTCCGACAATTTCAGTAGGAATATGTCATCGCTGATGAAACGGAATACCGGGTCCGCAAATCCAATCTGGAATTTTCCATTATCGCTGGATATAATCGAATTCTGTTTGGCAATTATCAAAAATAGAATGACGGAACAAGAAGCTGAACTGAGAGAGGAAGTAGCACTTTGGCGGAATTTGATTAACGAATGGGGGCATGAGAAAAGCGAGACCGTAAGAAGAATCCAGGATGCATTGAGCCACGCAGAATTGAAGCTGGGATTGTACCTGGTCGCGAAAGCCCGCCTGGCTCGTCCGGCGGCTTGATAAGGCCTGATCGA
>JAQYVO010000006.1 GCA_030145425.1 Chromatiales bacterium | reverse complement strand
CTACGTCGGGGTGCGCTGTTTCATCAACCCCAAACTGGGGCCACCGATTCCGGCGGAAGAGCGTACCCATAGCACGGGCCAGAAGATCAAGATGACCTTGACAAGCTTTGTCCCTCCCTTCGGTCTGATCCTGACTGTAATGGGGACCATCCTTGCGGGCGTCGCCACCCCGACCGAAGCAGCCTCTCTGGGTTGTACCGGTGCCGTGGTGTTGGCGATTGCTGGCCGCAAGTTCAACTGGCAAGTGATCGTTCAGGCCTCCACCGCCACCCTGCGCACCACCGCTATGATCATGCTGCTCTTTATCGGCGGCAAACTTTTTTCTGTGGTTTTTCTCAGCATGGGCGGCGGCGACGCCGTAGCCGACCTGCTGCTGGGGATGGATGTTCACGAATATGTCGTTCTGGCAATCATGATGGCAGTCGTTTTCCTGATGGGAATGTTCATTGACTGGGCAGCGATTCTGCTGGTGGTGGTGCCGATCTTCACCCCCATTGCCATGGACCTCGACTTCAATCCTCTCTGGTTCGCCATGCTGATCTGCGTCAACCTGCAGACTTCCTTTTTAACGCCCACCTTCGGCTATTCGCTCTTCTATTTTAAGGGCGTGGCTCCTCCGGAATACACCATGGGCCATATCTACAAGGGAATCCTGCCGTTTGTTGCCATTCAGGTTATTGGACTGGCGGTTATGATTTTCTTCCCCGAAATTATCACCTGGTTGCCTGGTGTATTCTTTGGTGGTTGATAAATATCGGCTATACTTGATTTCTACATAGCGAGATATTGCCGTGCGAGGAGCTTATGATTTCTAAAAATGCCATCAGCAAACTGACCGAACTGGTAGGCGCAGCCAATGTACTGCACGAAAAAGAAGACCTATTGACCTTCGGCTACGATGCAACACCTGAGATTCATCACATGCCTGATGTAGTGGTTTTCCCAACCGCTACCGAGCAGGTTATAGCGTTGGTGAAATTTGCCCGCGAAGAAGGGCTGCCGATCGTACCGCGTGGCTCTGGAACAGGTCTTTCTGGAGGTAGTGTAGCCGTTAACGGCGGCATCGTACTCTGTTTGACGCGGCTCAATAAAATCCTCGAGATCGACGAAGAGAACTTGACCGCGACAGCCCAGGCCGGTGTGGTCACCCTCGACTTCTTTGATGCTGTGATGGCCAAAGGGCTTTTCTACCCCCCCGACCCAGGCTCGCAGAAGATCTCCACTCTCGGCGGCAACATTGCCGAAGATGCCGGTGGTCTGCGCGGACTCAAGTATGGCGTCACCAGGGATTACGTTATGGCACTCACCGGCGTATTCGGTGACGGCTTGCCTTTCTCTACTGGCGGGAAGAGTGTCAAGGATGTGGCCGGCTACGCCCTCAAAGACTTGCTGGTCGGCAGTGAGGGCACGCTTGGCATTATCACCGAAGCTACCTTCAAGCTGATTCCACCACCTCAGACCAAGCGCACCCTGCTGGCCTACTTCAAGGACACCCGCACCGCAGGAGAAGCTGTTTCCAGCATCATCGCGGCCAAGATTATCCCCTCAACACTCGAGATCATGGACAACGCCACCATAAAATGTGTTGAAGGTTACGCCAAGATCGGTCTGCCTCTGGAAATGGCGGCGCTGCTACTGATTGAAGTTGACGGACATCCGGCCGTTGTTGCCGATGAAGCAAACGGCGTCAAAGAGGTCTTGCAAAGAGTCGGAGCTGCCGAAATTCAGGAAGCGACAGATGCCGAGCATGCCGCGCAGTTGGCGGCCGCTCGTCGCACAGCTCTATCAGCGCTGGCCCGCGTTTCACCCACGACCCTGCTAGAAGATGCAACGGTCCCCCGCAGCCGTCTGGCTGAAACTTTTGACGAGATCGAACGACTTGGCGAAAAGTACAAGCTCAAGGTTGGCACTTTCGGTCACGCTGGTGACGGCAACCTGCATCCGACCGTGCTCTGTGACGAGCGCAACCGCGAGGAGATGGAGCGAGCCCACGCCTTCTACCATGACCTTTACGAAAAGGTTCTGGCCTGGGGTGGCACTGTTTCCGGAGAACACGGTATCGGGCTGGCCAAGAAGGACTACCTGGAACGCCAGATTGGTGCCGGCGGCGTAGAAGTCATGCGACGCATTAAACAAGGTTTCGATCCGGGCGGATTGCTGAATCCTGGCAAGATCTTCACAGATGGTACGGAGGTTGGCCGTGGCTGAGAAACAATGCCTCGGCAAATTCCCCCTTGCCGATGAACCAAACTACGATGGCATGCTGCAGTGTATGCGTTGCGGCTTCTGCCTGCCGACCTGCCCGACCTATGTCCTGACCGGCAGAGAGCGCTCTTCTCCACGCGGCCGGGTGGCCTTGGCCAAAGCTGTTGCCGACGAACAACTCGACTTCACGGCGGCCCTGAAAGAGGAGTCCTATTTCTGTCTCGACTGCCGGGCCTGCTCCACGGCCTGCCCTTCGGGCGTCCACGCCGGACAGGTTATGGAGGCGTGTCGCAACCAGGCCCAGGAAGCGTTTCCCTTAACAGGCGCCGTTCGCAAGTTTCGCGAATTCGTCTTGGAGCGCATGCTACCCTCGCCTGACCTGCTCGAAACGTCAATGCTGCCAGCACGTCTCTACCAGAAGCTAGGGATCCAATGGCTGGTGCGTCACTCACAACTGCTCAAGCTGGGCCCGGAATGGGTGAACAAAGCCGAAGGCATGATACCTGAGTTGCATCCGCCGCTACGGCCCCAACTGCCCGACGTGGTTCCGGCGGTCGGTGAGCAACGCGGCCGTGTGGCCTTCTTCCTCGGTTGCATCATGACCCTGATGTACCCTGAAGTCTCTCGACAGACGGTCAAGGTTCTTACCCACCAGGGCTTCGAAGTGATCACACCGAAAGAGCAGAAGTGTTGCGGTGCTCCACACCTTAACGAAGGTGATCGAGGCACCACCCGCAGTCTGGCGCAGCACAACCTCGACCTCTTCATGGCTCTTGATGTTGACGCCATCGTAACCGACTGTGCCGGTTGTGGTGCAGCACTCAAGGAGTACGAAGAGCTACTCGAAGAGTCCGGCGATCATGAGAAGCTAAAGACCTTCCACAGCAAGATTAAAGACATCAGCGAGTTCCTTGCTGAGCAGGGTCTGCGTACCGAGGGGCTTAAGACGATCAACAAGACCGTCACCTACCACGAGCCTTGCCACCTCTGTCATGCCCAGAACATCAGCAAGCAACCGCGCGACCTGATTAAAGCGATTCCGGGTATCGAATTTCGTGAGTTAAACGAGGCAAGCTGGTGCTGCGGCAGCGCGGCAACCTTCAGCCTGAAATATACCAGCGAGAGCCAGCAAATCCTTGACCGCAAGCTTGAGAACATTCAGGAGACGGGAGCCGAGTTGCTGGTCACTGCCAATCCTGGCTGCCATTTGCAGTTGGCATGGGGACTCAAGCAGGCAGGCCTTAAACAGGAGGTCGTTCATATTACGGAACTGCTGGGAATGGCGGTTCCGGGGTGATTCTAAATCAGGTACAGGGCTCAAGGTAAAGGGATAAGGGTAAAACAAAAGACTTTGTTCTGACTCATCTGCTGCCTTAGGGTCGTCCATTAACCCAGAATCCTTTACCATGAACCATCAATTAAAAACGGGGCCAGAATATCAATTCTGGCCCCGTTAACGTTTAGCTTTTCTCGTACCGCGTTCCTCGCTACAAGTTCTTTGCCTCTAACAGTTCCGCCATTTTCTCTTCAACCATGGCAAGATGTTCCATCATCTTCTGCCGCGCCAATTCAGGCTGGTGGTCGGCAATCGCTTCCATGATCTCTCGATGTTGCGTCAACAATAACTGAACATGACCTTCTTGCTGATAAAACTCCATCAAGGCAACCTGAATGGTCGTATGAAAGAGAGAATGGATTGAATCGAGCACATGCATCTGCAGGCTATTGTGACTGGCTGCAGTAATGGCGTAGTGAAATTCTGCGTCGACCTCTGAATCCCAGCCGCCCTTCGCCGCCTGCTTTTCCATGACATAATAAAGTCGACGTAATTCAGCAATATCCTTCGCCGTGGCTCTTTTGCCTGCAAGATAAGCAGACCAACTCTCAAGGCCCATACGCACTTCGGCAAGAGAGCGCAAAAGTTCCGGATCCCGTTG